>CAXAVJ010000120.1:0-9044 GCA_963972065.1 uncultured Rhodospirillaceae bacterium
GCCGCGCCGCGCAGCCCGGCCAGGAAGCGGGTGTTTCCGGCGAGACGCTCCGCGTGCAATTCCGGATAGCCGCCGGGCAGGTAGACCGCGTCGGCGTCGGCCGCCGGGGCCTCGTCGGCGAGCGGCGAAAAGAAGGTGATTTCGGCCCCGACATGGCGCCAGCCGTCCAGGACATGCGGATAGCAGAACGAAAACGCCCGGTCGCGGGCGACCGCGATTTTCTGGCCCAACGGCGACAACGGCGGTTCATGGACGGCATCGGCGGTCCGCGTCACGCCGGCCAAGGCGCGCAGCCGCGCGGTATCGATATGGGCGGCGACGGCTTCGGCGGCGGCATTTAGGAAGGCCTCCAGGTTGCCATGTTCGCCCGCTTGGACCAGACCCAGATGTCGTTCGGGCAGGGTCAGATCCACCAGTCGGGGCAGGCAGCCGAGCACGGGAATGTCCGGGTGGTCCTGGGCCATGGCGGCCGTGAGGATATCCGCGTGCCGGGCGCTGCCGGTGCGGTTGAATATCACTCCGGCGACGGTGACGTCCGGGCGGTGACGGGCGAAGCCGCCGACCAGGGCCGATGCCGACGCCCCCTGGGCCGATGCGTCGACCACCAGGATCACCGGCCAGCCGAAGGTGCGGGCCGCGTCGGCGGTCGAGCCTTCATCCAGTTTGGCGCCGTCGAACAGGCCCATGACCCCTTCGCAGACGATCAATTCCGTCCCTTGGGCGGATGAGGCCAGGACGGACGCCAAGGTCCCGTCCCGCATGGCCCAGAGGTCCAGGTTGGGGCAGGGCCGGCCGCCGGCAGCCCGATGAAAGGCGGGATCGATATAATCGGGGCCGACCTTGGCCGAAGCCACGGGAACACCCGCGTCGCGGAAATGACGCAGCAGGCCAAGGGTCAACAGCGTCTTACCGCTGCCCGACGACGGGGCGGCGATGACGATTCCCGGCGGCAGCCCACCGGTCACAGCAGGGACTTGATCTTGGCCGCCATGGTTTCGGCGTCCGTCTGGGTGCTGAAATGGGTCAGGAACTTGCCGTCCGGCCCCATCAGATAGATCACCGACGAATGGTCCATCAGATAGGCGTCCTTGTCCCCATCCTTATCCGTAACCTTGGCGTAATAGACGCGGTAGGCCTTGGCGGTCTGCTTGATCTGCTCCGGGGTGCCGGTCAGGCCGACGATGCTGGGATGGAAGTGGGCGACATAATCCTTCAGCACCGCGGGCGTGTCGCGCTCCGGATCGACGGAGACCAGGATCGGCACGACCTTGTCGGCCAGGGGGCCCAGCTTGTCCATCGCCGCCGAAATTTCGGTCAGCGAGGTCGGGCAGACGTCGGGGCAATAGGTGTAGCCGAAAAAGATCAGCATGGCCTTGCCCCGGAAATCCTGTTCCGTCACCGCGCGGCCCATGTGGTCGGTCAGGGTGAAGGGGCCGCCGATCTTCACTTCAGGCGCGGTGCCCGTGCGGGGTGAATCGGCCAGGCGCTGTTGCGCGATCACGGCGGCAACGGCGATCAGGATGACGACCGCCAAGCCGATGGCGATGCGGCGCACCAGGCGCAGGCGGGAAACGGTCTTGTTGGGTTGCTTGGTCATGGCCTCGTTGCCGGCTGTTTCAGCGTGTGGGAAAGGTACGGACTTTGTCCGCCTATTCAACCTTTCTCGGTCACGAATGTGGCCGTAAATAGACCAGGTAATAGGTTCCGGCCACGAACAATCCGCCCCCGGCCATGTTGCCGAGTGTCACCGGCACGAGGTTGCCCATGAAACCCGCGAACGTCAGGCCGCCCACACCCCCCGTCAGGCCCGCCGCCGCCACATAGGCGTCGTTGCCCGCCGCCAGCATGCCCACGGGAATAAAGAACATGTTGGCGATGGAGTGCTCGAAGCCCAGGGCGACGAAGGCGGTGATGGGGAACAGGATGGCGAAAATCTTGCCGATCACGTCATGGGCCGCGAAACACAGCCAGACCGCGAGGCAGACCAGGGTGTTGCACAGGAGGCCGCGCACGAAGGCGGTGGTGAAATCCAACTCCACCTTGGCGGCGGCGATCTTGATTGCCGTCGCACCGACGGCGCCGGACCCCAGGTCCATGTAGCCGGACCAATAAGCCAGCACGGCCATGGCGACGGCGCCGGCCAGATTGCCGACATAGGCCACGCCCCAGTTGCGCAACAGCGCCACTGTCGCAATCTTACGGTCGGCCCAGCCCATGACCAGCAGCAGGTTGCCGGTGAACAGTTCCGCCCCGCCGATCACGACCAGGACCAGGCCGAGGGAGAACGTGACCCCGCCCAGGATGCGCGACGGTCCCAGGCCCAGGCCGTGGTCGGTCATGGTCAGGGTGAACAGCATGGCGCCGAAGGCAATGAAGGCACCGGCCAGCAGGGCCAGGGTCAACAGCGGCAACAGGGGCAGCCCCGCCTTGGCCACGCCGGCGACCTCGACCCGTCGTGCCATCTGGGCCGGCGCATAGGCGTCGAACAGGCTCGGGTCCCGGCCCGGGGGTGTCGCTTGATCGGCCATGGGGGCATTCCTCCTTGGGCGGTTCATTGCACAGGCTTTGTCCCTCTCTTTGTTTTCCCCTTTGGGTCACGGCGGGTCAATGCGCTAGATTCCGGCCATGCCCGCACGCAAACCGGATGGAAACCTGAAACGTGGCTGGACCACCGGCGCTTGTGCGACGGCGGCGACGGCGGCCGCCTATGAGGCCCTGGTCACGGGAACCTTCCCGGATGCCGTTACCATTACCCTGCCGCGTGGGGAGGAGCCGACCTTTGATCTGGCGCGCACGGGTCTGGCCGACGGCACGGCGATCGCCGCCGTCATCAAGGACGCGGGCGACGACCCGGACGTGACCCACGGGGCCGAAGTCTCGGTATCGCTCCGCCCGGGACCCGACGGGACCGGCGTCACCTTTCGCGCCGGGCCGGGCGTGGGCACGGTGACCCTGCCCGGTCTGCCCTTGGCCGTTGGCGAGCCCGCCATCAACCCGGGCCCGCGCAAGATGATGACCGGGGTGGTCAGGGATTTGTCCCGCCGCCTGAACGGCCCGGGCGATGTCGAAATCACGGTCGCCATTAAGGACGGCGAAGTGCTTGCCGAGAAAACCATGAACGGGCGTCTCGGCATTCGCGGCGGGCTGTCGGTGCTCGGCACCACGGGTATCGTCATACCCTATTCCTGCGCGTCCTGGATCCATTCGATCCACCGCGGCGTCGACGTGGCGCGGGCGGGCGGGCTGACCCATATCGCGGCGGCCACGGGATCAACCTCGGAAGCGGCGGTGAAGGCGCTTTACGATCTGCCGGACATGGCGCTGATCGACATGGGCGATTTCGCGGGCGGGCTGCTGAAATACCTGCGCCGTCATCCTTTGCCGCACCTCACCCTCGCGGGCGGCTTCGGCAAGCTGGCCAAACTGGCACAGGGGAATTTGGATCTGCATTCCGCGCGTTCGTCCCTCGACCTGAAAAAACTGGCGGCCATCGCGGGCGACGACCGGGACTTGGCCGAGCGGATCGCCGCCGCCAATACGGGCATGGAGGCCCTGACCCTGGCCCAGGCGGTGGGCGTTCCAATCGCCGACCGGGTCGCGCAGGGCGCGCGGGAGGTGGCCCTGGCGGCGCTTGCCGGCGACGTCGCGGTCGAGGTCCTGGTGTTCGACCGCCAGGGGCAACTTGCCGGACGCGCCGGTGGCTAGCACGCTTCTGATTCTGGGCGGCACGGCGGACGCCCGTGCCCTGGCCGCCGCCGTGCAGGCACGCTGGCCGGACATGCGTGTCATCACGTCGCTGGCCGGGCGCACGGCGGACCCCCGCTTGCCCGAGGGCGATGTCGTGACGGGTGGCTTCGGCGGTGCCGGCGGGCTCGCGGATTACATCATGGCCGAAGGCGTCGATGCCCTGATTGACGCGACCCATCCCTTCGCCGCCGAGATTTCGAAAAGTGCGGCAGAGGCTGCAACAATTGCCCGAGTCCCGCGCCTGGTTCTGACCCGCCCGCCGTGGAAATTTGTGCAAAATGCTGCAATGCAGCATGCGTGCAGCATAAGTGCAGCAAAATCCGCGCTGGAAAGCGGCGGGCAGCGCATCTTTCTTGCCATCGGCCGGCAGGAGGTCAATCAATTCAATGTCTTAAGTGACCGCTTCTTTTTGCTGCGCTTCATCGACGCACCCGCGTCACTGCCGCCGTTTGACCGCTGCGAAGTCCTGACAGGCCGTCCGGGAACCTATGAGGACGAGCGCAAAATGCTGCAGCAATTCGCCATCGACACGCTGGTCGCCAAGAACGGCGGCAGCGCCGCGTCGCGGGCCAAGGTCGATGCGGCGCTGGACCTGGGCCTGCGCGTCATTCTGATTGATCCGCCGGATCTTCCGCCGCCGCCCCATGCGGTGGGCATCGACGGGGCGCTCGCCTGGCTGGACAGCCTTTAGGAAGGTTGCGCCTTCTTGGGGCGCAGGACGTGGTGGTGATGGGCCGCGTAAAGGGCGGAATCATCGAACGCCGTTTCGCCCAATGTGCGGCCGACCAGGATCAGCGCCGTGCGCGTGAAGCCCGCCGCCTTCACCTTTTCCCGGATGTCGGCGAGCGTGCCTTCGACCATCTGCTGGTCCGGCCAGGTCACGCGGTAAGCGACGACCACGGGGCAGTCGGCGCCGTAGTGCGGCGTCAGCTCCCGCACCACCTTGGCCAGGTTGTTGACCGACAGGTGCACGGCCAGGGTCGCCCCGCTGCGCCCCAAGGTTTCCAGGTCTTCGCCCTTGGGCATGTCCGACGCCCGCACCGAGGTGCGGGTCAGGATGATGCTCTGGCTGACCTGGGGCAGGGTCAGTTCGCGCTTCAAGGCGGCGGCGGCGGCGGCGAAGGCGGGTACGCCCGGCGTCACGTCGTATTCGATGCCGAGCGCGTCGAGCCGGCGCATCTGTTCGGCGACAGCACCATAGATCGACGGATCGCCGGAATGGACGCGGGCGACATCCTGCCCGGCGGCATGGGCCGTCTCGATCTCGGCGATGATCTCGTCCAGGTTCATCGGCGCTGTGTCGATCACCCGCGCTCCCTCGGGGGCTTCGGCCACGACTTCGGCCGGGACCAGGGATCCGGCGTATAGCACCACCGGACAGGCCTTGATCTGGTTGAGGCCGCGGACGGTGATCAGGTCGGGCGCCCCCGGTCCGGCGCCGATGAAGTGGACGGTCATGTGCCGGTCTCCTGTTTTTGCATTTTCCCGGCGTAACCGCGCGGCGTATAGACCCAGCGCCGGGTGCCGCGGGTGATGGCGCGGGTGTCGCTTGAGCCGATCATCACCAGGGTCAGCATATCCACCAGATCGGCCGTCAGATCCTTCAGGTCGATGATCTGGATGGTCTCGCAGTCGCGGCCCAGGTTGCGGGCCAGGATCACCGGCGTGTTTGGCGGGCGATGGGCGAGCAAGATATCCCGGGCCTTTTCCAGCTGCCAGCGCCGGCGCTTCGATACGGGGTTGTAGAGGGCCATGACGAAATCGCCCTCGGCGGCGGCGGTCAGGCGCTTTTCGATCACCTCCCAGGGGGTCAGAAGGTCCGACAGGGAGACAGCGCAGAAATCGTGGCCGAGGGGGGCCCCTGCCCGCGCGGCGGCGGCCTGCAGCGCGCTGACCCCAGGTTCGATGGTGACGGCGATGCGGTTCCAGCGGGCGTCATTCTCCCGGTCGATCAATTCGACCACCAGGGTCGCCAGCGCATAGACCCCGGGGTCGCCGGAACAGACCAGGGCGACCTGCTTGCCTTCGGCGGAAAGGTCGAGGGCCTTGCGCGCCCGGGCTTCTTCTTCCGACAGCTCCGATGAATGCAGCGCCTTGCCTTCGGCGGCGGGGCCGAGCAGGTCCAGGTACAGGCCGTAGCCGACCAGGTCCGTCGCCTCGGCCACGGCGCGGGACACGGCGGGGGTGCGCCACAGCGGCGTGCCCGGCCCGGTGCCGACCACGGTTAGCCGACCCCGCGCCCGGCCCACGGCCGACGCGTCGATATTGCCGCTGGCCCTTGCGACGGCGCAGGTGGCGCGTTTGGATTTGGTCTTTTCCACGATCAGGGCAGCATCGGGCCCGCCAGCAGCCAGGGCCGCGCCCTCGGCGACGCCGTGACAGCCGACTTCCTTGAACACGACGTCCGACGGATTGGCGAGGCGCGGCGTCACCGCCTCCAAAGTCGCCGCATCGAAGAACCGCACGGGCACGCCCAAGGTGTCGCCGAGATCATTGACGGCGCTTTCGTCCATCTTCACGTCGATGGATGCGATGCAGGCGACGGCCCCCGGCGCCAGGCCGTGTTTCGCCAGGGTTTCGGTGACAAGGTCCCGGACTTCGGTGGGACCGGCATCGCGTTCGCAGCCGACGCCAATGGCCAACACCGGCGGATGCAGCACCAGATCGTCCGTGTCTCCTTGGGTGCGGTCGGTCACCAGAATGCCGGGCTGCGCCGACGGATCAATCGGCAGGCCGGCATCCGTGAGCCAGCCGGCGTCGCCGGCCTGAACGTCCAGGCGCACGGGCGCCCCCGCCAGCAAGGCGGCGGCGACGGGAAGGGACTTCTTGCGGTTGGCCACCATCCAGCCCGCGGGCGGGTCGTCGACGCCGATGCCGTGGCGCAGGTCGCCGGTCGTCGTTACGGCAGCGGAGATTCCTAGTTCTTTCGCAATCTCGCGGGCCAGAACGTTGGCGCCCGAATGCCCGCCCAACAGCGGCACGACGGCGCTGCCGTCCTCGGCCACGGAAATCACCGGCGGCTCGGCGACCTTGTCGGCCAGCAGCGGGGCCAGGGCGCGGATCAGAATGCCCGAGGCGAAGATGCCGATCACCGGGTGCCCGGCCTGAAACAGGCGGGCGGCATGGCCGGTGGTTTCGTCGAAGAAGTCATCGGCTTCGGCAACCCGGCCGACCCGGCCATGGACCAGGGCACCCGGAATGATGCCTTGCAGGCGGCGGGCGAGTGCCACCCCCGGTTCGGTCACGGCGAGGATCACGGGTGGCGCGGCGATCATATCTGGGGCTCCGTGGTTTCAACATCCTCGGGCGAGCGCACCAGGATCATGGAAAAATAGGGGGCCGTGTCGGGGGCATCGACCAGCGGCATGACTTTCTGATCGGCCATGGTCGCGCGTTCCACATATTGCGCCCGGTCGAGCCGCCCCAGCTTTTCGATCACGCCCCGGATTTTCGGCAGATGGCGGCCGACCTTCATGATGGCGGCGGCTTCGGCGTTTCTCAGACGCGCTTCCAGGTCGGCCTCATCCAGGGGCCCCGGGATCACGGTCAGCACCTGATTGCGCGACACCAGGGGCGCGCCGGCCACGGCGGCGCAGGCGGCCAGCGACGAGACCCCGGGCACGACCTGGGTCGGATAATCTTCGGCCAGACGCAGGAACAGATACATGAACGAGCCGTAGAGAAATGGATCGCCTTCGCACAGGATCGCGACGTCGCGCCCGGCGGCGAGGTGCTCCGCGATGTCACGGGCATAGTCATCGTAGACGTCGTTGGCGGGAAAGCGCCCCGGCACCATGGGCGTGACGATGGCGATTTCCGTCTTGCCTGCCGGGATATGCGGCGCCGCGATGGCGCGGGCCAGGCTGTCCGTGCCCGCCGCCGCCGGATAGGCGATGACGGGGGCCTGGGCAATGACTTTCACGGCCTTCAGCGTCAGCAGGTCCGGGTCGCCGGGGCCGACGCCGACGCCATACAGGGTGCCGGGGGTGCTCATGATTTGGTCACAGCCCATTGCAGCACGTCCATCAGGGGCCGCATGCCGGTCAGGCCGCCGACCGCGTCGGCGCGGGCGACGGCGATGCGGGTCAACTCGCCGCCATGGGCCCGATGGTTTTGAATCAAGGTCTCCTGGGCTTCCAGGGTCACGCCGTTGGCGACCAGACGGCCGCCGGATTTGAGGGCGGCCATGGCGCTGTCAATCACGCCGGGCTGGGACAGGCCGCCGCCGACGAAGATCGCGTCGGGGGCGGGGCCGGCGTCGGCGAAGCATTGGGGGGCCTCGCCTTTCTGCAGCTTCAGATGGGGGACGCCCAGGTTCAAGGCATTGGCTTCGATGTCGTCGAAGCGGGCGGGGTCGCGTTCCATGGCGATCGCCTGCGCGTCCGCCGCCGCGCGCAGCCATTCGATGGCAACCGCACCTGATCCGGCGCCCACGTCCCACAACATCTGTCCCGGTAGGGGCTGCAGGCGGGCCAGGGTCGCGGCGCGGACCTCGCGCTTGGTGATCTTGCCGTCGTGGCGGAAGGCGGCTTCGGGCAGGCCTGGCGTTTCCGGCCAGATGGTCGCCCCCGGGCTCGGCCACAGGTGAAAGGCGATGACGTTCAGATCCTTGACCCGCCGGCCTTCCCATTCCTCGGCCACGGTGTCGTAGCGTCCTTCGTCGGGACCGCCCATGTGTTCGAACACGGTCATGGGGCTTTCGCCGAAGCCGCGCCGGCACAGCAATTCCGCCGCACGCGCCGGGGTTTCACCGTTGCGGGCCAGGATCAACAGCCGCAGGCCCGGTAGCAGGTGGCGGTTCAGAACCTCGACTGGGAAGGCGTGGCAGCTGACCGTGCGCAGGGTGCCGTCGGCCAGCGACCAGCCCATGCGCGCGGCCAACAGGGCGAAGGCGCCGGGGGCGGGCAGGATGTTCATGGCCTCGATGCCGAAGCGCGCGACCAGGCGCTTGCCGATGCCGAAGTTGAGCGGATCGCCCGAGGCGAGCACGCAGACCTGCCGGCCCGCATGTTGTTCGATGGCGGCGATCCCCGCGTCCAGGCCGTTGGCCCAGGTCATGCGCGGCCGGGCATCGGGGGACAGTTTGCCCAGGTGGCGGTCGCCGCCGACCAGGACGTCGGCGGCTTCGATCAGGGCGCGGGCGCGGGCACTCAGGCCGTCCAATCCGTCCTCGCCGATGCCGACCACGGAAAGCCATCTATCCATTTTGTGCCTCCCTTTGTTCCGGGGCGGGGCAGAGGGCGTTGACGGCGGCGGCGGCCAGCGCCCTGCCGCCGCGCTGTCCCGGCAGGGTCGCG
>CAXAVJ010000121.1:0-8959 GCA_963972065.1 uncultured Rhodospirillaceae bacterium
CGCCGCTGGCGCCGGAAGGGTTCGAATTCGTCTACGACCACATCAAGTCCGACGTGCATCTGGTGTCGTTCACCGGCGGCACGGACATCATGGGCGTGTTCGCCGGCGGCGACGCGACCCGCCCCGTGTGGCGCGGCGAATTGCAGGCCCCGGCCCTGGGCATGGCCGTGGAATGCTGGGATGACGACGGCAAGCCGATGATCGGGCAGAAGGGCGAGCTGGTCTGCATCAAGGCCTTTCCCTCCATGCCCACGGGATTCTGGGGTGACGCCGACGGGGCGCGCTACCGCGCCGCCTATTTCGAACAGTTCCCCAATGTCTGGACCCACGGCGACTACATCGAGATCACCGAACACGGCGGCATGATCGTCTACGGCCGGTCGGACGCGACGCTCAACCCCGGCGGCGTGCGCATCGGCACGGCGGAAATCTACCGCCAGGTCGAGAAGCTGGAGGAGGTCGTCGAAAGCCTGGTCATCGGCCAGGACTGGGACAACGACGTGCGGGTCGTGCTGTTCGTGCGCTTGGCCGAGGGCAAGGCCCTGGACGATGCGCTGACGAAACGAATTAAGGATCAGGTGCGCGCCAATTGCACACCGCGCCATGTGCCGGCCAAAGTGGTCCAGGTCACCGATATCCCACGCACCAAATCGGGCAAGATCACGGAACTGGCCGTGCGCGACATCATCCACGGCCGGCCCGTGAAGAACAAGGAAGCGATGGCCAATCCGGAAGCGCTGGATCTGTACGAAGACTTGGCCGAACTGAAGAGCTAGACCACGGCGCGACCCGGCCGGGCCTGGAAACGCGCGACCTCGCCCAACAACCAATCACGGAACAGGCGGCATTCGGGCGCTTCGGCACGGCCCGGCACCGTAAGCAGGTAATACCCCGGCTGCAGCGTCAGGGACGGCCCGAACGGCACGGCCAGACGCCCCGCCTCGATATCCTCGGCGGCCAACGACCACCGGCCCAGCGCCACGCCCGCCCCCGCGATCGCCGCCTGCAACACATTTTCCGACGCCGTGAAGCGCGGGCCGTCCTCCGCGTCCAGGTCCGGGCAGCCGGCGGCGGCCAGCCATGACCGCCAGTCCGGCGCCAGCGGATCGAAGGTGATGGAATCGTCGTGCAGCAGGGTAAACCGGCTGAGATCGCGGGGCCGCGCCAGCGGCCCGTTTGCCGCCAGCAGCCCGGGGGCGGCAAGGGGCACCACCATTTCGTCGAACAGACGCCGTGCCTCCAGCCCCGGATAATCCCCCATGCCGAAACGGATTGCCATGTCTGCCTCGCCGGCGATCAGATCGGCGCGGTCGCGAGTCGCCACGATCTGCACCTGCAGGTCCGCCGGTCGGCGTTCCAAGCGGGGGATCAGCCATTTCATAGCAAAAGACGGAACCACGGACAGCACCAAAGGGCCCACCTTTGGCGGGCGGATGCGCGCCATGGCCCCTGACAGTTCCTCGAACCTCCGCCGCACCCCCGGGTAGGCGGCGCGGGCCGCCACCGTCGGGGTCACCGCGCGCACCTCGCGGCGGAACAAAGGCAGGCCCAAAACGTCCTCCAACAGCTTGATCTGATGGCTGACCGCCGAAGGCGTCACGTTCAATTCCCGCGCCGCCTCGACAAAGCTTTCATGTCGGAACGCGGCCTCAAAGGCCCGCAACGCTTTCAAGGGCGGCAATTTGGCAATCATAGATCAATTTTTCTCATCTAATAAATGAAGTATCTGCGTTTGTTGAAAAGATATGGCAGAGGTTATCTGTATTAAATCCCAAATACAGGATGATTTTTATTCATCTTATTGCAATTGGCAGAGCAAGGATAGGTCGAAAGGACCGATACGATGACCAGCGACCCCGTTTTGTATGACCAACGCCACGGCGTGGCGATCCTGACCCTCAACCGCCCGGATCAGTTGAACGCTCTTAATTTCGCCTTGATCGACCGTTTCATGGCTCATCTTGACGCCATCGAGCGCGACGATACAGTCCGCGCCGTGATCGTCACCGGCGCCGGCGACCGGGCCTTCAGCGCCGGCGCCGACATCAAGGAATTCTCCCATTCGGTCGCCGCCGGGGTCGAGATCGCGCTGCGCGATTTCGTCGCCCGAGGCCAGGCCTTCACCTCGCGCATCGAACGCTTTCCCAAGCCCATCATCGGCGCGGTCAACGGGTTGGCCTTCGGTGGTGGCTGCGAAATGCTGGAGGCCATGCCGCTGGCCGTGGCCGCCGACAGCGCGACCTTCGCCAAACCGGAAATCAACCTGGGCTTTCCCCCGCCGTTCGGCGGCACCCAGCGTCTGCCGCGCCTGATCGGGCGCAAGCGGGCGTTGGAAATGATCCTGACCGGCGATCCCATCACCGCCGAGGAAGCCCGGCAGGCGGGCCTGGTCAACCGTGTCGTTTTGAAATCGAAATTGATTTCCGAGACGGAAAAGCTGGCCCAGCGGATTATCGAAAAGGCACCCGTCAGCGTCGCCGCCAGCCTGACCGCCGTGACCCGCGGCATCAACCTGAGCATCGATGAGGGCTTGGCCGTGGAGGCTGCCCAGTTCGCCCGCGCCGCCGCGACCCCGGCGGTCACGGACGGCATCGCGCGGTTTCTCGCGCGTCCGCCCGGTAAATAACACGGAAGGGCCGGAGCCTTTCGCGCCCTTCCTGAACTGCGGACGCGAAGGCCTACTTCGGCGAGGTGAACGTTTGCCCCGAAATGGCCGGATGATAGATCGGCTGGATCACGTTGCCCGCCGGGTCCGTGCAATGGAACGAGCGCGCCCCGTCGAAATGATCCGCCGGCGTATCGAGCAGGTTGACGCCCTTCGCCTTCATGAAGTCGTACCAGGCTTGCAAATCTTCCTTGGTGTCGACGACGAAGCCGAAATGGTCCATGGGCCGTTTGGCGGGCGGCGCCTCGCCGGGCCGGGCGCGGCCGAGCGACAGATTGTCGTTGCCCAGGGTCAGGTAGACCAGATCGTCGTTGAAGCGGCTGAGTTCGCGCATGCCCAGGATGTCGCGGTAGAAGCGCTCACATTCATCAAAATTTTCGACCACCAGGGCGAGGTGGCGCAGGCCGTTCAAGGGGGGCGGGGATGCGGTCATGGGAAGTCTCCTCAAATTTTCCGCCACCTTAAAAGGGCGGACGGGCGCCGTCACGCGGCTTCGAACTCGCCGACCAGCCACTCGCGGAAGGCGCGGATCTTCGGCCGGTCCGCCTCGCCCTCGACGCAGGCCAGGTAATAGGCCTGTGGGGCCGGCAGGGCGAAGTCGAACGGCCGCACCAGGCGGCCTTCGGCCAGATCGTCGGCAACCATGACGCTGCGGCCCAAGGCCACGCCCTCGCCCGCCCGGGCGGCGAGCAGCACCAGATTGGAGTGGGAATAGCCGGGCCCCCGTTCCGGATTGACCGTGTCGCAGCCGGCGGCAGCCAGCCAGTCCCGCCAATCGACGGGCATTTCGTCATGCAGCAGGGTGTAATGGGCGAGGTCGCAGGGCTCTTTCAGTGGCGGACCCTTGGCAATCAGCTCCGGCGCGCAGACGGGAAACAGTTCCTCCGTCCGCAGCAGCGACACGGTCAGCCCCGGCCAATTGCCACGGCCATAGCGCACGGCGACGTCGACCCCTTCCCGCGCCAGATCGACCATGCGGTCGGACATGACCAGACGCACGTCGATGTCGGGATGGGACTGACGAAACCGGCCAAGACGGGGCACCAGCCAGGACTGGGCGAAGGAATCCATGGTCGTCACGGTCAGCACCCCCTCGGTGTCCTGGCGCTGCACCCGGTTGACCGCCGTGGTCAGGATATCCATGGCCTCGCGCACCTCGGGAAACAGCAGCTGGCCCGCCTCAGTCAGGACCAGGGCGCGGCTGAGGCGCCGAAACAGGGGAAAGCCGAGCCAGTCCTCGAGCCCTCGGATCTGGTGGCTGACCGCCGCCTGGGTCACGTTCAATTCCTCCGCCGCCTGGGTGAACGACAGATGGCGGGCCGCGGCCTCAAAGGCGCGCAGCGCGTTCAGGGGCGGCAGGCGGCGGGACATGATTGTACCATAACATTAAAATTCCTTATCACTCCGGACCTTTTCAGGGATATAGAAAATATACTTCATTGAAAAACAACAACTTTAATATTGTATCGATACATACGGATTATATTTTCTAATTCATATAGGAAAAATTGTCGTTTGTGAACGGCCGTTATCCTGGCCTATTCAACCTCTACGCCATCCATCGGCGCAGCCCACCACCTGATGATGTAACCGACTTTTTTGCAACCTCGCCGGCCGGCACCCGCCACCCGGCAACGAAACAAGGACAGGACCCATGGCCTCGTCATCGACGACCACGCAGACCGCGGATCGCTCCGTCGCCCGCCCGGGCCTGTTTCCCCTCGGACAGGCCCTCGCTTCGCTTACCGTTTCCGCCACGCAGGCGGTGTTCAATTTCCCGACCATCCTCGTGAAATGGCAGAAACGGTACGAAATGCGCCGCCATCTCGACGAGATGACCCCGCAGCTGCTCGCGGATGTGGGCCTGACCCGGGCCGATGTCCGCCGCGAAGTTGAAAAGCCGTTTTGGATTTCCTGATCCAAGCGACTAAACTTTCCCTGGCACGATCAGTGCCCCTGGACGGGACCGGTCCCTGCGGCCGGTCCCGTCACCCTTTTTCCAACGGCGACCATCTTGCCGCCCCGGCCCGGAACCAATTCCGTGATCCTGCTGCTTTACGCCGTGACCGTTATTGCCTGGGGTTTCAGCTGGTACGGCGTCCAGATGCAGTTGGGCGTCGTGGCGCCGGAGGTTTCCGTGTTCTACCGCTTCGCCCTGTCGGCGGCGGCGATGTATGCGTTCTGCCGGGTGACCGGGCGGGCCATCGATTTCCGGCCGCGCGACCATGCCTGGGTCGCGGTCCAGGGCTTGTTCCTGTTCGGCAGCAACTTCTATCTGGTTTATCTCGGCGCGCAGTATCTGCCGTCGGGACTGGTGTCGATCCTGTTTTCCCTGGTCATCGTCATGAACGTCGCGGGGGGTGCCCTGGTTCTGCACAACCGGGTGGAACCCCGCATGGTGATCGGCGCCGTGTTCGGGATCGGCGGCATCGCCGTGATCTTCTGGCCGGAGCTGGCCCATTTCGACCTCAGCCAGGGCGGCGCCAAGGGCATGGTCCTGGTGCTCTGCGGCACGGCCTCGGCCGCCACGGGCATGCTGATTTCGGCCTTGAACCAGCGCCGGGGTTTGGGCGTGGTGCGCACCAACACCATGGGCATGGTCTACGGATCCCTGTTCATGTTGATGTATTGCCTGGCCCGCGGCGCCGAATTCCGCATGGAATGGACGACGGTCTATGTCGGCTCTCTGTTGTTCCTCGCGATCATTTCCACCGTCGTCGCCTTCGCCACCTACCTGACCCTGGTCGGGCGCATCGGGCCCGAACGCGCCAGCTATTCGTCGGTCCTGTTTCCCCTGGTCGCCCTTGCCGTGTCGACCTGGATGGAAGGCTTCCAATGGACAACCGGCGCCATCTTCGGCGTCGGCTGCGTGCTGGTCGGAAACCTGTTCGTTCTGACACCACCCGCCGTGGTGGCGCGGCTGATGCGCCGCACGGTTCCGCCCCCCGCCCCCGCGTCCGACTGACCCAACGCTTCTGAGCGGCCCCGCCCTACTGGTTTCAACGAGGAAACGCCATGTCCACCAAACGCATCGGTATCGCCATCTGGGTCGTCGCCTTCGCCGGCTGCCTGATCGGCAGCCTGAACCTGGGCACCCGCACCACTTTCGGGCTGTTCCAGACCGACATCCTGCGCGACCTTGCCATCACGCCCAGCGACTTCGGCCTGGCCATCGCCGTGCAGAACCTCATGTGGGGCGTCGCCACGCCGTTCATGGGGGCCATCGCCGACAAGTTCGGCAGCATGCGCATGATCATCCTGGGGGCCCTTCTGTACGCCGTGGGGCTTTACGTCATGGGCACGGCCGACAGCCTGTTCGCGTTCAACGTCGGCGCGGGATTCCTGATCGGCATCGGCATGGGCGGCGTCGGGTTCGGCGTCGTGCTGGGCGCCGTCGGCCGCCGCGTGCCGGCCGAACACCGATCCCTGGCGCTCGGCATCGCCAGTGCCGGCGGCTCCTTCGGACAATTCTACATGGCCCCCGTGGGCCAGGCGCTGCTGGAAACCTATGGCTGGACCGGGGCCTTGACGGCGCTCGCCGTGATCATGCTGATCGCCGTGCCGCTGGCTTTCCTGCTGGCGCGCCAACCGCTCAGCGCCGACGCCGCGCCCGTGGCCCAGCGCCAGGGCAAGACACCCGACATCAGCCTGGGGGAAGCCCTCGGCGAAGCCTATCGCCACCTGGGCTTTAACCTGCTGACCCTGGGGTTCTTCGTCTGCGGGTTCCAGGTCGCCTTCATCACCGTGCATTTCCCCAAGTATCTGGAGCTTCTGCACATCGACCTGCGCATCGCCGCCCTTGCCCTGTCGCTGATCGGGCTGTGCAATATCGTCGGCACCTTCGCCTGCGGCGCGCTGGGCGGCAGGTTTCCGAAAAAATGGGTATTGGCCTGGCTCTATTTCCTGCGCTCGCTTTGCATCATCGCCCTGTTGGCGGCACCTAAGACCGAGACCAATATCCTGCTGTTCGCCGGCGCCATGGGCCTGTTGTGGCTCGGCACGGTGCCGCTGACCTCGGGCCTGGTCGCCCATATGTTCGGCGTGCGTTATCTGTCCATGCTGTTCGGGATCACCTTCCTGAGCCACCAGATCGGCAGTTTCCTCGGCGTGTGGCTGGGCGGTTATCTGTACCAGACCACCGGATCCTATGATTGGGTGTGGTACGGCTCCATCGCGTTGGGCTTCGTCGCCGCCGCCTTGCATATCCCCATTCCGGAAAAGCGCCCCGCCCCGGCCACGGCCTGATTGGTTCCGCCCCGTTTTGCCGGCCCCGCCTGGACCCCGGTCCGGGCGGGCGCGGACTGTTGTCCCCGGTCCTTCATACATCTATAACCCATGCCGATCCTGCACCCTCGGCCCGCGTTGCCGCCGGCCGGCAACCCAGTTCGGCCGGTCTTTATGTTCAACATAAGCTCCATCCTGATCTCCCTGACCGTGGTGCAGTTCATCATGGCCGCGATCCTGACCACCTTCTGGTTGGCGCGGATCAAGACCGGCGGCTTGAAGGAAATGGCTCTGGCCATGACCGTCGGCGGGGTCGGCGCGCTGGCCGTCGGCGCCGGCGCCGCGATGATGGATTTTCGCCCCGCCGGTTTCGGCCTGATGTGTTTCGTCGTCGCCATCCTGTCAGCGACACGGGCCATGGGCCGCCTGCAGGACCGGCGGCCGCGCTATGTTCTGGAATTGGCGGCGCTGATCGTTTCCGCTGCCGGCATCTATTATTTCATCGTCGTCAAACAGAACGTCGCCGGCGGGTTGGCCGTAAACTCCGTTATATTCGCCATCGTCTGCGGCCTGACCGCATGGGATCTTTTCGGCGAACGCGACCCGAGCCTCAGAACCGCCTGCCGTATTCTCGGCACGATGTTCGCGGTGTTCGCGACCCTTCAGCTGTTCCGCATTTTCGTCCGGCCGCTGTTCGAAGGCCCCATGGGACCGAACGATCAGATCGTGACCCTTGATGCTGCCTTCGCGTTCTTCGGCATGGCGACGGTGATCGGCTGGAGCCTCGGCCTGTTGTGGGCGTCCTACAGCCGCGCCGAATACCAACTGCGCGCCGCCTATGAAGAGTTGGAGCGGTTTTCCGGCGCCGTCGCCCACGACCTGAAATCGCCGCTCAATGCCGTGATCGGGAACCTTGAGGCCGCGGCCCTGCCGTCAGCGACCATGGACACCCAACAGAGGGCGGAGTTCCTTGCCTCCGCCCATAAGGCGGCCCTGCGCATGAACCGCTTTATCGGCGACCTGCTCGACGACGCCCGATCGGTACAGCAGGCCTCGCCGACCGAGGTTGCCGATCCCGACCAATGCCTGCGCGAAGCCCAGGACAGCCTGCGTCCGATGGTCGACGCCGTCGCCGCCGAGATCACCATCGGCGATCTTCCGACCGTTGCCGTCAGTCCGCTGCAGTTAACCCGCGTGTTCCAGAACCTGTTGGACAACGCCCTTAAGTACAGATCTCTGGAGCGGCCCCTGACGATCGATATCTCCGCCCGACGCCAGGGCGATGTCGTGATTATTTACATCAAGGACAATGGCGTCGGGATTTCCCAGGCCGATCAGCCCCGCGTTTTCAACCGCTTCGAGCGCGGCGGAAAGCAGTCCCTTGTGCCCGGTGACGGCGTGGGCCTGTCGGAGTGCCGACGGGTCGTCGAAAAGGCCGGTGGCTCGATCGACCTGTCTTCCCAGCTGGGCACCGGCTCGACCTTCCGCCTGATCCTGCCCGCGGCTAGTTGAGGGTTCCCGGCGCGGCCCCCGTGGTCAGCACGACCTTGCCCGTCGACTTGCGCGACAGCAGCATGTTCATGCCTTCCTTGACGTCGGCGAGGTCGAATACATGGCTGACGTGGGGGCGCAGGTCGCCCGCCGCCATCCAGCCCAGAAGCTCGTTGAAGGAGCGCTCGATCAAATCCGGGTCGAGGGTGCGATGCGCCCCCCAGTAGAAGCCGAGGACCGAAAGGTTCTTGACCAAAAGGATGTTGGCCGGGATCTGCGGCACCGTGCCGGAGGCGAACCCGACGACCAGAATCCGCCCACCCTGCACCGTGCAGCGGAGCGACGCATCGAACGCCGTGCCGCCGACCGGATCATAAACGCAGTCGGCCCCGCGTCCGTCGGTCAGCTGTTTGACCCGCTCGCGGATGTCTTCCTTGCGGTAGTCAATCAAATGGTCGGCGCCGTATTCCTTGGCCACGGCCAATTTTTCGGGCCCGCCCGCCGTGGCGATCACGGTCGCCCCCAGCTTTTTGCCGATCTCGACCGCCGTCAGCCCGACCCCGCCGGCGGCGCCATGAA
>CAXAVJ010000122.1:0-8594 GCA_963972065.1 uncultured Rhodospirillaceae bacterium
AAGCCCTTGCCGGCGTCTCCGGCGCGGGCCGCCTCGATGGTGGCGTTGAGGGCCAGCAGGTTGGTCTGTTCGGCGATATCGGTGATCAGTTGGATGACTTCGCCGATCTTCAGCGCCGCGTCGTTAAGGCGCCGGACCCGCTCGTCGGTCTTGCGCGCCTGATCGGCCGCCGCTTCGGACACTTGGCTCGACGTCGCCGCCTGCTCGGCGATTTCGGTGATCGACTTGCTCAGCTCATCCGCCGCCGTGGCCACGGTCTGCACGCTTTCCGCCGCCGTTTCCGAGGCCTGGGTGACCAACTTGGTCTGATCGGCGGTCTGCCGGGCAACCCCAGACATCTGCTCCGACGTCCCCCGCATTTCCCGGGTTGCGGTGCTCACGTTGTCGAGCGATCCGGACACCTGGGCATCGAACTCCTTGGCCATGGCCTCGATCTTCTGGACCCGCGCCTCGCGGGCCGCGCGCTCGGCCCGCCGCTCCTCCGCCTGTTGCTCGGCCGCAATCAGGCTGTCCTTGAAAACCTGGACCGCCTGCGCCATTTCGCCGATCTCGTCCGTGCGGTGAACATCGGACACCTCCACATCCGTGTCGTTGCCCGCCAGACGCGACATGATCGCGACGTTCCGCCCCAGGGGCCGGGTGATCAGCCTGACGACCAGCACGCTGATGGCGACCGCGCCGAACAGGGACGACAGAACCACCGCCGTGATCAACAGGCGCCGCGCCGAGCGTTCCTCGTCGGCGGTTCGGGCCTCTTGCCGGGCGCGCTCTTCCTCACCGGCCTTGCGTTGCGCGTCCAGTTCCGCCAAACGGGCCTGAAACTGTCGGTCCTGTTCGGCGGACTGTTCCGACAGCTTGGCCGCATAGGACGCGGCCAGTTCACGGGCCTCGGTCTTCATCGGGGTCAGGCGGTCCTGAAGAATGACTTCGATCAGCCCGAAACGCTCCGCCGTCGGGCCGATGAGGGCCGCGATGCGGATCAGGCCGGCCTCCCGGTCGATGGCCAGCAAGGGGGTTTCGACGCCAAGATTGTCGCCGATCACGTTTTCGAACGTCTTGACCCGCGCGGGCGCGAACCCTTCCGTATCGGCAAGATCCGTCAAGCCGTCGAGATCGCTGATCGGATAGAACCCGATCGAATTGGCGCCCTCAAGCACCGTCAGAAACACCGAGCCGTCAAGAATGAAGAATTCCCGGTCGGATTTGCTCATAGGGGACAGGATCGATTCCAACTGCGAAGCGACGATGCGCAAGGCGCCCTGATAGTAGCCCTGCAGCTCCGCCTCGCGGACGGCGATCTGCTGCTGGCGCTGGGCCAGTTCCTTGGCATTCTCGGCGGTAATCACCGCACGGTCGCGGGCCTGCCCCGCCTTCAGCCGCTCGACATGCGCAGATTGCAGGGCGGCGCTTTCGCGGCTCAGAAGTGTGTCGACCTCGCCGATGATCGTGCTCAGTCGGTCAAGGCTGCGCGAGCTCATGATGATGGTCACGATCCCCGCGATGGCGAACAGAAGCACAGTCGCCCCGAAGAACTTCGTGCTCAGTTTCTTGAAGTCGATCAGCTTGGTCATTGAGCCCCCGATGAATGCAAATACAGCCCCCCACCATGTGATGTAACGGCGTGGGCTGCCCCCTTCGATATGAATACAATCTATAATATGTGAATGTTTTTTCGGCGCAACGCCGCATTCCCCTCCTCCGGCGCCGACGACACGGCCATTGCGGCAACGCGGGCCGTCTTCAATCCATGAACGGCAGATGAAGTTTTGATTTCACGTGATGATTGCCGTGGACATTTCCCGACCTATGTCGAAAATTGTCGACAAATCGGGAGATATTCAACCACATCCCGCCCGAACATCATGGGCCGTCAACCAACCGGAAGCGCCATGAACCCCGCCGACCCCGCCATCGCCGTCCCCACCGCCGAACTCCGCCGCGCCGCCAACGATCCCACCATCCGGTTTCTAACCTGGGCGCGGGAGGAGGTCCGGTTCGCCTTTCAGCCGATCATCGACCCCTATACGGGGCACCTCTACGGTGTCGAAGCCCTAATGCGTGGGCAGGAGGATCTGGACTTCGCGTCGATCCACGCCTTTTTCGACTTTTCCTTCCGCATGGGTATTCTGCAGGAGGTCGAGGTCCTGCTGCGCGGGCGCGCCATGAAACAGTTTTCGACGCTCGACCTGGGACCGTCCGTGCGCCTGTTCCTGAACATCGACAACCGCGTGCTGCTGACCGACGACCACCGCGCCATCGATACGGTCGAGGCCGCCCGGGCCGCGAACCTCGCACCGTCGCGCGTGACGCTGGAAGTATCCGAACGCCATCAAGTCGACCGCGACGTCTCCAGCACCGAAACCCTGGCGCAAATCTACCGGCGCCGGCAGTTCCGCATCGCCATCGACGATTTCGGGACCGGCTTCGCGGGGCTGAAGCTGCTCTACGATCAGAACCCCGATTACATCAAGATAGACCGCTTCTTCATTTCCGGGATCGAGTCCGACCGCATGAAGAAGCTGTTCGTGTCGCAGATCGTCAGCCTGGCCCAGACCCTGGGCATCACGGTGATCGCCGAGGGGGTGGAGACGGAAAAGGAGTTGCTGACTTGCAAGGAGATGGGCTGCAACCTGATCCAGGGCTATTTCATCGAACGGCCGCTGATCATGGGTGCCGACCTGCGGGGCACCTATCCCCGCGTGCGCGACCTACGTAAGGGCGAAACGGACCGCCGCTTCATCGACCAGGAATTGTCCATGCCGGCCCCCATCCGCAGCACCAGCGACATCATGGCGACCTTCGAACATTTCCGCAAAAACAAGAACATGACTTTCTTTCCCGTGGTCGACGACATGGAGGAACCGCTGGGCATCATCCGCGAGGAAGACCTAAAGGATTTTACCTATTCGCGTTACGGCAAGGACCTGCTGGCCAACGTGTCCTACAAACGCCACCTCAACGAATTCATCCGCCCCTGCCCCGTGGCCGACATTCACGACAATGCGGAACGGGTGCTGGAGAAATATTCCCTGTCCGGCACCCAGGAAGGGATCATCGTGGTCGAGAACCTGCGTTACGTGGGTTTCCTGACCGCCGCGTCGCTGCTTCAGGTCGTCAACGAAAAGCATCTGGCCATGGCGCGCGACGCCAACCCTTTAAGCAAGCTTCCGGGCAACCACATGGTCGTCGAATACGTGACAGACCTGGTCGGCGACGACGCCACGGAAGCGGTCATCGCCTATTTCGATTTCGACAACTTCAAGCCGTTCAACGACACCTACGGGTTCCGTCAGGGCGACCGCGCGATCCTGCTGTTCGCGGAGTTGCTGAAGAAATCCTTCATCGTTGACGGAGCCTTCCTGGGCCATATCGGCGGTGATGATTTCTTCGCCGGCTGGCGCGGCATCGGCCTGGACCAGGCGCGGGAACGCCTTGCGGACCTGCGCGAGTCGTTCCGCCATCAAGTCGAAACCTTTTACGACAAGAACGCTCGCGACGCCGGCGGCATCGTCGCCAAAGACCGCGGCGGCGTCGAGCGAACCTTCCCCCTGCTCACCGTGTCGATCGCCGTTATGCATCTGAAACCGGGCCGCGCCGGCATCACACCCGACGACCTGGCACAGCAGATCGCGGTCACGAAGAAGGAATCGAAACACGCCGACGACGGGATCGCCGTCGGCGTCATGGGCTGACCCGTCAGTCCAGCCGCACCGCGGCGTAAGACCCGGGCGCGTCCTCGGTGGCCGTCAGCTTGCCATCGCCCGGCAGACGGGCCGCAACCTGGCCGCCGGATTTCCGGGCAATCCATTTCTGCCAATCGGGCCACCAGGAGCCCTCGTGACGGGTCGCCGCGCTGAGCCAGACATCCGGATCCTTGGGTGTCTTGATGTTGGTCCAGTGGCAGTACTTGTTCGCCGCCGGCGGATTGATGACGCCGGCGATATGGCCCGAGGCGGACAGCACGAAGCGCACCGGGCCGGCATAAAGCTGGGTCGCCGCATAGGTCGATTTCCACGGCGCGATATGATCGTCGGAGGTCGACAACATGTAGACCGGCGTCTTGATCTTCGTCAGATCGATGGGCGTTCCTGCAAGCGAGATCCCACCCGGCTTCACCAGCCGGTTTTCCAGATACATCTTGCGCAGGTACATGCCGTGCATCATGGCGGGCATGCGCGTGTTGTCGGAATTCCAGTACAGCAGGTCGAAGGCCATGGGCTCGCGGCCCAAAAGGTAGTTGTTCACGACGAAGGACCAGATCAGGTCGTTGTCGCGCATCATGTTGAACACTTGGCTCATGTGGCTGCCTTCCAGGTAGCCCTTTTCCGCCATGTGTTCCTCAAGCAGGTCCAGCTGCTCCTCGTCGATGAACACGCCCAGTTCGCCAGGTTCCGAAAAATCCGTCATGGTCGTGAAGAAGGTCGCGGAGGCGACCCGGTCGGCAGTGTATTTGGCGCCCACCGGCTGCGCTGCCAGATAGCCGAGAGTCGATGCCGTCAGGGTGCCGCCGATGCAATAGCCGATGATGTTGACACTGTCCTCGCCCGTGGCGTCCTGGATCGCGTCCATGGCGGCCAGCGGCCCTTCGAGCATGTAATCCTCGAAGGATTTTCCGGCCAGGTTCTCCCCCGGATTGACCCAGGACACGACGAACACCGTATGCCCCTGGTCGACGGCCCATTTGATGAACGAATTCTTTGGCTGCAAATCCAGGATATAGAACTTGTTGATCCAGGGCGGCACGATCAGAAGCGGCCGTTTCGCCACCTTGTCCGTGGTCGGCGCATATTGGATCAACTGCATCAGGTCGTTTTGGAACACCACCTTGCCCGGGCTGACCGCGATGTTCTGCCCCAGGGTGAAGGCCGTTTCGTCGGTCATGGAAATGCGCAGTTGGCCCTCGCCACGCTCCAGGTCCGTCAACAAATGGTCCAGGCCCTTGACCAGGTTCTCACCCTTGGTGTCGAGGGTGCGCTGAAGAACCTTGGGGTTGGTGGCTGCGAAATTCGTCGGCGCCAGGGCGTTGACCCACTGCCGGGTATAGAAGGTGACCTTTTCCCGCGTCTTGGGGTCCAGGCCGTCGACATCACTGACCGCGTCGCGGATCCAGTTCGACGTCAGAAGGTAGGATTGCTTCAAGGTGTCGAACAGGACGTTTTCCGACCAGGCCTCGTCCTTGAACCGCTTGTCGTCCGGGGCGGGCTCGGCCACCGGGGCGGCGGCCTCGCCGTTCAGGCGCTTCGACGCAGCATCGAATAGGTCGGCATAACCCTGCCACAGTTTGGACTGCGCCTCGGCCAGCTTGGCCGGGTCCAGCAGCATGGCGGCCCCCAGTTCGAAAAACGCCTTGCCGACCACGAGCGGATCCGGAATCTGAAATCCGTGCTGTTCCGCCTGGCGGTCCCAGAATTGCTGCATGATGCGCTGACAGCGTTCGTTCAGCGCCTGGGCGGCGCGTTGTGCCGCCTCCGCATCGGGAAACGGCGTTTCCGGGCCGGCTATGGCTTTCGCGGCGTCGACGCGGGGCGGAGATTTCTCGGATGTCTTGGTCATGCGGCCAGATTCCAGCAATGGACGGCGACGGCTGACACGAGTGTACCGTCCTTTGCCGAGCCGCGCCACGGGTTGGCCTTGTATATTACCCGGCATTGAGCGCTTTTCCCCGGCGGGTCCGCCCGCTAAAAGCATGGCGGGGGCCCCCCTCGGGGACAACGGAGGACCCATGCCCGCACGATCCGTGACCATGACTTTGCCCAGGTGGACGGCCCTTGCCGTGTTTTCCCTGGCGGTCCTGCTGTTGCTTGCCCCCACGCCCGAAGGGTGGGAGCCCAAGGTCCTGCGCGGCAGCGCCCTCGTGCTGTTCGCCATGGGCTTCTTCGCGACCGGCGTGATGCCCGAATTCGTCACCGGCCTGGCCTTCTTCGCCGTCGCCTCGCTGATTGCCGTGGCGCCGGCGGACGTGATCTTCGCCGGTTGGTCGTCGACGGCCCTGTGGCTGACCTTCGGCGGCTTGATCGTCGGTATCGCGGTGACCCGCACGGGCCTGGGCGGCCGCCTCGCGGCGCGCCTGACCGGCCTGTTCGGCGAAACCTACAAGGCCCAGGTCGCGGCCATGGTGCTGGTCGGCGTGGCCCTGTCTTTCCTCATGCCGTCGACCATGGGACGGGTGATCTTGTTGGTGCCGATCGCCCTGGCCCTGGCCGACCGCCTGGGCTTTGCCGAAGGCCGGAACGGGCGGTATGGGCTGGTTATGGCCGTGGCCTGCGGCACCTGGATGCCGGCCGTCGCCATCCTGCCGGCCAATGTGCCCAACATGGTTCTGGCCGGCACGGCGGAAACGCTTTACGGCCTGCATTTCACCTACGGCGCCTATTTGCTGCTGCACTTTCCGGTCACCGGCGTGCTTAAGGCCATCGCCATCTATTTCGCCGTGCTGATGCTGTTTCCCGACCGCGCCGACACATCCACTGGTCGAACAACGCCGGCAACACCCATGAGCCGCGACGAAAAGGTTCTGGCCGTTGTCTTGACGATCACCCTGGCCCTGTGGGCGGTTGATTTCTGGCACGGCATTTCACCGGCCTGGATCGCCCTGTCGGCGGGCGTGGTCTGTCTGCTGCCCGGTGTCGATCTGGTCACCAAGGACGATTTCATGACCCGCTTCAACACGGCCTCGGTGATCTATATCGCCGCCGTGCTGTCCGTGGCCGCGATCATCGTCGATTCCGGCGTGGGCCGGGAACTGGCCGCCCGCATCCTGCCGTTGCTGCCGCTCGACCCGGCGACGCCCGCGACCAACTTCGCGACACTGATCGGGCTGGGCTCGGTCACCGGCATTTTGGCCACGGCCCCAAGCGTGCCCGCCGTGCTGCCGCCGTTCGCCCAGGATCTGGCCACGGCCACGGGCTTTCCCCTGGTGACCGTACTGATGACCTTCGTGCTGGGCTATTCCACCATGTTCCTGCCCTATCAGGTGCCGCCGCTGGTGGTGGCGCTGCAACTGGGCGGGGTCAGTTTGCGCCAGGCCGGACGATTCACGCTGCTGCTGGCGGCCCTGACCATCGTCTTTCTGCTGCCGCTGAGCTTCCTGTGGTGGCGGTTCCTAGGCTATCTGCCGTAGGATCAGGGCATGAGCATCGACGGCCCCATTTCCCAGATCACGACCCTGACCTGCCCCATGTGCGAGCATACGGCGACCGAGGTCATGCCGACGGATCAGTGCATCTATTATTACCAATGCATGGAATGCGGCAGCCTGTTAACGCCGGAACCGGGCGACTGCTGCGTGTTCTGTTCCTACGGCTCCAACGCCTGCCCGCCGGCCCAGGCCCGTTCGGGCCGGCCCTAGCCTAGATTCCGCCCAGGCGGGTGTCTTCCTCGGTCGAGCGGTACTTGTACTGTAGCCCCACGGCCATGCCCTTCAGGGGGACCATGATGCCGAGGGTCAGCAAGGTGCCGAGGGGAATCCACAACAGCAGGTGGACCCAGACAGGGGGCTCGTAGACGACTTCCAGCGCCAACGCCAATCCGACGATGATCCCGCCGATGATCAGCAGCACCGGCACCACCGGCCCGTCGCCCGTGTCATGGCCATGGAAGCTCATGCCGCAGACGTCGCAGGTATCGGCAACCCTGAGGTAACCTTTGAACAGGCGGCCTTCGCCGCAGCGGGGGCAGCGTCCGCGGATGCCGTTCATCACCGGGGAAGCGCCGTCACCGTCCGCATTGGGGGATGGGCTGCTCGCAAGGTCGTTCATGGTCAACTCCTGAAAATTCTACATCCCCCAGTCGTGAATTGAAGATACGGCGGCGACGCGCCGATTACCAGAAGCCGCTGATGAAAACCCATAAAAGAAAACGCTCCCCCGAGGGGGAGCGTTTCCAAAACCAAAGGATGGTGTTCGTCTTAGAGAAGCTGGGTCGCGGACCCCTTGCCCCACCAGTAGATGGCGACGAACAGGAACAGCCACACCACGTCGACGAAATGCCAATACCAGGCGGCGGCTTCGAAGCCGATGTGCTTTTCCGCCGTGAAATGACCTTTCGACGCCCGGATCAGGCAGATCAGCAGGAAGGTCGTCCCGACGATGACGTGGAAGCCGTGGAACCCGGTGGCCAGATAGAAGGTCGACGGATAGATGCCGTCCTTCAGACCGAAGGCCGCGTGGTGATATTCGTAGGCCTGGAAGCCCGTGAAGATCATGCCCAGAACGACCGTGTAAACCAGCCAGCGCGCGCACATCTTGTTGTCGCCGTGGCGGATCGCGTGGTGGGCGACCGTCACCGTGGCGCCCGAGGTCAGCAGGATCAGGGTGTTCAGGAACGGGATGTTCCAGGGATTGAAGGGCAGGATGTCCTTCGGCGGCCAGGGTACGGTCGCGACGTTCGACAGGAACGGCACGCTGGCATGGAAGAAGGCCCAGAAGAAGGCGAAGAAGAACATCACTTCCGAAGCGATGAACAGCAGCATGCCAACCCGCAGCCCGTGTGAGACCACGTCCGTGTGGTACTTGCGGGTCAGGCTTTCGGCGATCACGTCCTTCCACCAGCCGTAGAAGGTGTAGAACATGATCACGAAACCGGCCGCCATCAGA
>CAXAVJ010000123.1:0-8531 GCA_963972065.1 uncultured Rhodospirillaceae bacterium
GAAACGCTGCTGTCCGGCGAGGCCGACGCCAACGACGCCTATCTTGAAGTCCACGCCGGGGCCGGCGGCACGGAGGCCCAGGACTGGGCCGAGATGCTGCTCCGCATGTACGCGCGCTGGGCCGAAGCCCATGGCCATAAGGTCGAATGGCTGGAAGAAAGCCCCGGCGAAGAAGCGGGGATCAAGTCGGCGACGCTCAAGATTTCCGGCCACAATGCTTATGGCTGGCTCAAGACCGAAAGCGGCGTGCACCGGCTGGTTCGCATCTCGCCCTACGATTCAAGTGCGCGCCGCCACACCAGTTTTTCCTCGGCCTGGGTCTATCCGGTGGTCGACGACACCATCGAGGTCGTGATCGAGGACAAGGACCTGCGCATCGACACCTACCGCGCGTCGGGTGCCGGCGGCCAGCACGTCAACAAGACCGACAGCGCCATCCGCATCACCCACCTGCCGACCAACATCGTCGTGCAGTGTCAGAACGATCGCTCGCAGCACAAAAACCGCGCCCAGGCCTTCGCCATGCTGAAGGCGCGGCTGTACGAGTATGAACTGCGCAAGCGCGAGGAAGAGGCCCAGGCCCAGGCCGACGCCAAGACCGACATCGGCTGGGGCCACCAGATCCGCTCCTACGTCCTGCAGCCCTACCAGATGGTCAAGGACCTGCGCACCAACGTCGAGACGTCGAACACCCAGGCAGTGCTCGACGGCGACCTCGACCAGTTCATGGCCGCTGCTCTGGCCCAGCGGGTCAAGGGCGGTGACGAAGGGGCGGCGGGGTGACCGGCGGCTCGGCTCGGCCCTAAAAAGGGGAAAATCACCATGCAGACCGTCGCCGCTTATATCGGCGCTGCCATCGCCGAAATCGCCGGATGCTTTGCATTCTGGGCATGGCTCCGCCTCGACAAGCCGATCTGGTGGATTTTACCCGGCCTCGCCTCTCTGGGCTTGTTCGCGTATTTTCTCACGTTGGTTGACAGCGATGCCGCCGGACGCGCGTACGCCGCCTACGGCGGAATCTACATTGCGAGTTCGCTTGTATGGCTATGGCTCGTCGAGGGTGTCCGTCCCGACCGTTGGGACATGATCGGCGCCAGCGTCTGCCTTGTCGGCGCTGCCATCATAATTGCGGCCCCGCGTGCTCCCGTCTGAGTTTAAAAAGGGGCCGCTTATCTTCTTTAGGCACCTAAAAAATAAGCTGTCCTCTTTTTAAATGCGAGAATTGGCGTTTGTCTGCCTTAACGAATGACGCGGACAATACTGCCGTCTGGAAGGCAAAATTTCCGAGCGGTAACGTAAGTTGATCCAGGAATTTTCTTTTCGTTCCGGCACTCGACGTTATCCATGTCATCTTCAGGCTGCGGGTGGGCGTTGGGTTTTGGTGCAGGTGTGTGGTGAACCGGCTGCGCTGAGTAGGCTCGAAACCCTGTTCCGCCGATGGAATAGAGAAAATTTTGTACGTCGTTGAAGTGCTTTCCTCCATTCAGTTCCTGGCGACGCATTTGCCCGAAGGCCATCTGGGTTTCAATCCATTGCGAGGCTTGCACACGGATACCTGAGCCGGTGTTTGCGATGGCGAACCTTATTTTTTGCTCTGGCGTCGTCGAATAGCTATTACCAATCAGCAATTGGGCCATCACACTGTCTCCGCCAGTCATAGTCTTGCCGCACAGCACTTGGTAATTCGATTGATCAAAAACCATAAGGCCTTGCGACATACAGGCAGATGCGATGCGTCCGCTTATATCTTCTGCTGAAGTGCTCGTGAAGATTGCCTCCGGTTTCCCCGAGGGAGTGCTAGCAATAGGAGCGACGGTTTGGCAGCCGGTCAAAATCATAGCTGCTGCTAGAAAAAAAGCCTGATAAGTCCCTAAGCGCTTATTCACTGTCGCCCCCAACTCGGTAGAATTGGAATCTACATTAACAATTTCGAGCGATGATTTCTATGTTGCCTTGTATTGTTTGGGAGTTGTTAAGCTGATCCGGGTCCGCGTTGCTGGATGATCAGGTCCTTGAACAGGGCCGTATGCGCCTTCACCCCGGCGCGAAAGCGTGACGGGAAGTGCTGGAATTTGGTATGAATTTATCATACCCTGATGGAGATCATCGAACGGAAGGTGTTTCCCATGGCGGCGTCTCAAAAACGAACGATCAGTCTGCCCGACGAGCAGGCGAGCTATATCGACGGCCTCGTCAATTCCGGGTCCTATGCGAGCGCCAGCGAGGTGGTGCGCGCCGGTCTGCGCGCCTTGCGGGAACGCGACGATGCGGTTGAGCGCTGGCTGCGCGAAGAAGTCGTGCCGGTGGCGGCCGCGGTTCAAGCCGACCCGTCCCGTTTGATGCCCGCAAAAGCGGCGTTCGATGGCGTGCGGGCCCTTCATGCCGAACGCCGCAAGGGGCGGAAGGCGTAAGGCGTGACGCATCGGGTTTTGTTCGCGCCGGAAGCCCAGAACGACCTGAAGGAACTTTATCTATACATCGCGGCGCGGGCGGGCGACGGTCGCGCCATGGCTTATGTCGAACGGATCGAAGCCTATTGCCTGGGATTCGCCGACTTTCCCGAGCGGGGCACCCGGCGCGACGATTTGTTCCCCGGACTTAGGGTCGTCGGTTTCGAGGGCCGTGTCACGCTCGCCTTTCTGGTCGGGGCGGATACGGTGAGTTTCCTGCGCATTCTGTATGGTGGCCGCGATCTTGGGGCCTTGGCGGCTACTGAATGATCAGGTCCTTGAACAGGACCGTATGGGCCTTGACCGGGGCGATCGCGAAATTGATGACGTTGAGCAGCTCGAAGCGCAGGCGCTCCGAGCCTTCCTTGCCGATCACGTCCTTGTATTCCAGGTCGCGCAGCTGGGTCTTGATGTTGTCCACCACCAGCGCCATTTTCGTCTCGTCCTGAAGGGCGGGCAGGTCGTGCTCGTCGACCTGCACGATCAGGTTCAGCTTGATGAAATGATTGCGTCGGCCGATCTTTTTCAGGTCGGTGCGGATTTCCGGCAACTGGTGAATGACCGGCTTGCCGATTTCCAGGGTCACTTCGGTGATGGCGGGCTTGCCGAGGATGGCCTCGGTCGCGCCCATCATATGGGCCGTCAGGCCGCCGCCGATCAGGACAAGCAGGACCCCGGCGATGGCCGCGATCTTGAGGGTCTTTTTCTTCTTGGCGGCCGCGAGCTCTTCCTCGGTGGGTTCGTCGTCTTCGTCGTCCTCCCACTCTTCGTCGTCGTCTTCCCACTCCTCGCCGTCCTCGAGTTCCTCGTCGTCCTCGTACTCTTCGTCGTCTTCGATTTCGTCGGTCTTGTCGGCCATCGATACCCCCAGAGGACGCCGGCCCGGCATGAAAGCGGTTGCGGCGCATATTTATCGCGGGCGGAGACTAGCGCAAAATCCGCGCCGTCAAAACCACCCAATGGTCGAGGTTGTGGCGATCCAGCGGCGCGCGCCTAGAGCGCCTTGACCGCGGCCAGCACCTCGTCGGCGTGTTCCTTGACCTTCACCTTGGGCCAGATGTTGCGGATCACGCCTTTTTCGTCGATCAAAAAGGTGGCGCGTTGAATGCCCATGTACTTGCGGCCGTACATGTTCTTTTCGACCCACACGCCGTAGCTGTCGCAGAGCGTACCGTCCTCGTCGGACACCAGATGGAAGGGCAGGTCGTACTTGGCCTTGAATTTGTCGTGGCGGGCGACCGTGTCCTTGGAGGCGCCGACGATCACGGCCCCTTCCTTTTCGAACGCCTTGATGGCGTCGCGGAAGCCCTGGGCTTCGGTCGTGCAGCCCGGCGTGTCGTCCTTGGGGTAGAAATAAAGCACCACCTTCTTGCCCTTCAGGTCTTTCAGGGCAAGCATGCCGCCGCCGTCCGCGGGCAGGGTGAAATCGGGGGCCTTGTCGCCGGTGGAAAGGGTCATGGTTCGGGTCTCCTTGTTCGTCGTGGTCTTATTCGGTCGCGTCTTCGGCGGGCGGCAGGTCCGCCGCCGGGCCGTCGATCAGGTCCTGGTAGATATCGAACACGGCCTGGGCCGTTTCCATCATCATGCGTTTCAGGCCGTCGAAATCTTCGGCCCCCGCGACGCGCATCAGGTCGTCGGCCAGGGCGCCTGAAATCAGCTCTTCCTTTTCCTTGGTCAGGGTGCCCTCGATGGTTTCGGCCAGCAGGCCGAGGATGCCCATCCAAAGGTCCTGGGCCCGCATCAGGGTTTGCCAATGGGCGGTCGCCAGCACGCCGGCCGATTTCAGCTTGTCCAGGCTGGCGGCCGTATTGGCGTCGCGGATGTCCGGATGGTCGCCGATATGGCGCAGGGTCAGGTACTGCACGATGAAGGCGATATCGACCAGCCCGCCGCGCAGGTTCTTGACGTCCCAGATGCAGTCCGACGTCTTTTCCTTCGCGATGCGCTGGCGCATGTCGGCGGCGTCGCGCAGCAGCTTCACCGGGTCGACGGGATCGCCCAGGATGGCGGCGATGGCGTCCTCGACCCGGCCGCGCAGGTCGCCCGTTCCGGCCACGGCACGGGCGCGGACCAGGGCCATGCGCTCCCAAGTCCAGGCCGATTCATCGTGGTACTTGCGGAACGCGGTCAGCGATGTGGCCAACGGCCCCTTGGTGCCCGACGGGCGCAGGCGCATGTCGACCTCGTACAGCGGCCCTTCCACCATCATCGCCGTGACGGCGTTGATGGTGCGCTGGGTCAGGCGGCCGAAATACTGCGCCGGGGCAAGGGGTCGGTCGCCGTCCGATTCCTCGGCGTCGTCGTCGGTGTCGTAGACGAAAATCAGGTCCAGGTCCGAGGCCGCGGTCATTTCCCGACTGCCCAAACGGCCGAGCGCCACAATGGCGATCTCGCCGCCGGGGATGCGGCCGTGGCCGGCGGCGAAGTCGTCGGCGACGCGGGCCAACACCGCCCCCAACGCCGTCTCGGCGATGTCCGAGAGTGCGCAAGAGGCATCCAGCGGCGCGATCCGGGCATCCAGGCGCTGCACGCCGACCTGAAAGCGGCGGTCGTTGGCCCAACGGCGGCAGGTGATCAGCACATCTTCCAGATCGCGGCAGGCCTTCAACTGGGCCTCAAGCTCATCGTGCAGGCCCGAAAGGTCCGGCGGCGGATCGAAGAAATCGGCGGTCAGCACGCTGTCCAGGATCGACGCATGGTTGCCCATGTGTTCGGCCAGCTTGGGCGCCTTGCCGGCGATTTCGACGACCAGGGACAAAAGGTGCGGGTTGGAATGGAACATGGAAAACAACTGCACCCCGCCGGGCAGCACCTTGAGGAAACCGTCGAAGCGCAGGAAGGTCTTGTCCGGTTCCGGCGTCTTGGCGATGGCGCGCAACAGCACGGGCATCAGTTCGGTCAGCAACTCGCGGGACCGGGTCGAACGCATGGCCCGGTAGCGCCCATGATGCCAGGCCCTTATCTGGGCGTCGACGCGGGCCGGTTCCTCGAACCCCATCTTGCGGATGGTCGCCAGCGTGTCCGGGTCGGCCTCGCCGCCGGTGAACACGAGGTTGCCGCCGGCGCCGTCCTGGTCCGCCTCGGCGCTGAGTGTCGGCGCGTCGCCGAACAGGGCGCCGTAATGGGTCTGCACGCGCTGCAGATGGTCGGTCAAAGCCTCGGCGAAGGCGTCGCCCGTGGCATAGCCCATGAAGGCGGCGAAGGCGGCGAAGGCGTCCGGTTCGTCGGGCAGGGTGTGGGTCTGCTCGTCATTGACCATCTGCAGGCGGTGTTCGACACAGCGCAGGAAGTCATAGGCGGCCTTCATGTCGGCCGCCGCCTCGGGCATGACCTGTTCCAGAGTGACCAGACAGTCGATGGCGGCCTTGGTCCCGGACAGGCGCAGTTCCGGGATGCGTCCGCCCCAGATCAACTGCTGGGTCTGGGCGAAGAATTCAATTTCGCGGATGCCGCCGCCACCTAGCTTGACGTTATGGCCAAGCGCCTTGATCGCGCCGATGCCGCGGTGGGCGTTGATTTGGCGCTTGATCGAATGGATGTCCTGGATCGCCGCGAAATCCAAGTGCTTGCGCCAGATGAACGGGCGCAGCCATTCCAGGAACCGGGTGCCGGCCTCCAGGTCGCCGGCCACGGCCCGGGCCTTGATCATGGCGGCCCGTTCCCAGTTCTGGCCCAGGCTTTCGTAATAGCTTTCGGCGGCGAGGACCGAAATCGCCAACGGCGTGGCGCTGGGGTCCGGGCGCAGGCGCAGGTCCGTGCGGAACACGTAACCATCGGCCGTGCGCTCATCCATGATCCGCAGCATCTGGCGGACCAGCCGGACCATGGCCGGCTGCAGGTCGTCGGGCTTGGTCGTGCGCATGACCTCGGGGTCGAACAGCACGATGATGTCGATGTCCGAGGAATAATTCAGTTCCCGTGCACCCAGCTTGCCCATGCCGAGAACGACCAGGCCCGATCCTTGCGACGGCGATGCGGGATCGGCCAATTCCAGGGCGCCGCGCCGCGCCATTTCCCCGAGACAGAAATCGCAGGCGGCCTTGAGGCAGGCTTCGGCGACATCGCTGAGCCCGCCGGTAACCTGTTCAAGGGACCAATCGTTGCCTATATCAGCCATGGCGATGGTCAATGCCGCGCGTTTCTTGGCGATGCGCAGGCGCGTCTTGATGGCGGGTTCGGTCTCACCCTCGGGGGGGGCGGCAATGTCCGACAGGATGCCGGCCAGGGCCGCGTCGGGGCCGTCGGATAAAATGCGCAGGGTGAACGCCGGATCGCCCGATGCCAGGCGGCCGAGGAACGGGCTATGGGCGAACACCGCGTCCAGCAGGGCCTTGCCCGGGCCGCCGCCGGCGATTTCCGCCGCCGCCGATTCGGTGCCCGGATCGGTGCTGCGGGAAACGGCGGAATCCCAATGTTCCCAGGCAACTGCCAGGGATTCGGGGTTTCCCGGGCTTGGTAGATCGGGTTTACTGCTGAAGGCCGAATTTTCAGGCATACTAATCACTTGTTTCTCAGGCCTTGGGGGGCCTGAACACTGCGGTAAGCAAAAACTGGGGTCAAGCGCGCTAACGGAGGCGTGGTGACAGACGACGTCGAACAACACGGCGGGCAGGGTGAGAATCGGACGGGTGGCCATCTAAAGCGGTGGTGCCGGGGGGCCGCGCATCTTGCTGGCGGCCTTCTCGCGGGCGTGGCCATCGTCGCGGGCCTGCTGTCGTGGCAATTGTCCAAGGGGCCGATTTCCCTCAGCTTCCTCACGCCCTATATCGAACAGGCGCTCAACGAACGCAGCCCCGACATGCAGGTCGAACTGGGCGATACCATCCTGACCTGGGCCGGGTGGGAACGCGCCCTCGATATCCGCGTACTCGACGTCCTGGTCTACGACCGCGTGGGCGCCATCGTCGCCGCGATTCCCGAAGTGTCGTTCTCGCTGTCCAGCCAGGCCCTGATCCGGCGCGGCGCGATCGTGCCGAAAAGCGTCGAGCTGTTCGGCCCGCGCCTGGTTCTGCGGCGCGGCGCCGACGGCACGTTCGAGGTCAACCTGGGCAACGCCCAATCCGACGGCCAGGGTCTGTCAGACGGCAAGGGATTGGGCAGCGGGCTGCTCGACCTGCTGGTCGCCAAGGCCGGGGCCGGAAGCGGGCCCGATGCGGGGGCGCAACTGGCTTATTTGTCGCGTCTCAACATCATCGGCGCGGAAACGGTGATCGTCGATGAAATCCTGGGGCGCCGATGGACCGCGCCGGTCGCGGACATCCGCTTGATTCGCGACGACGCGGGCATCCAGGGCGAGATCGCCTTGCAGATGGATTTGAACGGCCGCCGATCCGAGGTCGCGGCCAAGGGCAGCTATCTCGTCAACGAGGGACGCCTGGCTGTCAGTGTCTCCTTCACTGATCTCGACCCGAAGGCGCTTGCCAGTTTCCACGAATCACTCAAGCGTTTCGAAAGCATACAACTGCCGCTCAAGGGGACGGTGACCCTGGGCATGACCGTCAACGGCCCGCCCGAGGACATCGGCTTTCGCTTCACGGGCGGCGAAGGCGAGATCCGCACCCCCGATCCGTATCAGGAAGCGATCGCGGTCAAATCCCTTGTTCTTGCCGGACGTTATGACGGCCGTGCCCGGACGGCGGAAGTCTACGATTTCACCGTTGTCACCAAGGAAGGGGAAAGCGTGCGTTCTCCGGGCTCGGCAGCGCACCGCCTGCCGGTCGCCGGGCTGCAATTTTCCGGCAAATACTGGATGGATGACGATCGCTTGGAAATCTCGCGGCTTGCCGTCGATACGGGCGGCCCGCAGGCCATGCTGGCCGGCACCGTGGAAGACGCGACGGGAAGCGCCGTGGGTGCCTTCGACGTGGCGCTTCAGAATGCCCCGCTGAAAGACATCCGGAAATACTGGGCCCCGGAGTGGGCGCCCGATGTCTACAATTGGTGGACGGAAAATGTGAAGGACGGTGTGGTGCCGCGCCTCAACATGAAGGTCCATGTCAGCGGTGGGGCAGGCGGCTGGGTGCTGACTTCGGTGGTTGGCGATATGGATTTCCGGGACACGGTCCTGTCCTACCTTCCCGG
>CAXAVJ010000124.1:0-8474 GCA_963972065.1 uncultured Rhodospirillaceae bacterium
CGGATGGCCTCGGTATGCGTCCGCATTGCCAGCAGCATACGGCGCACGTCCGGGTGATGGATGATGGTCACGGGATCGGCCCCGCCGCCGGTCAGGGCGCGGCTCTGCACGCGGTCCTTGGCGAAATCTCGGGCCTGCTGATAGGCCCGCTCAGCGATGCCCACGCCCTCCATGCCGACGGCCAGACGCGCCGCGTTCATCATGATGAACATGTATTCGATGCCGCGGTTTTCCTCGCCGATCAGGAAGGCCTGGGCCCCGCCGTCATCGCCATAGGACATCACAGCGGTCGGGCTCGCGTGCATGCCCATCTTGTGTTCGAGCGAGACACAGCGCAGGTCGTTGCGCGCGCCCGGATTGCCGTCCGCGTCGGGCACGAACTTGGGGACCACGAACAGGGACAAACCCTTGATGCCCTCGGGCCCGTCAGGGGATCGTGCCAGCACCATGTGCACGATGTTTTCGGCCATGTCGTGCTCGCCATGGCTGATGAAGATTTTTTGGCCGCGCAGCAGGTAGTGGCCGTCCGCGTGCTCGGCCTTGCAGCGGATGCGCGCAAGGTCCGATCCGGCCTGCGGTTCTGTCAGGTTCATGGTTCCGGCCCATTGCCCGGTGACCAGCTTTTCCAGATAGGTCGCGTTGATGTCGTCGGAGCCATGGGACAGCAGCAGCTCGATGGCGCTTTGCGTCAGCATGGGGCAGAGGGCGAAGGACAGATTGGCGGCGTGCCAGATTTCCGACACCGCCGTCGCCACCAGCACGGGCAGGCCCTGGCCACCCCAGTCTTCCGGCGCCCAGATGCCGTTCCAGCCGGCCTCGACGAACTGCTGATAGGCCTCGGGGAAGCCTTGGGGTGTGCGCACCACGCCGTTTTCCAGGACACAGCCTTCCCGGTCGCCGGTGTGGTTCAGGGGGGCCAGAACGTCCGCGCCGAACTTGCCGGCTTCGTCCAGGATCGCGTCGACCAGGTCCGGCGTCGCGTCGGCGTAGCCAGGCAGCCGGTTCACGGCGGCCAGGCCAGCGATCTCGTTCAGCGCAAAGCGCATGTCGTCCAGGGGTGCCCGGTAATCCGCCATTGGAGGTCTCCTCAACACCCCGGTTGTAGGCAAGGTTTGGGGCGCTGACAACGGTGCCGTTACGTCAAGTGCGGCGTCAATCTGGCGTGTCGTCCCGGGCCATGTAATATGGCGGCTACCAACGACCAGCAGGAGACCGCCCGCCATGCCCACCTACGACCTTCTGATCACCGGCGCCGATGTCATCGACGGCACCGGCGGCCCCCGCCAGCGCACCGATGTGGCCGTTTCCGGCGACCGTGTCGCGGCGGTCGGCAATCTTGCGGCGGAAGGGGCCAAAGCCAAGGAAACCATCGACGGCACGGGGCTGGCGCTGGCCCCCGGGTTCATCGATGTGCATACCCATGACGACCGCCTGGTCCTGACCCAACCCAGCGTGGCGCCCAAGACCAGCCAGGGTGTCACCACCGTGGTCACCGGCAACTGCGGCGTGTCGCTGGCCCCCTTCACGGCCGCCTGTCGGGCGGGCGAGGCCGACCCGCCGGGACCCATGGCGTTGCTGGGCGGCTGGGCGGATTACCGTTTTCCCTCCCTGGCCGACTACAACGCCGCCCTGGCCGACAGCCCGGCCGCCATCAACGTCGCCTCCCTGGTCGGGCATACGACCCTGCGCGCCGGGGTGATGATGGATACTTTCGACCGCCCGGCGACCAAGGCCGAGATCGATGCCATGGCACGGGTGCTGGAACAAAGCCTGAAGGACGGCGCCGTCGGCCTGTCCACGGGCCTGGCCTATCCCACGGCGATCCATGCGCCGACGGACGAGATCGTGGAACTGGCGGCTTGTCTCAAGGATTTCGGGGCGCTCTACACCACCCATATGCGCAACGAGGGACCGGATCTGGTCGATTCCGTGGATGAAACCATCGACATCGCCCGGCGTTCGGGCGCGGCCACGGTGATTTCCCACCACAAATGCGTCGGCCGGGAAAATTGGGGGAAAAGCCACGACAGCCTGGCCCACATCAAAGCGGCGCAGAAGGACATGACGCTGGATTTCGACGTCTACCCCTACACCGCGACCTCGACGATCCTGTTGAAGGATTTCCTCTCGACCTCGGAAAAGACCGTGCTGACGTCCTCCGCCACCCATCCGGAGATGGTCGGCCGCGAATTTGACAGCATCGTCGACGAATGGGGATGCAGCGTGGACGAGGCGATCCGCCGCCTGTCCCCCGCCGGGGCGGTCTATTTCCGCATGGACGAGGACGAAGTGCGCCGCATCATGGCCTTTCCGGGCGCGATGATCGCGTCGGACGGCCTGCCCATCGACGAAGGGCGCCCGCATCCCCGCCTGTGGGGGACCTTCCCCCGGGTGCTCGGCCATTACTGCCGGGATGAAGGCGTCTTCAGCCTGGAGGAAGCGGTCCACCGCATGTCCGGCAAGCCGGCCAGTGTGTTCGGCCTCAAGGACCGGGGCGTGATCCGCAAGGGTGCCTTCGCCGATCTGGTGCTGTTCAATCCCAAGACGGTGATCGACCGCGCCACCTTCGACGCCCCGGAAACGCCTGCCGGCGGGATCGAGCGGGTTTATGTGAACGGCGCCTTGGTCTGGCATGACCTGGCCTGGACCGGGGCGCGGCCGGGCCGGCGGGTCGGGCGGGCGGTGGTCTAAGTCTCCTTACGCCGCCGCCGGGGCCGTGCCGCCGGGATTGGTTCGCCCGTCCCGGGGGGCGTCCTTCACCTTGCCCCATAAGGCCTCGTGGACCGAGTAGGCGACGGTTTGGACCATCGGCTCGATGATCCCCACACCCAAGGCGATATGCCAATCGCGGGTCAGGACATAGGCCACCGTCACGGCGACCACCAAGTGCATGGCGGAGTAGGTGCCTGTTTTGATCAATTTGCGTGACATGGTCGGTTCCTTTCGGGTGGCATGCCGAACCGTAATCCGGCCGGCTGTGTTAAAAGGAATATAGTGCAATTGCGAATTATTCGCAATAAATATAGAAATGAATTATTCCACTTTCGGTGATCGATAAAACCACTTTCCGAGCCATCCCGGACACAAAAAAGGCGGGACCAGGTGGCCCCGCCTTTCCCGCTAACAGATTAAAATTAAAGCCTATTTTCCGAACAGGCCCTTGAGCTTCTCGCCCGCGCCCTCGATGGCCTTGCCGGCCCCTTCGGTGACCCCGCCGGCGCCTTCGGTCACACCTTTCACTGCGTCGGTCGCACCCTTGACGGCACCTTCCATCATTTTGGCGGCGTTGCCGATCAGCTTTTCCGGGTTGATGGACATGATGCCGGCCGTCAGCTTGTCGATCACGGCCTTGGTCACCGCCGCGGGGCTGGTGCCGCCGGAATCCTTGCCGATGTCGGTCAGGGTGATGTCGGGCAGGGCCGCCTCAAGCGTTTTTCCGCCCAGGACGCCCGCGCTCAGGTTCACCTTGCCGCCGGTGATGGTCAGTTTCTCGATCACCAGCTTCTGTTCCTCGCCGGAGGACGATTCCTTTTTGGCCTCGCCGCCGGAACCCGCGAATTTCTTGGCATAGGCGTCGACATTCGCCTTGATGGCGTCGACGTTGGAGGTGCCGCCCGCCTTTTCGTAGGTCACGATGGGACCCGTGATGGCGATGGACTTGATGACGATCGGGTTCTTGCCGATGGACTCCTTGTCGATCTGCAGGGAAATCGCACCTAGTTCGAACGCACTCGGCGTTTTGAAGCCCGCGGGGTTGCCGACGGTCAGCCCTTGCATGGCACCGGTGCCCTGGAACATGTCCAGATCGACGGAATTCAGAGACACCTTGGCCTGGGTGGCGTCGCTGCCGATGGTTTCCACGGCGGACTTCACCAGGTCGCCTGCGAACACGAACAGGTAGATGCCGGCGGCGACGATGATGGCGATGATCGCGCCCAGGATGTAGACGATTTTATTCATGACGGACTTTCCTTTGATTCAGCCGAAGTCGTGATATCTCAACACAGCCGCCTGCGCCGCCGCGTCCTCCTCCGTGCCCGGAGGCATCTTAGGCGCAACCGGGGCAGGCGGTCCAAGACTTATGCCGCCGATCCCGTCAGGTCAGGGCCCCCCGTGCCGTGACCTGCCACAGGGCTTCGACCCGGCCGTTGCGCACGCCCACGTACCAGTCATAGAGGTTCACGGTCGGATCGCAATGCCCGGGGATCAGGCGCACCTTGTCGCCCAGCTTGAGCGCCTGGCGGGTCTCGCTCAGATCAAGCCGCCCGTGCTCGTCAGACGGTTTGGTGTAGGTGACTTCCTCCAGTTCGGACACCAGGGGAAAGCCTTGGTCGTTGCCGAGCGCCTTGTGTCCGGCATCGACGACGCAGAAGTCGTCACCGGTTTTCGACATTACGGTGGCAAGTACAAACAGGGCATTTTCAAAGGCCTGGAACGGTTTGCCATCGGACATGCGATTTTTGCCATAGTCGGCGTCCATGAACACGTAGGATCCGCACTGCAGTTCGTTCCACACCTTGGACTTGGTGTGGAATTCGTAGGTGCCGGTGCCGGCCCCGCCGACCGTGTCGCAGTCCAGCCCGGCCTCGGCCAATTGTTCGACCGTCTTCTTGGTCAACACCTGGGCGGCGTTGATGGCCATCTTGCGTTCGGCAAAATCGCGGATGTGTTGGGCCGACCCCTGATAGGCCTGCAATCCGGCAAAGCGCAGATTGCGTGAGCGGTCGATCTCCTTGGCCAGGGTCACTGCCGCTTCGCCCGGCGCCACGCCGCAGCGCCCGGCGCCGACGTCGATTTCCACTAGCACGTCCATGATCACCCCGACCTGGCCGGCGGCGGCGTTCAGGTCCGCCACGTTGTCCGCATCGTCGGCGCAGACCGCAACCTTGGCGTGACGGGCCAGGGCCGACAGGCGGTTCAGTTTGTGCCGCCCCACGACCTGATTGGAGATCAGCACATCATTGATGCCGGATTGGACCAGGGCTTCGGCTTCCGACACCTTCTGGCAGCACACGCCGACGGCGCCCAGTTCCATCTGCAGGCGCGCGATATGGGCAGACTTGTGGGTCTTGGAATGGGGACGCAGGCGGACGCCGGCTTCCTTGGCGAACTCGGCCATTTTCCTCAGGTTGCGTTCGAACGCGTCGAGCTCGATCAAGAGGGCCGGCGTGTCGATATCTTCGGCGGCGTCACCGATACGCGCAGGTGCGGGTTGCGGCATGGAAAGTCTTCTCCTGATGGTGCCCACGGTCCGGGGATGCGCATTTGATAGCGCCGGATCGCCATGCGGGCAACGCCCCTGTTGCCGCCGGTTGTCGGTTAAACGAGTCCGATTGCCCCCAACACGGCGCCGATACCGACCAGGGCCGGGATCGGCACCTTGCCGGAAAGCAGCAAGGCCAGGGCGCCCGTGGCGACGGCGGCGGCGGTCCAATCGACACCGCCCGATGCCGTGACCAGAACCGATTCCCCCAAAAAGACCGCCAGGTTGAAGATCACGCCGACCACGGCGGTGGTGATGCCGGAAAGGGCGCGCCGGGCGCGTTCGTTCTTTTGCAGAGCATCCACATAGGGCGCCCCCGCGATGATGAAATAAAACGACGGCAGATAGGTGACATAGGTCGTCAGCGCCGCCGCCAGCAGCCCTGCGGCGACCTGCGACAGATGCGCCGCGCCGGCACCGTTCCATCCGGCAAAGAAGCCGACGTAGGTATTGACCAGAACCAGCGGCCCCGGCGTGGTTTCCGCCAAGGCCAGGCCGTTCAGCATGTCGCCCGGGGCGATCCAGCCATGGGTATTGACCGCCGCATCGGTGATGTAGGGCAGCACCGCATAGGCACCGCCGAAGGTGACCAGGGCCGCCGTGGTGAACAGCTTGGCCACGGCCAGGAACGGCGCCGGGCCGGCAATCGCCACCAAGGCCGCCACTGGCAACGCCAACAGCACCAGGAACAGGGCGGTGATGCCCGCCAGCCGTGTCCAGGGGTTGCCCGCCGGGCGCTGCATGTGGTGGCTGTCGCCCTGGCCCGCGTCGTCGCCATGGCCGTGACCGCCGACCTTTCCGAGGGCCGGGATCAGGGCGCCCAGGACGCCGGCGGCCAGGATGATGAGCGGGAAGGGCACATGGGCGAAATGCAAGGCCGCGAACGCCGCCGCCGCCAAGGCCACGGCGGGAATTGAATTGCAGGTCTTCTTGCCGATCCGCCACACGGCGAACACGATGATGCCGATGACGGCCGGCTTGATACCATTGAAAATCTTGATGACCCAGGTGTTGTCGCCATGGGCGGCGGCGACCCAGGCCAGCGCCATCATCAGAATGGCGCCCGGTAGGAAAAACAGCGTGCCGGCGGTCACAGCACCCCAAACGCCGTGCAGGCGCCAGCCGATATAGGCGGCGAGCTGCTGTGCTTCGGGCCCCGGCAGCAGCATGGAATAGTTGAGGCCGCGCAGGAACGCCTGCTGATCGATCCAGCGTTTCTTGTCGACACAGTCGGCCTGCATGATGGCGATCTGTCCGGCCGGGCCGCCGAAGGAAATGAACCCCAGGTGCAGCCAATACCACGCCGCTTCGGCAAAGCCGACGGCGGGTGGGGTGCTTTGGGTTGAGGTTTCCGGTTGCGGCGGGGTGCCGGCGGTTTCTGCGTCCATGGCTGTACCCTATCGTTCAGCGGCGGCCCGGAACCGATTGGCGCCGGGTCGGGCCTACGTCAGGGCAGATCTTGGACGGCAATGCCGCCTGATGATGCCGGGCGTCTGCCGTATGCCCGGGGAAAGAAAATGGTAGCGCGTCGCGGGGGCGGCACCAAGCCTATTTCGTTACCTTGGGCGGCTGCTTGCGGGAAAATACCCAAGTCTTGTCGTCGCTCTGATCCGCCTGAAAGCGATAGCCGCCATCCGTGAACTTTTTAAGTCCATCGGCGGTTTCAATGCGGTTGACGATCATGTAGCGCGCCATCATGCCGCGCGCCTGCTTGGCGAACAGGCCGATCACGCGGGCCTGGCCCTGATTGATCTCCTTGAACACGGGCGTGATGACCGGGGCCTTCAAAGCCTTGGGATCGATGGCCTTGAAATATTCGTTGGATGCCAGGTTCACGATCGTCGGATCCTTGTGTCCCGCCACGGCCTGGTCGACGGCCTTGGTCAGGGCGCCGTCCCAGAATGCATACAGGTTTTCGCCGCCCGGGTTGGCGAACTTCAGGCCCATTTCCAGTCGGTAGGGCTGGATCAGGTCCAAGGGCCGCAACAGGCCGTAAAGGCCGGACAGGATGCGCAGGTGATCTTGGGCGTATTCCAGGTCGGCGGCCGACATCTCACGCGCCTTCAGGCCCACATAGGTATCGCCGTTGAACACCATGGCCGCCTGCTTGGCGTTGCTCAGGTCGAAGGGCGGTTTGAAATCCTTGAACCGCTGATAGTTCTGGTCGGCCAGGGTTTCGCTGATGCCCATCAGGTTTCGCAGGTCCTGGCGCGTGAGCTTGCGCGCGGCCTGGACCAGCTTCTTCGACTTGGCCAGAAAGTCGGGCTGGGTATGACTGTCCAGGATCGGGTCGGTCTCGAAATCCAGCTTCTTGGCGGGGGAGATCAGGGCCAGCATGTCGGGGTGCCTCTGCTCTGTGAAACGTGTTGGGCGGCTTGGCAAAATTCAATGCCGATGACATATAGGGGCTTGTGCCCGTATCGTAAACGGCGAACCACAAAAGGGGAGGGGGCATGCTCACCATCTGGGGCTTGAAGACTTGCGACACCTGCAAGAAGGCGCTCAAGTGGCTGGCCGACGAAGGCATCGCCCACCAAGTGATGGATGTCCGCGCCGACGGCGTGCCGGCGGCCGAACTGGCGCGCTGGATCGACGCCGTGGGCTGGGAAACACTGGTCAACAAGTCATCGACCACCTGGCGCGGGCTACCCGATGCCGATAAGGACGGCCTCGACGCCGCCAAGGCCAAGTCGCTGTTAGCGGCCCATCCGACTCTCATCAAGCGGCCCGTATTCCTGTCCGGCGATAATGTCGTCGTCGGCTTTCGCGATGCCCAGAAGGCTGCACTTAAGGCTCAGACGCAAAAGCCTGGGGTCTGATCGGCCGAAGCATGTCCATTTCAGAGCGCCTGGCGCCATCCCAATCCCTGAGCGAGGACGAGGTTGAAACCGGGCTGAAATGGTTGGTGCACAACGGTGTCTGGGCCCAGGGGATGGAAACCCTGGCGCTGGGCCCGATCCTGGTTGCTTACGCGCTGTACCTCGATGCATCGAACCTTGCCATCGGTTTGCTTGCCGCCCTGCCGAACCTGGGGCAACTGGCTTTGTTGCCCGCCGTTCAGATGGTCGAGAAAGTGCGTCGGCGGCGCTTGCTCGCCGTCGTGTTCGGTGCGGCCAGCCGGCCCATGTTGCTGGTCATGGCGGCGGCGGTGCTGGTGCCGGTGCGCGAGGGGCGCGTGATCCTGACCAAGCGGTCCTCGAAACTGCGGCAT
>CAXAVJ010000125.1:0-8220 GCA_963972065.1 uncultured Rhodospirillaceae bacterium
TGGCGTGCTGCTGGCCGGCGGCCTGGCGCGGCGCATGGGCGGCGGCGACAAGCCGCTGCGCACGCTCGGCGGCAAGCCGATCCTGGATCATGTGGTGGCGCGGGCCCGGCCGCAGGTCCAGGACCTGTTGCTCAACGTCAACGGCGATCCGGCGCGTTTCGCGGCTTATGGCCTGCCGACGGCGGTGGATGTGATCGACGGCCATGCCGGGCCGCTGGCGGGGATTCTGACGGGCATGGAATGGGCGCGGAAAACCCATCCAGGCGCGACGTGGCTGGCGTCCTTCGCCACCGACGCGCCGTTCTTTCCGGAAACCCTGGTCCGGCGGCTGCATCAGGCGGTCGTCGACGGTGAAGCGGAGATGGCTTGCGCCCAATCCGGGGACCGCACCCATCCCGTTTTCGCCCTTTGGCCGGTGTCGTTGGCCGACGACCTGCGTGCCGCGATGACGCAAGAAGACATGCGCAAGATCGACGCTTGGACCGCGCGGTACCGCATCGTCCATGTCGACTTTCCGACGGACCCGTTCGATCCTTTCTTCAACATCAACAAGCCGGAGAACCTGGCCGAGGCCGAGACCCTGTTCGCGGAGGCCGCACAATGAGCCGCCGCCAAACGGCCATGCTCGGCGTCATCATCGAACGCCGGGCAATCGACAACCCGTGGCAGGATTACACCTTCCACCCGGTCGCGGTGGTGCCCGGCCTTTCCCCCCTGGACGAAGGGGAAGGCTGGCGCCTGATTCGCGAAGGCGAGGGCTGGACTCATTTCCACGCCGCAACCCTGGAGCTGGAACTGTTTGCCGGTGAAACCGGGGGGTACAAGGCAAACCTCAGCAACTTCCAGCCTCACATCTACGTCGTGCTGGCGCCCGGCGAAGAGGCCGAGGACGAGGAGGTCGTGCCCAAACTGGTCACGGCCTGTCCCTACGAAGCGGAAAGCTACACGGAAGATTCGGAAATGATCGTCGAGGGCGTGCCCATGCCCGACGAACTGGCCGCCTGGATCGGCACTTTCGTCGAGACCTTCCATGTCGAAGAAGAATTCGTCAAACGCAAACGGAACAAGGCCTACGATCCGCGCAAGGGCGATATGCGCCCGCGGCCTCTGGTGGAGACGGATGAATGAGCGCCGACGACGAAAATCCCCTGAGCCGTTGGGCCCGCCTGAAGCGCAAGAGCGCCAAGGGGGAGGCCGTAGAGGAGGCCCCCGTCCAGGTCGCCCGCCGGGGTGCCGCCGGGCCGGTTGCCGGGCTGCCAGAGGCCGAAGCACCGGAAACCGCCCTGGCGACGGCACCTGACGGTGCGGCGGCCGATGACGACGACGTTCGCGAATTGACCGCCGAGGAAGCGGCCTATGTGGAGACCCTGCCGCCGCTCGATGAATTGAACCCGAACAGCGATTTCACCGGGTTCATGGACAAGCGGGTGCCGGATTTCCTGCGCCGCCAGGCGCTGCGCAAACTGTGGCTGAGCGATCCGGCCTTCAGTCTCATCGACGGCATGCACGAGTACGGCGAGGATTACTCGATGATGGCGCAACTGGCCGCGGGGGCGACCGCCTATCGCCCGAACGAGGGCGGTTATGCCTGGCGCGACAAGCCGAAGGACCCGGAAGCCGAAGAGGCGACGGAAAACGGGGCGGTGCCGACGGCGGAGAAACATGCCGAGACGCCAGAGGCGGAAGGCGGCGAAGGGGCATCCGCCGAGAATGCGGACGACGACGGAGAAGAATCCATCTCCGACAAAGCCCGCCGGGTGCAGGACCGGGGTGGATCCAGCGTCCGTCTGCCGACCTATACGCCGAATCCCTACTACCAGTCCCCCGGACAGCGCCACCCGGCGCCTGAAGTTCTGCCGGAGCCAGCCAGGGCGCAGGTCTCTCAAACTGAGGGTGACGACGACGGTCTTGGCGATGGCGAGGACGATCTCGCCTGACCTCCGCCATGGGGCTTTTTGAGGCCGCCGTTTCCGCCGTGAGAGACTGTTAAGTCCATGAAAAAATTGGGGCTTAACGGTGGTTTTTCCGCATGGCGGAATTGGGGGTCCGTTGACTTGGCGGGCAAAAAGGCGTTCACTTGATACATTGGCGGGAAAAAGAATCCGCGGCAGGCTGGTTTGGGGGCCTGCAGTGTAAAAATCCCCGCTCATGAGGCATCGGAATCCGCCGAATCAACAGGTGGAGCCGACGGAAGGAGAACAAGGATTATCCAAGTGGAGGCCAGTGCCACTATGGGAAGCGACGCCAAGGGAGAACGGCAGCTTTCCGACCCTAAGAACAAGACCGACCAGACCGCCGTGCCTGAAGAGGACATGCAGCGGGCCGGGATTTATGCGTTGTTGTCGCGGCTTCTCGCGAAGCCCATGGACAACGACACGATCGCCTTTGTGCGCGATCTGGCGGGTGATGAAAGCCCCCTGGGTCAAGCCGTCAATGCCTTGGCGACCATGGCCAAGCGCACGACCCAGGCGGTTTCCGAGGAAGAATTCACCGTTCTGTTCTACGGGTTCGGCTCTGGTGGCGAACTGGCGCCCTTCGGGTCGCAATACCTGACCGGGTTCGTCTATGAAAAGCCGCTCGCCGACCTGCGCCGCGACCTTGGGGAGCTGGGGATTGCGCGTGCCGACGGCGTTAGTGACCCGGAAGACCATATCGCCTTCGTCTGCGAAGTGATGCACGGGCTGATCACCGGCGCTTTTGGGCCGCCGGCGAGCCTGGAGCGTCAGCGCGTGTTCTTTGAAAAGCATCTGGCGCCCTGGGCCGGCCATTTCTTCGCCGACATGGAAAAAGCCAAGTCTGCGGTGCTGTATATGCCCGTCGGCGCGATCGGCAAATTGTTCATGGAGATCGAACGCGACGCCTTTGGCTTCAGCCAGTAGGCGGCGCGGCCCGGTTGCCCCGGAAACGGATCGGGCGACCGGAAGGGAAGACAGAGTTTTCGGAATTGCGGGGATCGGCCCAGGCCGCTTTCCGCCGTCAAAAGAAAGACCCGAAACGGGCGTTTGGTACCAAGCAAGTGGAAGTAACTGTGATCACAATCTTTGAGGAGACTGCGATGAGCGAACAAAAGCAAAAGCTCGGCCGCCGTGAATTCCTGAAGAAAGCAGCCGTCACTGGCGGCGCCGCGGGTGTTGCCGCGGTTGCGCTTTCCCAGGGGTCCGCGGAAGCAGCCGTGGTTTCCGATGGCCCGAAATCGTCGGGGTATCGTGAAACCGAGCACGTCAAAACGTACTACGACCTCGCGAGGTTTTAGTCGGGTTCTAACCCATCAACATTGGGAGATAACTTAAAATGCTCACCAAAAAGAGCGACGGGGTGGCGATAGGCCCCCGTTTGAAGCAGGCACTGGCCGGGGTGGTCGGCGGGTCCATGGACCGCCGTACGTTCCTGAAGCGTTCAGGGATCACCGCCGGGGGCGCTGCGCTTCTTTCCGCTGCTCCGCTGGGCTTGGCTAAACAGGCCAAGGCGGCGACCGCGGCGGCGAAAGGCATGACGCAAGTCAAATCCGTTTGTACGCACTGTTCCGTCGGCTGCACCGTCATCGCGGAAGTCGATAACGGCGTGTGGGTCGGTCAGGAACCGGGCTTCGACAGCCCGCTGAACCTGGGCTCGCATTGCGCCAAGGGTGCGTCGGTCCGCGAACACGCCCACGGCGATCGTCGGTTGAAGTATCCGATGAAGCTCGAAGGCGGCAAGTGGAAGCGGCTTTCCTGGGACGCAGCCATCAACGAAATCGGCGACAAGATGCTCGACATCCGCAAGACGTCGGGCCCCGATTCCGTGTACTGGCTCGGTTCCGCCAAATTCAACAACGAACAGTCCTACCTGTTCCGGAAGTTCTATGCCTTCTGGGGTTCGAACAACGGCGACCATCAGGCCCGTATCTGTCATTCGACCACGGTCGCGGGTGTTGCCAACACCTGGGGCTACGGCGCCATGACGAACTCCTACAACGATATGCATAATTCGAAATCGATGTTCTTCATCGGCTCCAACGCCGCTGAAGCACATCCGGTCGCGATGCAGCATATCCTGAAGGCGAAAGAGCAGAACAACGCCGAACTCATCGTCTGCGACCCGCGCTTCTCGCGCACGGCCGCGCACGCCGATGAATACGTGCGGTTCCGCCCGGGCACGGACGTCGCCCTGATCTGGGGCATTCTGTACCACATCTTCGAAAACGGCTGGGAAGACAAGACCTACATCAAGCAGCGCGTTTACGGCATGGACGAAATCCGCGCCGAGGTGAAGAAGTGGGATCCGGCCGAAACCGAACGGGTCACGGGTGTTCCCGGCGCGCAGTTGAAGCGCGTTGCCCGCACGATGGCCAACAACCGTCCCGGCACCCTCGTGTGGTGCATGGGGTCGACTCAGCACCACAATGGTAACAACAACACGCGCGCCTACTGCGTGTTGCAGCTGGCCCTCGGCAACATCGGCAAGTCCGGCGGCGGCGCCAACATCTTCCGCGGCCACGACAACGTTCAGGGTGCGACCGACTTCTGCATCCTGTCGCACTCGCTGCCTGGCTATTACGGCCTGGCGACGGGTTCGTGGAAGCACTGGGCCCGCGTTTGGAAGGTCGATTACGACTATCTCCTCGGCCGCTTCGCCTCGAAGAAGCTGATGGAGTCCAAAGGCATCCCGGTGTCGCGCTGGATCGACGGCGTTCTTGAAGACAAGAAGAACATGGATCAGCCGGACAATCTCCGGGCCATGGTTCTCTGGGGTCACGCCGTGAACTCCCAGACGCGTCTTCCGGAAATGAAGAAGGCGATGGAAAAGCTGGATCTGATGGTCGTCATCGATCCGGTCCCGACCTTTGCTTCCGTCATCCCGGACCGCAAGGACGGTGTCTATGTCCTGCCGGCCTCGACGCAGTTCGAAACCTACGGTTCCGTGACCGCGTCCAACCGGTCCCTGCAGTGGCGTGAAAAGGTGGTCGATCCGGTCTTCGAATCGCTGCCCGATCAGACCATCATGTACAAGTTCGCCAAGAAGCTCGGCTTCGCGAAGGAGATGTTCAAGAACATCAAGGTCACGAACGACGAGCCTTCGATCGAGGACACCACCCGCGAATATAACGGGGGAATGTGGACCATCGGCTACACCGGCCAGTCGCCGGAACGTATGCGGGCCCACATGGCGAACCAGGCGACCTTCGACAAGACGTCGCTGAAGGCCGTCGGTGGCCCCGTGGCCGGCGATTACTATGGTCTGCCGTGGCCTTGCTGGGGCACGCCGGAACTGAAGCATCCGGGCACGCCGATCCTGTACGATCCGTCCAAGCCGGTCGCCGAAGGCGGCCTGAATTTCCGCGCCCGTTTCGGCGTGGAACGCAACGGCGTCAGCCTCCTTGCCGAAGGGTCCTATTCCGTCGGCGCGGAAATCAAGGACGGTTATCCCGAGTTCTCGATGGCGATCCTCAAGAAGCTGGGTTGGGACAAGGACCTGACCGAAGCCGAACTGAAGGTCATCGAAGGGGTTGCCGGCGACAAGACCAACTGGAAGACCGACCTTTCGGGCGGTATCCAGCGCGTCGCCATCAAGCACGGTTGTGCGCCCTTCGGGAACGCCAAGGCCCGTGCGATCGTCTGGACCTTCCCGGATCCGGTGCCGTTGCACCGCGAACCGCTCTATACGCCCCGGCGCGATCTTCTGCCCAAGTACGAAACGTACAAGGACACGAAGAACTACCGTCTGCCGACGGCTTATGAGTCGATCCAGAAGCAGGACCATTCCAAGAAGTTCCCGACCATCCTCACCTCCGGCCGTCTTGTTGAATACGAAGGCGGTGGTGAAGAAAGTCGCGCCAACAAGTGGTTGGCGGAACTTCAGCAGGACATGTTCTGCGAGGTCAATCCGGTCGATGCCAACAATGCCGGCATCAAGGACGGACAGCAGATGTGGGTGTACTCGCCGGAAGGCGGCAAGGTGAAGGTCAAGGCTCTCGTCACGGAACGCGTGGCGCCGGGTGTGGCCTTCATGCCGTTCCACTTCGGTGGTCACTGGCAGGGTCAAAGCCTGCGTCACAAGTATCCGGAAGGTGCCGATCCTTATGTGTTGGGCGAAGCGTCCAACATGTGCGGAACCTACGGTTACGACATCGTGACTCACATGCAAGAGACCAAGGTCACCTTGTGCCGCATCGAAACGGCCTAGGTTAGGGAGACGCAACAATGGCAAGAATGAAGTTCCTTTGTGATGCCGAGCGCTGCATTGAATGCAACGCGTGCGTCACCGCGTGCAAAAACGAGCACGAGGTGCCGTGGGGCATCAACCGCCGCCGCGTCGTCACTATCCGTGACGGCCAGCCCGGCGAACGGTCCATTTCGGTGGCCTGCATGCACTGCTCCGACGCGCCGTGCATCGCGGTCTGCCCCGTGGACTGCATCTACCAGACGGAAGAAGGCGTGGTCCTGCACTCCAAGGACCTGTGCATCGGTTGTGGTTACTGCTTCTTCGCGTGTCCCTTCGGGGCGCCGCAGTATCCGCAGGCGGGCAACTTCGGAAGCCGCGGTAAGATGGACAAGTGCACCTTCTGCAACGGTGGTCCGGAAGAAGACAACTCCGCCGCCGAATTCCAGAAGTACGGCCGTAACCGCCTTGCGGAAGGCAAGTTGCCGCTGTGCGCCGAAATGTGTTCGACCAAGGCTCTCTTGGGCGGCGACGGCGACATGGTGTCCAACATCTACCGCGAGCGTGTCGTGGCCCGTGGCTTCGGGTCCGGCGCCTGGGGCTGGGGCACCGCCTATCAATTGAAGGCGGGCTCGTAGGTCCATCCGGTAGCGTAATCTGGGAGGGGTGCCTCGCTGTATAAAGCAGAGGGGCACCCCTTTCCGGCTACTGGAACCGACGGGGTGTGACAAGGAAATCAAAATGACCGGAAAGCGCATTAACACCGCTCGCATGGTCAGGACATTGGGTGTGATCGCGGTTGCCGCGGTTGCCCTGACAGCCTGCCGCGCGGACGAACAAGGCCGAATGATCCGATACGAGCCCGGGGTCTACAAGGGCAAACCTGATGCCCAGTTGAGTGAGTCTCGGCTTGAGGAACTTCGTAACCGTACCCGCAGCCAAGGCGGCGTGACGGGGACCGGCTACGCCGGAGGGGCGGCGCCCAACGCGGCGGAGCCTGACGTGCGGCCGCCCGGCGAATTAAACGAACGCACCCAGAAACAGGGTGGCGTGAAATAGACCTGCGCATAGGCGTAGGTTCGCAAGAGATTATGACGGGGAAACGTAATATGACCTGGTCGAACATTCGTAAACTTGTGGGAGCCATGGCTCTCTCCCTGATGGTGGCTTACGGCGGCGCGGCGGTCCTGACCGGCTCGCCGGCGCTCGACATAGCCCAGGCGCAGGCACAGACCGGCGGGCAAGTGCCCGGCGGCGCAAGCGGTGCCCTGTCCCAATCGGAAATGTGGCGCGCCGTGCGCGGCGGCATCACGGGGACGGTGTCCATTCCCGACAAACAGGCGGGGCAGTTGGTGCAGTCGGACGGTGATGTCTGGCGCGCCGCCAAGAATGGCCCGCTCAGCCAGTTCGGCGGCATTTTCCTGCTGGTGTCCATTATCGCGATCGCTGCCTTCTTCCTGATCCGCGGCAAGATTCTCATTGATCACGGTCGCGACCCGCAGGGCCGCACCATCGAGCGTTTCAACGCATTGGAGCGCGCGACGCATTGGTTGACGGCCTCCAGCTTCATCGTGTTGGGCCTGACGGGCCTGAATGTGTCTTACGGCCGGTATGTGCTGAAACCCATTCTCGGGCCGGATGCCTTCGGGGCACTGACCTATTACGGCAAGCTGGCGCACAATTACATCGCCTTTGCCTTCATTCTGGGGATCGTGATGATGTTCTTTCTGTGGGTTCGTCATAACATTCCGACGCTGCGCGACCTGAAATGGCTGGCCATCGGCGGCGGCCTGTTTTCCAAGGGCGTTCACCCGGAAGCCCCGCGCTTCAACGCCGGCCAGAAAATCGTGTTCTGGCTGGTTATCCTGGGCGGCGCATCCCTGACCTTGTCGGGTCTGGCACTGATGTTCCCGGGCGATATTCAGCCATGGGCCGGCACGTTCGCCATTCTGAACAAACTGGGCGCCAGTCTGCCGACGACCCTTTCCATCCTCCAGGAAACACAGCTTTCCGTGTTGTGGCATTCCTTGGTGGGGCTGATCATGATCGGTGAGATCATCGGTCATATCTACATCGGCTCGC
>CAXAVJ010000126.1:0-7964 GCA_963972065.1 uncultured Rhodospirillaceae bacterium
GGAAAAGCCCGAGGGGGCGGCTTCCTTCAGCTTGCCTTCCAGGTTATCGGGAATCAGGCCGCGCAGGGTGTCCGATCCCCGCAAAATCAAGGGCATGGACTTGGCGTCGCGGATCCATTTCGGCTGTTCCTCGGGCGTCATCAGGAATTCGATGCCCAGATAGATCAGGCAGACGATGAGGCCGCCCCGCACGAGGCCGAACAAAAAGCCCAGTGAGCGGTCGAGCACGTTGAGCGAGCTTTGCTGAATGTGCCTGGCGATGGCGCGAATGATGAAGGACAGGGAAAACAGGGTGAACACGAAAACCACGACGCCGGCCGCCAGGTCCGCCGCCAACTGGATGGGGATCAGGTCGCGGGCATAGGGCTGGACATGGGGAAAGCCGTAGATGGTCGCGAAAATGGCGCCGATCCAACCGCCGATCGATAGAATTTCGTGCATGAAGCCGCGGGCATAGGCGAACACGGCGGATACCAGCAGCACTGCGAGGACGGCAAGATCAACCACGTTCACCGGCAGATCCTTCAACGTTTCCATGTCGCGGTCCGCCTCCGGCGCCCGGTCACGAAGCGGACCGGGCGGGCTGTTTGGGCGCCGCGCCTGTTTCGAATAAGGTCACAAGGTCGTCCAACCGTTCCAGCGCCTTTACCGTCAGGCCCGCGTCGCGGGCGGCCGCCCCTTCCTTGCTTTTACCCCGGACCCTCGGCACGAAGGCGCCGGTAAAGCCCAGCTTTCCTGCCTCTTTCAGGCGCACATCCGTGCGGCTTACGGGGCGGATTTCCCCGGACAGACCAATTTCGCCGAACACCACGGTTTCCGGCGGCAGGGCCACGCCCGTTAGGGACGACACCAAAGCTGCGGCGACGGCAAGGTCCGCCGCCGGCTCACCGATGCGAAGTCCACCGGCCACGTTTAGGTACACGTCGCATGCCCCCAGCGCAAGGCCGCACCGGGCTTCGAGAACGGCCAGGATCATGGACAGGCGACCGGAATCCCAGCCGACCACCGCGCGCCGGGGCGTGCCGAGCGATGAATGCGCCACCAGGGCCTGAATTTCGACCAGGACCGGCCGTGATCCCTCGATCCCGGCGAATACGGCCGATCCGGCCTCGCGGCCGTCGCCGTCGTCACGGTCGCCCAAAAACAGGGCCGAGGGATTGGTGATTTCCTTGAGGCCGCCGTCGGTCATTTCGAACACGCCGATCTCGTCGGCCGGACCGAAGCGGTTCTTGACGGCGCGCAGGATGCGGAATTGGTGGCCGCGTTCACCCTCAAAGTACAGCACCGTATCGACCATGTGCTCAAGCACGCGGGGGCCGGCGATGGTGCCTTCCTTGGTGACATGGCCGACCAGGATCAAGGCAAAGCCCCGGCGCTTGGCCAGGCGGATCAACTCCTGGGCAGACGTCCGCACCTGCGCCACCGTGCCGGGGGCCGATTCCAGGGTGTCGACGAACATGGTCTGGATGCTGTCGATAATGACCAGGTCCGGGCCGCCGGGGGCGTCCAGGGTGGCCACGATGTCGCGCACGTTGGTCGCCGCCGTCAGCTGCACGGGGGCGTCGGACAGGCCCAGGCGCCGGGCGCGCAGGCGAAGCTGTTCGACCGCTTCCTCGCCCGAGATATAGGCGGTTGAGTGATTGGCGGCCAGTTTGGCCGCGACCTGCATGAGAAGGGTTGATTTGCCGATCCCCGGATCGCCACCGACCAGCACGGCGGAACCCTGCACCAGCCCGCCGCCGGTAACCCGGTCGAACTCTTCCATATTGGCGGTCCAGCGCGGCGGCTGGGGGTTTTCACCCTTCAGGCCGACGAACTCAATCCTGCGGCCCTTGCGACCGGTGCCCAGGCCTTTGGGCGTGGCGTCACCCTGGGATTCCTCGACCAAGGTGTTCCAGGCATCGCAGCCGTCGCACTTGCCGGACCACCGATGGTGGACGGCGCCGCATTCCTGACAGACGTACTGGCTCGCCGGGCGCTTGGCCAATGGAACCTTGCCTTTCCGGGGTGATCGAGATGGGCAGTTCGAGTTTGCTTCTCATATCGCGTGGGGCGGGCAGGGGCAAGGCAAACCCGGGCCGCTACCAGCAGCGAATCTTGCCCGCCGTCCGGTTTGCCGCCATAAGAAAGCGGTCGGGAGGGTATTATGAACGACAATGACGACGCGGCATCGGACCTTGCTCCGGACGCGGCCGAACGCCAAGTCGACCGAGGCATGACACTGGCGGACCGCATGGATATGGACGGGGCGCTTGCCGATTTCGCCGCCGTCGAGGCCGCCTTGCGCTTTTCCCGTGACCCGGCGGCGCGGGTGCAGTGGGCGCGCTCCCTCAACGGGCTTGGGTTTATCGACCTGATGGATGCCAAGGCGGCGCGGGCGACCGTGCTGGAACTGGACGAAGAGGCTGAGCAGGGCATTCGTTGGGGATTGAAACAGGCGCTTGCGCGGTTCGATCAATCTCTCGCGATTCAGGGCGACCCGGCCTATCGGGCTGATGCGGCGGGCAACAGGGCTTATGCCCTGGCCCTTCTGGACCGTACCGACGACGCGCGGGAGGCCTTCCGGCGCCTGTTCGCGGCGGGCGGGCGCGCGGCCTATGACGGCCAGGTGCGGGATATGGAACGCCACCCGATCCCCGAGGACCGGGCGGTCCGGCGTTTGATCGATGAAATCTGGGAGGAAATTGCAGAATGACATTACGACGAAGCGTGCTGTTTTATCCGGCGCTGAGTGTGGAGCGTTGGGACGAGGCCATGAGCTCGGGGGCCGACATGATCGTGTTCGACCTGGAGGACGGCACCGTGCCTGCCCGCCGCGCCGAGGCCCGCGTCACCGTGTTGCCAATGTATGCCGGGCCGCGTAAGGCCGGGCAGCCCTTGCGCCTGCTGCGCGTGAATAACCCACGGACGGAAGACGGCCTGCGCGATCTGCTGGCCGTGGTCGATTGCACCGATGCGCCGGATGGCCTGATCCTGCCCAAGATTGAGCACGCCGAAGAAGTGCGCTGGGTCGCGGATGTCCTGCGCCCACGCCATCCGGACATGGAACTGGTGGTGCTGATCGAAAGCCCGCGCGGGATCAAGAACGCCATGGAAATCGCCTGTTCGACCGCCGGGCGGGACGGTCCTCAAATTACTTGTCTGTTCTTGGGAACGGCGGATTTTTCCGCCTCTATCGGCTCGGACCTGGGCTGGGACGCGTTGGCCCATGCGCGGGCGGAAACGATCCTGGCCGCGCAGGAATCCGGGATCGACGCCATGGACGGCGTGTGGTTCGACCCGTCGGACGAGGCCGGCCTGATCGACGAGGCCGCGCGCATCGCCGCCATGGGCTTCACCGGCAAGGCGTCCTATGACCAAGTGCAGATCCCGCACATCCATGCGGCCTTCACGCCAACCCCGACGCAGGTTGATTGGGCGGAACGGGTGCTGGCCGCGGCGGCGGCCGACCCCTTGGGCACAGCCCGCGTCGACGGCAAGATGGTCAACGAATCCATCGCCCGCCGCGCCCGGCGCATTCTTGACCGCCGGCCGGCGTAGGCCAATCCCCGAGGCAGTGTTCCAGGCCTTCTGGGCGGGCAAAGGGGCGTGATGCTCGAAGCATCGGGCATGCGCGCCCGATACGGCCGTGATGCTGACCTATTTCAGATATTTTCCAAAGGTGTCAGTTGCCAGCCCGCATCGGCTGGGCGGGTGGTCTCTTGTGTCCATGGGGATCGCCAGGAGAATGCGCGTGACCACAGGCTCTTCGAGCCTAGCATTGAGGATGCCCCCGACCCGCCGCGCGACGCTCGCAAGGACCTGTTCGTCGAACACCTCGATATCCTGGAACGCCTTGCTGAGTTCCACGTTCAGGGTGCTCAGGATATAGGGAAATTGCCGGCACACATTGGAAACGTCGCCCTCATCTGTGACGAAGATAAAGGGCATGACGTGGGTCGGGCCGCGCTTCCATTTACCAAGGCTGCGCGGAAGGGTGACATGACGCAGAACGATCGCCACCGGCGCTGCCGTGGTGTCGCGCACCGTCGGGGTGAACGCGGGCAGGGGCATGTCCTGCTGGGATGGCTTGGTCTTTGGCGCGTCTGCGACGTCTTTTTGTGGCGCGGCGGAACCCGGGCCGACAGCATGCTCTGCGCGGTCAATATTTTCAGTCGTCGGCGCGTCGCCGATGACCAGGGCCGCGATCACACCGATCAACAGGACCGTCAGGACGAGGCCCAGGCCAATGAAGTATTTGGGGTTCTTGAAAAGAAGGTAGATGGCGTTTTTCGTCGATGCCGAACCGGCTGCGTTGCGCCGGTTCTTTCGGCGTTTCTTCCTTTTCTTATCGGCCAAATAGGCCTGGGCCATTTCCTGCCGCTGGGTCTTGATTTGGCGCAGCATGGCGATGGCGGCATCCGATGGGACGGCGCCACCCGACTGGGCCAGCAGGTCGTCAAGTTGCCGGGTTAATTGTGCAACCTGAAGCTCGTCATCATCCCGGGTGAACAACTGCCGGATCACGATCATCATGCAGGCGCGCAGATTTTCCGACGTTTGGGCGGTGCGGATCACCGAGATCAAACCTTGATCGGGGTCTTCAAAGACTTTTTCCCAATCGGTGACGCCGTCCGGCGTTTGCGGAAAGGCCGGTTTGTTCGTCTCAGCCATTTTCATCACATTCTTTTTCAGGTGTGATGCCCATAAGACAGGCAACCATTCCCCAATCATTCAATTGGGGATAGGGAATTCTCAGGCCCGTACCTGCATCTTGATCGGCCCGTCGACACGGCCGTGGACGAACTGGTCGACGACCGGATTGGCCGCCGCCTCGGCGGAATCCGGGTCGCCGGCCCAGACGATCTTGCCCTGGTACAGCATGGCGATGCGGTCGCCGATCTTGCGCGCGGATTCCATGTCATGGGAGATCGACAGCGCCGTCGCCCCGACCTCGCGGTTCACGTGGACGATCAACTCGTTGATCATGTCGGCCATGATCGGGTCCAGCCCCGTCGTCGGTTCGTCGAAAAAGATGATTTCCGGGTCCGTGGCGATGGCGCGGGCAAGACCCACGCGTTTCTGCATGCCGATGGACAGGTCCGCCGGCGAGGTGTCGGCCAGATGCGGCTTGAGACCGACCAAGGCCAGTTTTTTCATGGCGATCTCGCGCGCTTCTTCGCGTCCGCATTGCTTCCGCGACAGCAGCCCGAAGGCGACATTTTCCCACACGGGCAGGGAATCGAACAAGGCGCCACCTTGGAACAGCATGCCGACCTGGCGGTTGACCTGGTCGCGTTCCGAGGTCGAAAGGCTGGTTACTTCACGGCCGTCGATCTTGATGGAGCCCGTGTCGGGCCGAAGCAGGCCCAGGATGCACTTCAGGGTCACCGACTTGCCCGTGCCCGAACCGCCGATGATGACCACGCTTTCGCCCTTGGCCACGTCCAGGTCGACTCCGGTCAGGACCTTCTTCGGCCCGAAGGCCTTGGTCACGTCGCGCAATTGGATTTTCGGCTCGGCCATGATGCCCGCCTTACAGGCCGAAGAACGCTTCGGTCAGGATGTAGTTGAAGCAGAGGATCAGGATCGAGGCCGAGACCACGGAATTGGTCGTTGCCGCGCCCACGCCCTGGGCGCCGCCCTTGGAATAATAACCGTGGTAGCAGCCCATCAATGCCACCAGGAAGCCGAACACGGATGCCTTCACCAGGCCGGAAATGACGTCCAGCGGTTCCAGAAAATCCCAGGTGTTCTGCAGGTAGATGGCGGGATTGAAGCCCAGCTTGTAAACGGCGACCAGGAAGCCGCCGAACACGCCGATGATGTCGGCGACGAAAATCAGGATCGGCAGCATGACCACGCCTGCGATGATGCGCGGCACCACCAGATATTTGAAGGCGTTGGTCGAGAGCGTCGTCAGCGCGTCGATCTGTTCGGTCACGCGCATGGTGCCGATCTCGGCCGCCATGGAAGCCCCAACGCGCCCGGCGATCATCAGGCCGCCCAGTACGGGGGCCAGTTCGCGGGTCACGGACAGCACCACCACGTTGGCGATGGCGCCCTCGGCCGAGAAGCGGGCAAAGCCGGTATAGCTTTGCAGCGCCAGCACCATGCCCGCAAAGATCGCCGTCAGGCCGACCACGGGCAGGGAGAAATACCCGATCTCGATCATCTGGCGGATCATGATGCGGGGGTAATAGGGGGGCAGGAAGCAATGGGTGACCGCAGTGGTGGCGAACATGATCAGCCGCCCTGCGGCGCCGAGAAAGGCCAGGAAAACCCGGCCGATGGCTTGCAGAATTTTCATCGTGGCTAGGCCGCGCCGTCCGCGTAGACGCGGTGGTAGCGGCGGCCGAGCGAGGTCAGAATTTCATAGCCGATGGTGCCGGCCTGGGCCGCCAGATCGTCGACCGTATGGTGCGGGCCGATCAGGTCGACTGTCATGCCGGGCCGGCACTGGGCTTCGGGGACGGCCGTCACGTCGATGGTGATGAGATCCATGGATACCCGTCCCACTAGGGGCGCCTCGTAGTCCCCGATATACGCCGTCGCCCGGTTGCCGAGGGAACGGAGATAGCCGTCCGCATAGCCCACGGGCAGGGTCGCGATGCGGGAAGGGCCCGCGATCCGGTGAGTGGCACCGTAGCCAACGGTCTCGGCACTGTCAACGTCCCGCACCTGCAGGATTTTTGCTTGTAGACGAACGACTTGCGCCATGGGATTGGGGCTGCCAGGGGTCGGGTTGACGCCGTAGAGGGCGACCCCCGGGCGGGCCAGATCGAAGTGATAATCGGGCCCCAGGAACACGCCTGATGAATTGGCGAAGGACGCCCGCCCCATGGGCAGATGCCCCCGCACATCCCGGAACAGGGCAAGCTGCTCAGCGTTTTGCGGACTGTCTTCGTCGGCGGAGGCGAGGTGGCTCATCACGCTTTGGATGTCGAGACCGTCGAGCAAGGACGGGTCGGCCACCACGCGGGCGTATTCACGCCGGTCCAGGCCCAGGCGGCACATGCCGGTATCGACGTGTAGAACACAGGGCAGAGGCTGTCCCGCCTTGGCACAGAAGGCGCGCCAGCGTGCGACGTCGTCCAGGCAATTGAGGGCGGGGATCAGGCCGTGCTCCCGGAACGCTTCTTCGGCCCCCGCGTGGGCGCCGTTCAGGACATGGATGCGGGCGTCCGCCAGATGCCGGCGCAGGGTCACGCCTTCGTCCGCATGGGCGACGAAAAAGTCGCGCGCACCTGCCGCCCACAGCGCCGTGGCCGCAGGGCCGATGCCGGTGCCGTAGGCGTCCGCCTTGACCACGGCCGATGCCGTGGCGCCGCTGGTAAGCCTGCTGGAAATAAGCCGGTAATTGGCCTGAAGGGCGGCCAGGTCGACGGTCAATACCGCGCCGGCCAGGCGCGCATCGACGCCGCCGGATTGCCGTCCGTCAGTCGTCGCCATGGAAGCGTTGGCGGTAGGGGTGGTCCTTCGACAGGTTGCCGAACCGCGTGAAGGCGCCGTTGAAATGCATGGGCACGTTGCCGATGGGGCCGTGGCGCTGCTTGGCGACGATCACTTCGGCGACCTGATGGATGTCCTGCAAGGCGCCTTCCCAACGCTCCAGACGTTCGACCAGCTTGCCGTCGTCTTCGTCGGCGCGGCGCGACGGCTTTTTGCGCTCCATGTAATATTCTTCGCGGTAGATGAACATGACCACGTCGGCGTCCTGTTCGATGGACCCCGATTCACGCAAATCGGCGAGCTGCGGGCGGGGCGGATCGCGCTGTTCGACCGTTCGCGACAGCTGCGACAGGGCCAGCACGGGGACCTCCAGTTCCTTGGCCAAGGTCTTTAGGCCGCGGGTGATTTCCGACACTTCCTGGACGCGGCCGTCGCTGCGGCTGGTCGAGGAGCCGGATACCAATTGGAGGTAATCGATCACAATCAGGCCCAGATTGTGGCGGCGTTTCAGGCGCCGGGCGCGGGTGCGCAGT
>CAXAVJ010000127.1:0-7865 GCA_963972065.1 uncultured Rhodospirillaceae bacterium
CGCCGCGGCTGCCCGCGAATCGGGCGTTCCCGTGACCCGTATCGGGACCATGACGGTGGAACCGGAGGTCCGCCTGCTCGGCCCCGGCGGGGCGGTGCTGGATCTGGGGCCCGGCGGCTACCGGCATTTCTGACGGCCGGGGCAGGGTGATCGTCCGCATTGCACGCCCGGCCGCCACCTGCATAATGGCGCCACGCGATCTCCTTGACCACAGACGGAACGGCTGACGGCCAACGCCAATGAAAAAGATATTTATCGGGTTCATCGTTCTGATCTGCATCCTCGGCGGCGCCGTCGGCGTCATGAAATGGATGGAGCTCGGCCTCTTCGCCAACCCTCATGCGGAAGCGGAAAAACCCAAGCGGCCGAGCAAGGGCGAAGCCAAGTTCGTCGAGATGACTCCCTTGCTGGTCAACGTTTTCGGCAATGGCAAGGTGCTTGGAAACTTCCAATTCGAATTGAAACTTGAAGTCTGGAACGACGACCATTTTGCCGAAGTCCGCAAGATGACGCCGGTCTTGAAGGACGCCTTTTTCAAAGATCTTCACACCTTCATCCCGCGCATGTTGAAGGAACAGGATCAGTTGAATCTGGCCATCCTGCAACAGCGCTTGCAGCAGCGCGCCGACATCGTCCTGGGCAAGGGCGTGGTGCAGAGCGTGCTGATCCAGTCAGTCGTCGACACCCCTCAGAAATAACCCGCCGCCGGTCGGTTTTCACGGCCTCGGAAAGAGGCCGGCGGGGGCCGCGCTCCTCCCCATGGCGGTTGCTTTATGAAAAGTCTTTGCGTATGTTCCCGGCGGCTTTCCGGTCGGAATCGCATGTTGTGACGCCGGCTGAATAATAATCACAAGGGCCGCCGAATGTTGGGGTAGGGGAGTGTTTATCCCGGCGGCACTATTCACATGCATGAAGGATAAACGAGAATGTCGCTTTACACCTTGGTCATCGCTTGCGGTGTCCTGGCGCTACTGTACGGCGCCTATGCCATCCGCTCCGTCCTGTCGGCGCCTGCCGGCAACGAACGGATGCAGGAAATCGCCGCCGCCATTCAGGAAGGTGCGGCCGCCTACTTGAACCGCCAGTACACGACCGTCGCCGTCGTCGGCGCCGTGATCGGCATCCTGCTTGGCCTGAAGCTCGGCATGACCGTGGCCATCGGCTACTTCATCGGCGCCGTCCTGTCCGGTCTGGCCGGCTACATCGGCATGAACGTCTCCGTCCGCGCCAACGTGCGCACCGCCGAAGCCGCCCAATCGCAGGGCCTGGCCGGCGGCCTGGACGTCGCGTTCAAATCCGGCGCCGTCACCGGCATGCTGGTGGTCGGCTTGGCGCTGCTCGGCGTCGCCGGCTACTACGTCGTGCTGCGCAACATGATCGACCCGAACAGCGCCGCCGGCATGCGTCATATCCTTGAGGCCCTGGTGGCCCTGGGCTTCGGCGCCTCGCTGATCTCCATCTTCGCGCGTCTGGGCGGCGGCATCTTCACCAAGGGTGCGGACGTCGGTTCCGATCTGGTCGGCAAGATCGAAGCCGGCATCCCCGAAGACGACCCCCGCAACGCCGGCGTCATCGCCGACAACGTGGGCGACAACGTGGGCGACTGCGCCGGCATGGCCGCCGACCTGTTTGAAACCTACGCCGTGACCATGGTCGCCACCATGTTGCTGGCCGCCATCTTCTTCACGGGTGCTGCTCAGGAACAGATGATGCTGTTCCCGTTGATCATCGGCGCCGTGTGCATCGTCGCCTCGGTGATCTCCACCTGGTTCGTCAAACTGGGCGCCAGCCAGAACATCATGGGCGCGCTCTACAAGGGCTTCATCGCCTCGGCCGTGATCTCCGCCGCGCTGATCGGTGGCATCGTGTCCATGTTCATCGGTTGGGAAACGGCCATCCCGATGGGCGCCAAGACGGTGACCGGCACGCAGCTGTTCATCACGGCCCTGACCGGCCTGGGCGTCACCGGCCTGATCGTGTGGATCACGGAATACTACACCGGCACCGACTACCGCCCGGTGAAGAGCGTCGCCGCATCCTCTGAAACCGGCCACGGCACCAACGTCATCCAGGGCCTCGCCGTGTCCATGGAAGCGACGGCCATGCCGGTCATCGTAATCTGCGCCGGCATCGTCATCTCCTACCTGAACGCGGGTCTGTTCGGCATCGCCATCGCCGCGACGACCATGCTGGCGCTGGCCGGCATGGTGGTGGCGCTCGACGCCTTCGGCCCGGTCACCGATAACGCCGGCGGGATTGCCGAAATGGCCAACCTGCCGGAAGACGTCCGTAAGACCACGGACGCTCTTGACGCCGTCGGCAACACCACCAAGGCCGTGACCAAGGGCTATGCCATCGGCTCCGCCGGTCTGGCCGCCCTGGTGCTGTTCGCCGCCTATACGGAAGACCTCAAGCACTACTTCCCGGACGTTTCGGTGACGTTCTCCCTGCAAGACCCCTATGTGGTCATCGGGTTGTTCATCGGCGGCATGCTGCCCTACCTGTTCGGCTCCATGGGCATGATGGCCGTGGGCCGCGCGGGTGGTCAGGTGGTCGTCGAAGTGCGCCGCCAGTTCCGCGAAATCCCGGGCATCATGGAAGGCACCGGCAAGCCGGAATACGGCAAATGCGTGGACATTCTGACCAAGGCCGCGATCAAGGAAATGATCGTGCCGTCCTTGCTGCCGGTGCTTGCACCCGCGGTCATGTACTTCGTGGTCAATGCCATCGCCGGCCAGTCCGCGGCGTTCTCGGCTCTCGGCGCCATGCTGATGGGCACCATCGTGACCGGCCTATTCGTGGCGCTGTCCATGACCTCCGGTGGCGGTGCGTGGGATAACGCCAAGAAGTACATCGAAGACGGACACCATGGCGGCAAGGGCTCCGACGCCCACCACGCCGCGGTGACCGGCGACACGGTCGGTGATCCTTACAAGGACACCGCCGGCCCCGCCATCAACCCGATGATCAAGATCATCAACATCGTGGCGATCCTGCTGCTGGCGATTCTCGCCTAGGCCGGAAACGCCGCGAACCGAATACGACGAAGCCCCGGGGCAGGTTGCTCCGGGGCTTTTTCTTGCCTGATCGATACCGAGGAAAAAGGCGGGGCAGGGTCCCGCGGGCGGCGGACTTAAGGAATGCCGCCACCGGTCGGTCCACCCGGCGTAACGTCGCCGTCACCCTTGTTGAAGCGGCCCATGTTGTTGAACAACTGGTCCCAGAAGGTGATCTCGTTGCCGGATGTCGGCGTGATCCGCTCGACATGCTTGATGTCCTGGGCCGAGGACAGGTCGAGCTTCTTGATCTCCTTGACCAGGCCCTTGTCGTTGAAACGGACCATGATCACATTGCGTTCCGTAACCTTGGGCGCCATGAAGGCGAAGGTTTCCGTCTTTTCGCTGATATAGAGCCAAAGATGCGAATCGAAAGGCGTGACGCTGGACGGAGAGCCCAGGATTTCCGCCACCTCTTCGCGGCTCATGTCGCCGGGTACGACCTCGGCCAGGCGCTCGGAATCAGGCAGGTTGCCGCGTACCGCGACCCGCGTGGCGCAGCCCGCAACGGCCACGGACACCAGCACGGCGGCCGTCAGGCCAAGCCAGGGGCGGGCGGTGATGAGGTTGCGATAGGTCGTGGGGTTTCGTGTCATGTTCAGCCGGCGACGATCTTCTTGCGTGCAAGGCCCGGCACGACTTGCTAAACGGACCCGGTAAATCGGACTTGATAATTAGTCACGCGAGTGCGCATGTCCAGGGCCCATATGGCGGTTTTTCCCCAAATCCGGTTCAAACAGCGATGATCCTATCCCTTTTCAAGCGTTCTTCCGGCGCCCAGACCGCGCGCAGCCTGTATGGCGACGTCGTGCGCCAGGCACGCCAGCCCGCGTTCTACGGGGCCGGCGGCGTCGCCGACACGGAAGACGGCCGCTACGACCTGATCCTGCTGCACATGTTCCTGGTGATCGAACGCCTGAACCGCATATCCCCGGACCCTACCAAGCTGAAGCAGGACCTGTTCGACGTGCTGTTCGAGGATCTGGACCTAAACCTGCGCGAGATGGGATTCGGTGACGAGGGCGTGCGCCGACGCATTCAGAAGATGGTCGAAGGCTTCTATGGCCGCATGACCGCCTACCGCGAGGGCCTGACGGGCGGCGAGGAGGCCCTGGAGAGCGCCCTGCGCCGCAACCTCTACCGAAACAACGCCACGCCCCCTGATGCCGCCGTGACGCGCCTGGCAGGCTACGTACGGGCCCAGACGGCGGCCCTGGCGACCGTGGGGGATGCGGACCTGCTTGCCGGGCGCGTCGGGTTCTCTGCGCCTGAATGGGCGCCGGAAGGGGGCGGGCAATGACTCTCGGTGCCTTCCCTTTGCGCCAACCTGTTCCGGTGAGCGACCTGCTGCGCGGCGATGTCGTGTCCCTGACCATCGACGCCGACGATGACGAGCGCCGGGCGCTGGCCGAATTCCTGGGCATTCCAGAAGTCAAATCCTTGGTTGCCAAGGTCAAACTGCGGGCCGAACCGGGGCGCCGGTTCGTCCTGGACGGAACCGTTGCCGCCGATCTCGTGCAGTCCTGCGTGGTCACCCTGGAGCCGGTCGACGTCCATGTCGAGGGGCCGATTCGCCGCATTTTTCTTGATACGCCCCCCGACAAGGAAGACGCCGACCTCGATCCCTTCGACGACGATGCCCCCGACCTGATCGAAGACGGCATGATTGATGCCGGGGCGGCGGTTTGCGAGTACACTGCCCTGGAAATGGAGCCTTATCCCCGCGCCAAAGACGCGCCGACGGTCGAAAACACGGCCCGGAACGAGGACGGGGAGACCGAGGCGCCCAAAAATAACCCCTTCGCGGTCCTTGCGAAACTGCGTGATCTTGAAAAATAATGGTGGGTTAGCGCTTGCAGGTAAAAGCGAGATTGTTTAAGTAACCGGCTTTGCGCCGCAGGCGGTCCGCCGCCAGGGCGTTTTTTGAATGAAGGTGTAGTCAACATGGCTGTTCCAAAGAAGAAGATCTCGAAGTCGAAAAGGGACATGAGGCGAGCCCATCACCGCTTGTCGCCGTCTTCGTATAACGAATGCCCCAAGTGCGGTGAACTGAAGCGCCCCCACCATGTGTGTCAGGCGTGTGGTCATTACGATGACCGCGAAGTGATCGAAGCCGACGACGCCGCGTAGCCTGCTTTCCAGGCGCTAACACAACGAGGCAGTCGGGAAAGGACATTTCCTTGTCGGATAACCTGACGCTCTCCATCGACGCCATGGGCGGGGACAACGCCCCGGACATGGTGGTGGAAGGCGTGGACACGGCTCTTGAGCGGCTGACAGGTGTCAGCTTTCTCCTGTTCGGTGACGAAGCTCTCCTGAATCCGCTGCTGGATCGGTTTCCCCGGGCCCGCGCGGTGTGTCAGGTACGTCATACGGCCGATATCGTGACCAACGACGCCAAGCCGGCCCAGGCGCTCCGCCAGGGCCGCAATTCCAGCATGCGCCTGGCCATCAACGCCGTCGGCGACGGCACGGCCGCGGGCATCGTGTCGGCCGGCAACACGGGCGCGCTCATGGCCATGGCCAAGTTCGTGCTCAAGACCTTGCCGGGCATCGACCGGCCGGCCATCGCGACCTATTTTCCGACGCGGCGCGGGGAAAGCGTCATGCTCGACCTTGGCGCCAACGTGGAATGCGACGCCGAGAACCTGATCCAGTTCGCGGTGATGGGCGAGGTCTTCGCGCGCAACGTGCTGGGCCTGGAAAAGCCCACCGTCGGCATTCTCAACGTCGGCCAGGAGGACCTGAAGGGCAATCAGGCGGTCAAGCTCGCGTCCAAGGGATTGATGAATTCCAAGCTGCCGCTGCACTTCCACGGCTTCGTCGAAGGCGACGACATCGGCGCCGGAACCGTCGACGTGATCGTCACGGACGGGTTCACCGGCAACATCGCGCTGAAGACCGCCGAAGGCACGGCCAAACTGTTCGGCCAGTTCCTGAAGGAAGCCCTGACCAGTTCCCTGCCGGCCAAGCTGGGCGCCATGCTGGCGAAATCGGCGCTCATGACCTTCAAGATGCGGGTCGATCCCCGGCGCTACAACGGTGCCATGTTCGTCGGCCTGAACGGAATCTGCGTGAAAAGCCACGGCGGCACCGACGCGATCGGCTTCGCCAACGCCATTCACGTCGCCTATGAGCTGATTTCCAACAATTTCAACGAAAGCATCAAGGAGGATTACGAACAGTTCCGTGCCTCCTTTGACCCCAGCATATTGACGGAAACAGACGACAACGTCCCCGCCAACGGTCAGGACATCCCTGGCGGCAACGGCGGGACCGGAGTGGTGGCCAACGGATGACCATGCCTCGCTCGATCATCCTGGGCTGCGGCTCCTATCTGCCGGAGCATGTCGTCACGAACGACGAACTGGCCCAACGCGTCGATACCACCGATGAATGGATCGTCGAACGCACGGGCATTCGCCAGCGTCATATCGCAGAGGACGGGCAGTTCACCTCCGACCTCGCCTTTGCCGCCGCGGAACGGGCGATCGACCATGCCGGGATCGACGTCGACGACATCGATCTGGTGATCCTGGCGACGACGACACCGGACCAGACTTTTCCCTCGACGGCGACGAAAGTGCAGGCGCGGCTCGGCATGTCGAACGGCGCCGCCTTCGATATTCAGGCTGTGTGCTCCGGCTTCCTGTACGGCATTTCCACGGCGGACGCTTTCATCCGATCGGGTCAGGCCAAGACCGTGCTGCTGATCGGTGCCGAAACGTTCTCCCGAATCCTCGATTGGGAAGACCGTTCGACCTGCGTGCTGTTCGGCGACGGGGCAGGGGCCGTGGTCCTGCAGGCGTCTGCCAACGGCGCCGCCGCGGACGACGACGGCGCCGGCGCCGGACACAACCAGGAACGCGGCATCCTGTCCACGCATCTGCATTCAGACGGCAAGCTCAACGACCTTCTTTACGTCGACGGCGGGCCGTCCTCGACCCAGACCGTGGGCCATGTCCGCATGGTCGGACGCGAGGTTTTCCGCCATGCGGTGACCAATCTGGCCGCCGTGGTCGACGAGGCGCTGGACGCCAACGGCCTGGAACGCGACGACATTTCCTGGATCGTCCCGCATCAGGCCAACAAGCGCATTCTCGACTCGACCGCGCGCAAGCTGGGCGTGTCGCCGGATCGGGTCGTTACGACAGTGGACCGACATGCCAACACCTCGGCCGCGTCCATTCCGCTGGCGTTGGATGTCGCCGTCAAGGACGGCCGGATCAAGCGCGGCGACCTGGTTCTGCTCGAAGCCATGGGCGGCGGGTTGACCTGGGGCTCCGCCCTCGTACGTTGGTAAATTCCCGCCTGATTTTAGGTTGTTACACGCAACCCTTTGACGTTGACGGCTTTCTCCGGCGAGGATACCCTTTGCCTCGGTCGCGGACCTAAGGGGGACCGGAAACTATGGCTGGTAAAACAATCACCCGCGCGCAGCTGGGTGAGGCGGTGTATCAGGAAGTCGGGCTGTCGCGGAACGAATCCGCGGCCCTCTTGGAAAACGTCCTGGGCTACATGACGGACGCTCTGGCGCGTGGCGAAACCGTGAAGATTTCGTCGTTCGGCAGTTTCTCCGTGCGCCAAAAGGGACAGCGCATCGGACGCAACCCGAAGACCGGACAGGAAGTGCCGATCCTTCCCCGGAAGGTTCTGGTGTTCCGGCCCTCGCAGGTTCTGAAGAGCCGAATCAATCGTTCCATAAGCAACGGCTAGGCGCGGCGTAGAGATGCCTGCCGATGACGCCAGGTCCGTGAAGAAATCGGCGGGCGCGTTCCGCACGATCAGCGAAGTCGCCGACGAGCTCGG
>CAXAVJ010000128.1:0-7544 GCA_963972065.1 uncultured Rhodospirillaceae bacterium
CCCGCGAAAGCGGGAGTCCAGGAACTCTTTTTCTTCTCACCGCCTCACCGCCTCAGTGGTTTTTCTGAAAGATTAATGCGTCGGCCCGCCCCGCGTGCGGGCGGCGCGGCGGCCGCGGATTTCGGCGATGATCCAGTCGATGGTGTCTTCGTCCAGTTCGTGGATCAGTTCGGCCAGCAGGTTGGCCAGTTCCGTCGCCTTGGGATTGAGGCCCGCCGTGTCGACGGTGATGCGGGGATGGGACAGGGCCGCCATGCGTTTGAGCTCGTCCGTTTCCTCCATGCCTAAATTAAAGTAACCCGCGATCTGCTGCACCAGGCCCGGGCCGGGGCGGCCGCGGTAGCCGTGTTCGAGCGCCGAGAAATAGGCCGAGGACACGCCCATTTCCTGGGCGAACTGCTTGAGCGTGATCTTGTGCACCTTGCGCAGCCGGCGCACCTTCTGGCCGAAGGGGGTCATTCCGCCGCTCCTTTGTTGCGTTTGAGCAGGATATAGAGCGCGCCTTCGCCGCCGTGCGGGCGGGCCGCGTGGTCGAAGGCGTGGATCAGGCCCTTCAAGGGCGGGGCGTTGAGCCAGCCGGGCACGGCCTGACGCAGAACGCCGATTTCGCCGGTGTCGCGCGTGCCCTTGCCGGTGATGACCAGCACGCAGCGCTTGCCCTGACCATAGGCGCGGGTGATGAAGCCGATCAGTTCCTGATGGGCGACCGATTGCGTCATGCCGTGCAAATCAAGGCGGCCTTCGACGGCCATCTTGCCCCGCCGCATGTTGGTCTGGGTGCGGCGGTCGAGCCCGGGGGCCGCGCCATGGCGCAGTTCGCGGGCCGTGGCCGGGGTCATGGCCGCGGGCTCGGGCAGCGGGGTCGTGCGGTAGGAGCGGGGGGCCGGCTTGGCCTTCGGCGGCAGGGCGGCCGGGTCGGGGACCGGATGGTCGATGCGGGCTTCGCGGACGGGCAGGGGTTTGACGTCGCGGGTGACCAGCGCCCAGAGGGCGTCGTCTTCCGGCGGGGCGCCCGGCCCCTTAACCCGTTTGTCGGCCATCGTCCCCATCGTCCACGATTACGATGTGCAGATGCTTCGGCCCATGAATGCCCAGGAACAGGACCAGTTCGATGTCCGCCGTGCGCGACGGGCCGGTGATCCAGTTGACCGTGCGCGGCATGAAGCGGCCGGCCCCCTCGGCGTTCTGGCGGTCGGCACGCAGGCGCGACCAGATGTCCTCGAAACAGCCGGAAATGTCCGACGCCCGCAGCACGGCGATATGGACCGGCGGCAGGAAGTTGACCGTGGTCGGGCTTTCCGGGCCGGACAGGAACACCAGCGAGCCCGTTTCCGCGACGGCGCCGAAGGCATGGCTGACGCCCGCCGTGTCCTCGCCCTGGGCCGGGCCTTCGGAAATGGTGATCGCCGTCTTGTCCCAGGGGGCGGCCTGCAGCCTGGGGTCCGGGGTCATGCGGACATTGGCCGGCATGTTCTGCGCCGCCAGGTAATCGGCGACGGCCCCCGGCAGGTCGTCCAGGGAGGTGACGCGGGCGACCGTGGCCTGAACCCGTTCGGCCTCGGCCTGGAAGCGGTCGGTGGCATCGGCCCCGGTATCCTTGCCGCGGGCCGGGATAACGTGGCGCGCCTTGGCCATCAGGCGCTGGGCCACGGCGGCGCGGCGGGCCCCGTCGTTGGATTGGGTTAATGCTGCGCGCAGGTCGCCGAGAATTTGGTCGCGCCCGCTCATCGTTTGCCGCTCCGAATGACCGCGCCCACGGGACCCTTGTGATACTGCGCGATGAAGCTGTCGCCCTGGGGGGCGGGCAGGTCGCGGGGGCCGGTCCAGCCGCCGGCCAGCGGCAGCCAGCGGAACCGCCCGCGCTTGCGCCCGAGAATGGCAAGTGCGGTCATCAGCGGGCCGGTGAGGGCGCGGTATAGTTTGGGCCGCTTGGCAAGCGCCGCCCAGAGCTGGAGCGACCAGCGCGCGGCCGCCGAATTGCCCTTCCTCTGATACTGGCGTTCGCGCCAGGCGCGCAGCATCCGGGGCAGGGGAATGTGCATGGGACAGACGGTCTCGCACTTGCCGCACAGGGTCGAGGCATTGGGCAGGTCGCCCGCTTCGTGCATGCCGATCAGGCCCGGAATCAGCACGGCGCCCATGGGCCCGGAATAGACCCAGCCGTAGGCATGGCCGCCGATGGCGTGATAAACGGGGCAGTGGTTGAGGCAGGACCCGCAGCGGATGCAGCGCAGCATGTCCTGAAATTCCGTGCCGACCAGCTCCGTCCGCCCGTTGTCGAGCAGAATGACATGGTATTCATCGGGCCCGTCGAGATCGGCGGGCCGCTTCGGCCCCGTGCAGAAGGTGGTGTAGACGGTAATGTCCTGGCCCGTGCCGGAGCGCGCCAGCACGCGCAGCACCGTCGCCGTATCCTCCAGCGTCGGGATGACCTTTTCCAAAGACGCGATGACGATGTGCACGCGCGGCAGGGAATAGGTCAGGTCCGCGTTGCCTTCGTTGGTGACCAGCACGTTGGTCCCCGTTTCGGCGATCAGGAAGTTGGCCCCGGTCAGGCCGACATCGGCATTGAGGAATTTTTCGCGCAGTTCATTGCGGGCTTCTTCCAGCAGGGATTTGGGGTCGTCCAGATTGCGCGCCGGGTCCAGGTTGGTGTGCGCCTTGCGAAACGTTTCCTCGACCTGGCCTTTGTTCAGATGCACGGCCGGGGCGATGATGTGCGACGGCGGCTCCTTCCTCAGCTGAATGATGTATTCGCCCAGGTCCGTTTCGATCGGGGCGACGCCGTTTTCCTCCAGGAAATCGTTGATGGCGATTTCCTCGCCGATCATGGACTTCGACTTGGTGACGGTCCTGGCCCCCACCTTGCGGCAGATTTCCAGAATCTTTTCCCGCGCGTCCTGGCCCGTGCGGCACCAATGGACATGGCCGCCCGCTTCCTTGACCCGGGATTCGTACTGTTCCAGGTACAGGTCGAGATGGGCCAGGGTGTGGTCCTTGATCGCCTTGGCGGCGTCGCGCAGTTGGTCGAACTCGGGCAGGCGGTCGATGGCTTCGGCCCGGCGCAGGGGAAAGCCTTCGCCCAGGCGGGTCAGGGCCTGGGCCAGCTGGCCGTCGGCCATGGCCTCGCGGGCGTTCTGCTTGAACCGGCGGGTCTGGGTTTCCATCAGGCCGTGTCCTCGTCCGCTTCGCCGATGGCGGGCTGGTCGGTCATCCCGGCCAGGACCTCGGCGATGTGGCGGGCCTGAACGGACGCCCCCCGGCGTTTCAGCCGCCCGGCCATGTTCATCAGGCAACCCAGGTCGCCGGCCAATAACAGGTCCGCCCCCGTGGCCAAAATGTCGTCGGCCTTGGCGTCGACCATGCGTTCGGAAATGTCCGGGTACTTGACGCAGAACAACCCGCCGAAGCCACAGCAGGTTTCCGGAATGGCGCCCTCGACCAGGGTCAGGCCGCCGACCTTGCCGAGTAATGCCCGGGGCTGCGCCTTGATGCCGAGTTCGCGCAGGCCCGAACATGAATCGTGATAGGTCGCCGTCGCGCCCAGATCGGGCGGGGAGATTTCCGCCTGCAGGACGTCGGTCAGAAAAGCGACCAGCTCGAACGTTTTCGCGGCCAGCGCCTCGGCCCGCGCCTTCCAGGCCGCGTCGTCCTTCAGCAGGTTCGGGTAATGATGGGAAATCATCCCGGCGCAGGAGCCGGAGGGGGCAACCACGTAATCGAAGCCTTCGAACACGGCGATCACGTTTTTCGCGATATCCCGCGCATCCGGGCTGTCGCCGGAATTATAGGCCGGCTGGCCGCAGCAGGTCTGGGCCTCGGGCACGGAAACGCGGCAGCCCGCATCCTCCAGCAGCTTCACCGTGGCGAAGCCGACGCTGGGCCGCATGAGATCGACGAGGCAGGTCGCGAACAGACCGACCTCGGGCAAGGTCGGCGGGGTTTTCAGGGCGGGTGCATATTCGGTCATGATGGAAGGCAGAATGCGGGCTTGGCCGCCGATTGACAAGGCCGAACGGCAGGGGCCCCGGGTGGTGCCGCCCGCCTACTTGCGCGGCAGAAGCAGGTAGTACACGCCGCCTTCGTTCATCAGCCCGGCCCGGGCCTCGGCCTCGGCCCCGAAGCCCCAGAACAGGTCGCCGCGCACGATGCCTTTGATGGCCGAGCCCGTATCCTGGGCCACAACCATGCGGGTCAGCGGTTTTTCGTTCTTGGGGTCGAGCGGGTCCGTGGTCACCAGCCAAAGCGGCAGGCCCAGCGGCACATATTTGGGATCGACGGCAAGCGAGCGGCCGGCCGTCAGCGGCACGCCCATGGCGCCCTTCACGACCTCGTCCTTTTCCACACGGAAAAAGATGAAGGAGCGGTTTTTCAGCATCAATTGTTCGGCCGCCAGCGGATTGGCCGTCATCCAGGCCCGCAGGGACGGCATGGTCACGTCCTCGACCTTCATCGCGCCCTCAGCCACCAGTTCGCGGCCGATGGAGGAATAGCGGTGGCCGTTGCGGCCCGAGAAGGCGAGGCGCACATGGCTGCCGTCGGGCAGCAGGATACGGCCCGAACCCTGGACATGCAGGAAGAACAGATCGATGGCGCTGTCGACCCAAAGCAGTTCGAGCTGCCGGCCCCGCAGGGCGCCCCCGAGGATTTCGCGGCGGTCGAAATAGGGCAGTAGGCGGTCGTCGACCAGCCGGCCGGCCAGCTGTTCGCCCTTGCGGTCCGGGTCGAACATGCCGAGTTCGACCACCACGATGTCGCGCGGGCGGGCATAGACCGGATGGCGATAACGGACGTTGGGCTGAAAGCTGCCGCGCAGCAAAGGTTCGTAATAGCCCGTGAACTTGCCGTCCCGTTTCTGGCCGTCACGGACATGGAAGGGGCGGAAGCTGCGTTCAATGAAGAACTGCAGCTGCGCCGTGCTTTTGGTGTTGAGACCGCGGGCCTCGGCGCAGATTTTCGCGAGATCGCCCATGGTGCCGTGTTCGGGAAGGTATCCGAGCGGCTGATCAGCCGGGCGTTTTGCGATCACCGGGCAGGACGCAAGAAACGCAGCCAAAGCGTCGGACAGCACGTCCGCGCGCCAACCGGGCAGGGTCTTGAACTCCGCGGGCTCCAGGATCAGTTGCGGGGGGACTTCGGCCGGTGCCTGATAGTCGCTGGCGGGGACGACCTTCTGGATCGCGCCGCAGCCCGCGACGAGGCCGGAGACGAGGACGGCCAGGACGAGCGCCCAGATGGACGAACGGCGGTGGACGCGTGAGCCCCCCATCGCCTGCCTAGTCGGCGCTATGGGTTGCGACCAGGGCCCAGTTGGGGTCGCGGGCCTTGGTGTCGCGGGCAAAGGTCCAGAAATCAGTGACCGTGATGACCTCGTTCGGGTTGCCTTCGGCGACCTGGCCTTCGGCGTCGCGGGTCACGTTGACCTGTTCGGTCACGAACTTGATGGTGATGTTGGCGATGCGGCCTTCCATATAGGCCTCGACGAGGTCCACCGACTTGAAGCCGACCAGGGTGTCCTCGACGGTATGGCCGTGTTCCTCGCGGTCGCGGATCGCCGCCTCGAAATCAGCGAACACACCCGGGTCCAGCAGGGTCTTCAGGGTTTTCACGTCCCCGGCGGCGAAAGCGTCCAGGATCATCTCAAAAGCGACGCGCGCACCGGCCAGGAATTCATCAGGCGAAAAGTCGGGGTCGGCGACCCTGATCTGCACCAGGCCGTTGTCGATCGTGCCCTCGGCGGCAAAGGCGCCGGGGTCGGATTTCGATTGCGGCGAATCGTCGACCTTGCGCTCCGGCAGGGCGATGACCTTGCCGTCGGCGGCTTCCTCGGGCGGGACCGGTTTGAACGGATCGCGGTGACCGCTGCCGTCGTTGCCGTCCCGGCGGCCGAGCACGCTGCGCAGACGCAGCACGAAGAACGCCGCGACCATGGCGATGAGAATGATATCGATGAACTGGAATCCGCCGCCCATTTGTGAATTCGGACCTTTTTGTTTGCGCCCCCGACGATGGAGGCCTTGGCACCGAAGCGGCTGGAACCGCCGCCGGCACCCGTGGTTTAAGTTCGAACGCGTCCTTGCGCGCCAAGGTTAGCGGACCCCCGTGCCCAGGTCCAGCAAAGCTGCGGACGGGCGGGCGCCGCATCGGGGGCGACCCCGCCGGTCCCGGCTGCTAAACTCAAGCCGCCGATGAACCTTATGTGCCAAGCCTTTGCCCCAGACCCTTGAGCCAGACCCTTGAGATAGTCGCAATACAGGATAACTACAACCCGTGGCCCCATTCATCCTGATCCTGTTCGTCGCCGTCCCGATCATCGAGATCGGCCTGTTTGTGCAGGTCGGCGGTGTGATCGGCCTATGGCCGACCCTGGCCGTGGTCATCCTGACGGCGGTGTTGGGCACGGCGCTGCTGCGTCATCAGGGGCTCGACACCCTGCGCCGGGTACAGGACAGCCTGGCCCAGGACCGCCTGCCCGTGGCCGAAATGTTCGACGGGCTGTGTCTGTTGATGGCCGGGGCCCTGCTGCTGACCCCGGGTTTCATGACAGATGCCTTCGGCTTTGTTTTGTTCGTGCCGCCGTTCCGCGCCGCCGCCGCCCAAGCCATCGGGCGCTATGTTCTGCGCCACGGCCGCGTCCATGTCCAGACCATGGGCATGGGGACCGCGCCGGGACAGGGGTCTGCCGGGCCCAGTCATGGTCGCGGGCCCGGCCGCGGGCCGGTCATCGACGGCGATTTCGAAGAAGTTCCGCCGGACCCGGAAGCCCTTGAGGACAGGGACCACCCCAGACGACCCGGCGGCCCGCCCGAAAGCGGCTGACCCAGACCAGGCCGAGGCTGCCTTGGCGGTTGTTCCCAGCCCTGATCCATGGTAGCCAGCTATCGCCTTAAATACGGAGACGATCATGAGCGACGACACGACGCCCGCAACGGGACCGGCCGCCCCCAGTGGGATCAAGCAAGGGGACGAAGTTCCCCTGATGATCCACGGCCAATACATTAAGGACCTGTCCTTCGAGGTTCCGGGCGCGCCGCAGATTTTTCTCGAACCGCCCAAGGGCCAACCCGAGCTGAACCTGAACCTGGACGTCCAGGTCGAAGGCCTTGCCGAAAACGTGTTCGAGGTCATTCTCGACATCAAGTCCGAGAGCAAAATCGCCGATCAGGTAACCTATATCCTGGAACTGAAGTACGCGGGCCTGTTCACCCTGCGCATCCCGGAAGAGTACCGGGCGTCGGTCCTGTTCGTGGAATGCCCGCGCCTGATGTTCCCCTTTGCCCGCGCGATCCTGGCCGATGTCAGCCGCGACGGCGGATTCCAACCGCTGGTCCTCAGCCCGATCGACTTCGCCGCCCTTTATCAGCAGAACGTCGATAAGCTCCAGACCCAAGTCAAAAGCGACGCCTAGGCATTAATCCGCCGCGGGCGGACTGCATCACGCAACCCAGACGGGGTCTTTCAATTTTTCCAGAAAGGCCCGATGGGCCGCTTCTTCTTCCGGAAGCGGCGCATGCGCGCGTGGCGGCCGGGCGACCCGCTCCACG
>CAXAVJ010000129.1:0-7162 GCA_963972065.1 uncultured Rhodospirillaceae bacterium
TATTTCTTCGAATCGGATATGCTGATCCGCCTCAACATCGCCGGTGCCGTGGCCGAGGACGTGGCCATTCCCGCGCGGTACGGCGACGAGCAAAGCTCGCTGCATATCCCGTCGATCATGCCCGTGTTCGTCTACCGGCTGATCCGCGGCATGGGAAAGCGCATTCTGTTCAAGTACTTCCTCTACGATTTTTCGCTGGGGTCGTTCTACCTGACGGCGGGGACGGTGCTGACGGCCTTTGGCCTGATGTTCGGCGGTTACAAATGGTGGCTGTCGGCGCAGGGCGGCACGGCCGCGACCACAGGCACGGTGATGATTGCCGTATTGGCTCTGCTGCTCGGTGTGCAATTCCTGGTCCAGGCCATCAACTTCGACATCCAGACCGCGCCGAAGCGCCCCCGCGACGGCGAGTAAGGCTTTGCCATCCCCCCTCAAAACCCACTAAAAGATGGGAAATGCGCGCGCTGTCCCTATATTGGGGGGATCGCCCGCCCAACGCCGGGAAGATCATGACCGATAAGGCCCACGCAACACCGTCGCCACATACGCAGGAGCGCCCGTTCCGCGTGATGTTCGTGCATGCACCGGACCCGGTCTATTCCAACACTCAGACCTACGGCGCCATTTTCATGCCCGTCTGGGCCTATACCCTGGCGGCGCATATCCCCGACGATCTGGACGTGGATCTGATGCTGCACGACACCCGGGTCCAGAAGGTCGACGACATTCCCGAGGCCGACCTTTACCTGTTCAGCGGCATCAACCAGGACGCTCCCTTCATGGAACAGATCCGTGCCCGGTTGAAGGTCCGGTTCCCCAAGGCACGCTCCATCGTCGGCGGCCCGCTGGCCTGGTCCTTCGATCAGGCCGGCACCCTCGACCGGTTTGAGAATTTCGACCATGTGTTCATCGGCGACGGCGAGGCCTGCATCGCCCAGCTGATCCAGGACGTGCGCGACGGCCAGCCCATGGAACACTTCATCAAATCGCCCGGCCGGTTTGAAATCGCCAAGGCCAAGCCCATGCACCGGGGCCTGATGGACGCGACGATCTCGCGCTATTACGGCGCGGTGATCGAGGTTTCGCGCGGCTGCCCGTTCCTCTGCGAATTCTGCGACATCCGCATCATGGACGACAACAACCGGCCCCATAACAAGTCGGCCGATCTGATTGTCGAGGAACTGGACCATCTGTGCTCGCTCGGCGTGTCGCAGATTCTGTTCGCCTGCGATAATTTCATCGGCGAGCCGCGCTGGGCCGAGCTGGTGATCGACAAGATTCTCGAATGGAAAGCCCGCACCGGCCACACGCCCTCGCTCTATACCTGGTTGACCATCAATCTGAACAACCATCCGGACCTGATGGACAAGATGCGCCGCGCCGGCTTCGACATGCTGTTCATCGGCATTGAAAGCTTTTCCAAGAACTCGCTTCTGGAAACGGCCAAGGTGCAGAATTCGTCGACCGAGCTGACCCAGGTGGTGCGTGAAATCCAGTCGCGTGGCTTCATCATCGTCGGCGGCCTGATCTTCGGCTTCGATAGTGATGACGAGGACTGCTTCGACATCACGCTGAAGGGCCTGACCGACGCGGCCCTGCTGTCCGGCGATCCGTCACTGCTGACCGCCCTGCCGGGCACGCCCTTGTACCGCCGCATGAAGCTTTCCAAGCGGCTTCGCGACGTGCGTTTCGGGCTGGGCGGCTACAAGTACCAGACCAACATCAAATATCTTCTGCCCCGCCGGACCATGATCGACGGCTACAAGCATTTCGTCGACGTGTTCACGGACGGCGCCTATCAGTACGAACGGCTCAAGGCGTTTTTCGACCTGCAGGCCGAGGGCCATCACGTCCCCATCGAAGGCCAGGGCTTCGGCAACACGGGCCTTTTCCTCAAAATGGTGTTCAAGAACTGGCGGGCCTTGCTGCAACTGACCCAACGCCTGACCCGGTTCTCCCTCAATCCGAAGCGGGTCTACTACGCGCTCAAGGGCTTCGGCATGGCCTTCTCCCGGCGCAAGGACGTGCCCAACTGGTTCGGCTATTTCCAGTTCTGGCTGTTCGCCTGGACCAACGCGGCGCTCAAGTACCTGAACCTCAGCGACGCCGATTTCGACCTGGAAAGCGTGCCCGAAGGTTTCGACATCCACGACATCCTGCCCAAGGATTACGGCTCCACGGCAGCCGAGCCGATCCCCGCCGGCAAGATCAAGGCCCAGCTGCGCTCGACAACGACGCAGCTTGAATCCGTTATTGAACGCAAGGTGGGCGCAGCGTAGCGGCCCTCCATTTTCCATCATCACGCCGCGGGATGCCGTCGGCGCCTACCCAGGAGCGGACCGGCAGGGTCCGCGCCTTTCATCCATGCCCAAGGGAACGACCGTGAAGCCCATCATCCTGTTCAAACACGAAGCCCCCCGCCACCGCATCGATTTTGCGCCCGACTTCACCCTGCTGGATTTCGACCTCGCCGCCGGGACACCCGACGACGATGCCCGCAAGTCGGCCCGCATCATGGTGACTTCGGGCTTCATCGGCGTGACCCGCGCGGAAATGGACGCCCTGCCGGCGCTGGAGCTGATCTGCACCATCGGCACCGGGTACGAAAAAGTCGATCAGGCCGCCGCCCGGGAACGCGGCATCCGCATCACCCATGCGGCGGGCATGAACGCCCCCTCGGTCGCCGACCACGCCTTTGCCCTACTGCTGGCCATTGTGCGCAACATCCCCGTCTACGACGCCTCGGCCCGGGCCGGAAAATGGCGCGAGGACCTGCCCCAGCGCCCGATGGTCAACGGCAAGAAGATCGGCATCATCGGCATGGGCGCCATCGGCCAGGGCATCGCCCGGCGCGCCGAAGGCTTCGACATGGAGGTTTCCTACATGGCCCGGTCGGCCAAGGTGGACCTTCCCTGGCGCTATGTCGATAATGTCCGCGACCTGGCTCAGCATGTCGATTTCCTGATTTCCGCCGTGCCCGGCGGCCCCGCGACCCATCACCTGATCGACCGCATCGTGCTGGAAGCATTGGGCAAGGACGGCTTCCTGATCAATGTCGGGCGCGGCAGCGTCGTCCATACGGATAATCTGATTACCGCCTTGCGGGACGGCGTGATCGCCGGGGCCGGCCTGGATGTGTTCGAGGACGAACCGGTGGTTCCCGAAGCGCTCTGCACCATGACCAACGTCGTCCTGACCCCCCATGTGGGCGGGGCGGCACCGGAGGTTCAAATCCTGGGCGTGAAGCTGATGCGCCGCAATATCGAGGCCTTCCTGGCCGGCAAGCCCCTGATCAGCCCGATCCCGGAACTGTCCGAAGCTTAACCGGGGCGGCGGCCGTCCCGATCCGCAACTTGAAATTGGCAAGCGCGGCATGGACGTGGCTGAGCATGATGGCGGCCGCCAGATCGCTTTGGCCGCGCTCGATCGCCGTGGCCAGTTGGCGATGTTCGGCGAAACTGCGGTCGACATCGGCGCGGGCGAATTTCCTGTAGGATTGAACGACGTTGTTCAATTCTATCAGGGACGTGGTGACGACCAGAAGCTGGCGTTGCCCCGATGCATCCAGCAGGACCTGATGAAACCGGTTATTGAGGGGCGCGATCTGGCCGAAGTCCGGCTCGCTCCGGTCGCCCAACGTTTCCATCCGCGCACATAGCTCGAACAGCTCGTCCAGGTGCTCCTGTTTGCGGTTCAGGGCCGCAAGGCGGGCACCCTGGGGTTCCAGCAGCGCGCGGATCTCGAGAATCTCGACCATCTCCGCATCGGCGTAGCCGCGCACGATGGCGCCGGCATGGGCCGTGAAGTCGATCAGCCGGTCATTGACCAGACGCTGCAGGGCGATGCGCACGGGCGTACGGCTGACACCGAACTGCGTCGCCAGTTCGCCTTCGCGCAGACGATCGCCCACGGCGTACTCGCCGGCAAGAATGCCTTCGCGGATCTGTCGGTACACCCGATCACTTGACGTCGCCATGCTGTCACTCCCTGGGCATCACGCCGGCAAACATACTGCCCCATACGATACGTCACATAGCCTTGTTCATTGTATGCAATATAGGCTAAAACAGCCTTTGAAACGGCAAAAATAGCCTTTATTGCATGCAATTATTCCACGAAGAGGAAATATTCGAATGAAAAGCCTGTCCCAACGCCTGAAGCAGGATGAGATTCTGATCGCCCCCGGCGTGTTCGACATGATTTCGGCGAAAGTCGCCGATTCCCTGGGGTTTGATGTCCTTTACATGACCGGCTACGGCGTCGTGGCCTCGCATCTGGGCCTGCCCGATGCCGGCATCGCGACCTATACTGACATGGTCAGCCGTGTGCGCCAGATCGCCGAAGGCACCAAGACGCCCCTGATCGCCGACGGCGACACCGGCTACGGCGGGCTGCTTAACCTGGAACACACGGTGCGCGGCTATGAACGGGCCGGCGCCACGGCGATCCAGCTTGAAGACCAGGAATTCCCCAAGAAATGCGGCCACATGCTGGGCCGCAACGTGGTGCCGCTGGACGACATGCTGGCCAAGATCCGCGTCGCCCGCGACACCCGCGACAGCGACGAATTCCTGATCATCGCGCGCACGGATTCCCGCACCACCCTGGGCCTGGACGAAGCCCTGCGCCGCGCCGACGCCTTCGCCGAAGCGGGCGCCGATATCCTGTTCGTCGAATCCCCGGAAAGCGAAGAGGAAATGCGCACGATCTGCGAGCGCTTCGACCTGCCGTTGCTGGCCAACATGGTCGAAGGCGGCCGCACCCCGGTGCTCAGCCGCGACGAGTTGCAGTCCCTCGGCTACAAGATCGCCCTGTTCCCCGGCAGCGGCTTCCTGGCCGCCGGTCAGGCCTTGAAGGCTGTCTACACCGACCTTAAGGAAACCGGCTCGACGGCCGGCTCGAAGGTCGACTTCTACCCGTTCGCGGAATTCAGCCAGCTCATGGGCTTCGGTCAAGTCTACGACTTCGAACAGAAATACAAGTGATCCCCCCGGGCCCGCGCCCTGCGGGCCCGGCCCCCTGCCGGGTATTGGCCTTGACGGCCCAAAATTAATCTTGACGTCAAGATAGTTGCCGGGAAAGACTGCCCGGCATGGATCACTCTTCAACCCTTCCCGAGGATCACGTCGAACGCATTCTCGCCGAATGGCGGCAGGAATATCCGAACCTGGCCACCGCGCCCATGGGCGTGGTCGGTCGCGTCCGTCGGCTCGGCACCTTCTTTCTGCGCGGGATGGAAGAAACCTGGGCCAAGTTCGACCTGAACGTGGCGGGGTTCGACGTGCTGTCGACCCTGCTCCGCGTCGGCCCGCCCTACAGCCTGTCACCGGGTGAATTGATCGCTTCGACCATGGTCACGTCGGGCACCATGACCCACCGCATCGACCAGTTGGAGCGGGCGGGATACGTCGTGCGCCGGGCCAATCGTGATGACGGCCGCAGCGTACGGATCGTCCTGACCGACCGAGGGCGGAAGCTGATCGAACGGGCCCTTGTCGCCCATGTGGAAACCCAGGCCCGCTTGATCGAGACCCTGACTCCGGCGGAGCAGGATACCCTCGCGGCCCTGCTGAAAAAGATGCTGGCCGAGTTCGAGGCGCCGAAATCCGACAAACGGGACCCGGAGCCATGATCATCGAGAACACCCTGGACCTCAGCCTTGCTCCCGACGACGCTTGGCGCACCCTGCTGAACATCCCCTATGTCGCGCCCTGCCTGCCGGGCACCACGCTGACGGCGGCGGTGGACGAGCGCACCTACGAAGGCATGGTGGAACTGAAGCTGGGGCCGGTCAGCCTGTCGTTCCGCGGCACGGCGGTGATCGAGGACGTGGACCCGGAGGCCATGAAGGTCCGTGTGTCGGCCAAGGGGCGGGAAGACCGGGGCCGCGGATCGGCCCATGCCACGGTGACCTTCCAATTGCATCCAACGGGCGACGGCACCCGGGTCGAGGTCGTGACGGACCTGAACCTGGCCGGCAGCATCATCCAGTACGCGCGGGGTGCGGGCGTGGTGACCAAGACGGCGCAGCAGTTGGTCGATCAGTTCGCGGCGCGCCTGAGCAAGCGCATCGACAGCGGGGAAGAGCCGGACCCGGAGGCGATCAAGGTCGGGTCGCTTCTGTGGCAAGGGCTGACCGCGCGCTTCAAGGGCGGAAAGCAGGGCAAGCCCGACGCATGAAGCCCGCCCCTTTCACTTATCATCGGGCGGAATCGCTCGCCGAAGCCGCCGAGATGGCGGCAACGCTGGACAACGCGCGCCTGCTGTCCGGCGGACAGTCCCTGATGGCCATGATGAACCTGCGCTATGTCGCGGTCGACCATCTGATCGACCTCAACCCGGTGGCGGAGATCGCCGGGATCACGATCGGCAGCGGGCGGGTCACTCTTGGCGCCATGACCCGCCAGCGCACGGTATTGGAAGACGCCGCCCTGGCCACCTGCTGCCCGATCCTGCGCGAGGCCCTCGGCTTCGTCGGCCATGTCCAGACCCGCAACCGAGGCACGGTCGGCGGGTCGCTGGCCCATCTCGACCCGGCGGCGGAACTACCGGGGATGGCCGCCCTGCTGGAGGCAGAGATCACGTTGACCAGCCAGGACGGCACCCGCCGCGTCGCCATGGCCGATTATCCCTTGGGCTACATGACCCCCGACATCAACGAGGGCGAAATTCTGACCACCCTTTCTTTCGACGCCTGGCCTTCGGCCCACGGCTGGGATTTCCGCGAATTCGCGCAACGCCACGGCGATTTCGCCATGGCGGGCGTCGGCAGCCTGATCACCCTGGATACGGACGGGCGCATCGACCGCGCCGCCGTGGTGCTGATCGGCGTCGACGATGGCCCGGTCCGCCCGACCGACGTGGAAGCCATGATGATCGGCGAGACGCCGTCGGACGCCTTGTTCCGCGCGGCCGGGGCCCTCATCGCCGAGCGGCCCATGGCGGGCGACGCCCTGGTCACCGAAGCCTACCGCCAACACCTCGCGGGCGTGCTGCTGCGCCGCTCCCTGGCCAGCGCCTGCGTCCGCGCCTCGGAGTCCGCCCATGTCTGATGCCCTGCCCGAACGCCGCATCACCCTGACCGTCAACGGCAAGGACTATGCCGCCGAGGCCGAGGACCGCTATTCCCTGGCCGATTTCCTGCGCCACGGCCTGGGCCTGA
>CAXAVJ010000130.1:0-7144 GCA_963972065.1 uncultured Rhodospirillaceae bacterium
TGGTGCACGTCGTCGACCGTGATCGCCTGCCCCGGCAGCAACGACGCCCCCCAGCGGAAGCCCGGAGACAACGCGATTTCCGCGTCCCGTTCGGCCAGCAACGCCTGACAGATGACATCGTCGAAGGTGCCGTTGAAATTGCCGCGACGGTACAGAAGGTCTTCCGTATGGCCCAGTTCGCGGCTGATTTCCGCCATATGAGGTTCGCGGATCTTCTGCACCAATGCCGCCATGTCCTTGTCCGGTTCGATGACGTCGGAGAACACAGGGATCAGACGGAAATTATAATCCGTCACCTTCTTGCCCTCGACCTTGAGGTCCAGGCGCGACAGGAACTTGCCGTGGCTGCCCGAGGCGATCAGCAGGGTATTGCCGACCTTCACCGGCGCCGGCAGGGCATCGTGGGTATGACCGGTCAGGATCACGTCGATGCCGGGCACACGGGCCGCCAGCTTGCGGTCCACGTCGAAACCGTTGTGGGACAGCAGAACGATCAGGTCCGCCCCCGCCGCCTGGGCGTCGGCGACCCGTTTTTTCATGTTGTCTTCGTTGATGCCGAAGGACCAATTGGGCATCAGATAGCGCGGGTTGGCGATCGGCGTATAGGGGAAGGCCTGGCCGATCACGGCGATCTTGACCCCGCCCTTTTCGAAATACTTGATCGCCTCGAACACGTCTTCCTGCCATTCCACATCGCGCACGTTGGACGCCAGGAACGGGAAATTCAGGCTGTCCTGCAATTCCTTCACCCGGTCCACGCCGTAGGTGAATTCCCAATGCGCCGTCATCGCGTCGATGCCCAGCGCGTTCTGCACGTCGACCATGTCGGCGCCGCCGGTCTTCAACGACGTATAGGAGCCCTGCCAGGTATCGCCGCCGTCCAGCAACAGGGTATTGTCGGGGCGTTCGGCGCGGATCGCCTTGACCAAGGTCGCCATGCGGTCGACGCCGCCGACCTTGCCGTAGGACTTGGCCATCGACGTGAAGTCCTGATCGGTCAGGGCATAGGCTTCTGGCGTGCCGGGCCCGATGCCGTACTTGTGCAGGAAATCCTTGCCCGTGATGTGCGGCGGCAGGCCACGGACCTCGCCGACGCCCAGATTGACGGTCGGCTCGCGAAAATAGATGGGGACGAGCTGCGCGTGCATGTCGGTGAAATGCAACAGGGTGACCTGCCCCAGGCTGTCGAACTGCAACAGGTCCTGCTGCATGACCTTTTGTTTGGCCATGGCCGACCGGAAGTTCAGCGCCGTTGCAGGCAGGGCCGCCGTCGCGGCGGCCAGATGAAAGAATTCACGCCGACTTAACACGCTCGTCTCCACTTACTGCTGTTCAGATGGGGGTCGAAAAATCGATTAAAGAAAAAAAACGTCCGGAGGATCGGGGGATACCGTTCCTCCGGACGTTGAACCTGCGTGATATCAGTTACGCACGGCGGGCGTTTCGACCGGCAAACCCCGGCCCCGCCACATGACGTAAAGTTCAAGCGCCAGATACTCGTCGCTGCCATAACCGTAGGCCGACGAGCGCACCTGCTTGTTGCAGCCGCGGAAACGGCGGTGCAGAGAACCGACGCCGTTCCATTTCAGGCGATACACGGGGAAACCGTTGCCCTGTCCTTCGCTGAGGACGTTGGCCCGCAGATGCGCGCCCGGGAAGTCCTCGTGGCAATGCTTGCAGGCCATGTCGAGTTGGCCGCGGCGTTCGTTATAGAACGCCTTGCCCTTCTCGAAGTAGGGCGCGGCTTCGCCGTCGACCTTGACACTGATCGGCATGCCCAGGGACTGATGGCGTACGAACACGGTCATACCCAGGAGTTCCTTGGATTCGTATTTCCACTCCTTGGCCTTCATGTTGTCCGTGCGGCAGCGGTTGATGCGCTGCTCCAGGTTTTCCAGATTCTTCTTCTCGGCCACGTACTTCGGATAGCTGACGGCCACACCCTTCATGCTGTCCGGGCCCTTGTGGCAGGACGCGCAGGATTTGCCCGCCTCGCCATCCACCTTGTTCCATTGCTCTTCACCGATTTCGGCCCAAAGCATACCGGGGTTCTGGAAGTTGTCGTCCTGCATGGCGCGCGTTTCCGGCGCTGCGTAGGTGTAACCGGACCGCCGGTCCTCGACCTGATAGGCCCCCCAGTTCTTCTTCTCGTCGGCAACGGCGTTCGCCGCCACGCCGGCGGTCACGGCAAGAGCCAGACCGAAGAGCGCGTATCTGCTTAGATTGATTCCCATTACTCGGATCCCTTTCTCCGCGCTCCTGACATTGTTGTTATTAATGCGTCAGGAGACCGTGATCTTTGCCTTCTTCGTGTATTCGGCGCCGCCGTCTTCAATCCACTTGAATTCGAACTCGCCGCTTTCCTCGGCGCGGAAATGGAACGCCAAGTAAGGGTTTGCCGAAACCGCCGGATGCCAATCCGAGGCGAACACCGTCGCGCCGTTGAACTTGCATTCGAAGCGGTTGATGATTTTGCGCGGAATCTTGTTACCGTCCTTGCCCTTGCGCTGGCCGGTTTCCATCTTGTGCTCGATCAGAGACTTGATCTCCACGACCTCGCCCTTTTTGGCCGATTTCGGGATTCGCACGCGCGGTTTAACGTCTGACATTTTCTTTCTCCGATGCTCTGATCAGCCGCCGCAGCCGCCGATGGTGACCTTGACTTGCTGCTTGGCGATATAGACCTTGCCGTTGCTCATTTCCGCGACGACGACCACGTTCTGCGTGCCCGCCATGCGCATGCGGGTGGATGCCCGCGCCATGCCGGACTGCGGCGTGAAGTGGAAACTGGCGACTTCCGGAGACGGATTGCCTTCGGCGAACAGGTGGACGGTCTTCACATGGTCGTCCTTGGACATCGGGCTATCGACCTCGAAGGCGACGGGAACGGTGTTGCCGTTCTCGGCGATCTGCGGCAGGTCGAGCTTGATCTTGCCTTCCTCGGGCGTACCCTTGACCAGTTTCTTAATGGCGGCGTCGACAGCCGCAGCGTCGGCTTGCGCGCCCGGCGCCAGAAGCCCCGCGGCCACCAGGGTCAGCGCAAAGGCAGACACGCCCTTGAGAGCCTGACGTCGCGAGAGGGTGAGATGCGTTTCAGTCATTTTTCTTCAGTCCTTGTTACAGAAAACCTAGATATCGGCGCCGTCTACCAGGGCGGCCTATTCCTTCAAGGTCGCCAGATAGGCAAGCAGATCTTCGACCTGCTGTGCGTCCAGAATCGGCTTGCCGGCGAATTTCTTAAGCACCCGGTGAAGCCCTTCCGACTTGTGGAAGGACGGCATGATGGTGTCCGGATTCAAGGCCTTGGGATCGACCACGCGCAGGCGCAGTTCGGCCACGGAATAGCGCGAGGCGACGCCGTCAAGCGGCGGGCCGACTTCACCGTGGAACGACTGTTCCTTCATGGCTTCGAGCTTGTGACAGGCCAGGCAATTGCCGAGCTTGCGGTTGGCGAAGACCCCCTTGCCCTTGGCCGCGTCGCCGGGCTGTTTGGTCAGCGGGTCCTTCATTTCGGTCATGGCCGCGACTTCGACCGTGCCCGCGGATACCGGCTGTGCACAGACCGCCGCCAGCGCCAAAACCGCGCAACCGGCCACCGCCGCCACGAATGGTGTCGTATATTTCTTGGACATACCTGTTCCCCAACGTTGTCGCCGATTCAGGAGGCGGTTTTGCGCCGCCCCGATCACGGCTGTTAGCTTTCTACGGGCGTTTCCGCCTTCTTCATGCGGCAATCATATTCATAAAAAAATATATGTATCAAGTTTGAATGCCGCAAGGCCGTCATAAAACCCGGAAATCGGGCCGTGGTCACGCCCTCTTTCGCAAAGCCATCCCGTCAGGGCCTGAGCCCCCCGGAATTCCTTGAAGTTCCAGCGATGGCCCTCAGCCCCAAATGTCGTTGCTGATCGACCGATACCAACCGTCCGCATAAAGCGCTTCCTGCTTACGGTCGAAATCGGGGACATCCATGGGGCTTAGCCCGCCCGAGCCGTCAACCTTGACGATCTTGCCGCCTTTGTAGCCGTAAACCATGGCGACAGAAATGCCGTAGTCCGGTGCGACGAGGCTGTAACAGGTGTTGACGAACTTGGGCGTTCCCGGCCGCCCCCCGCCGACGATCGCCGCGATCGCGGCGGCACAGACCTTGCCCTGGGTCGAGGCCGCGAATCCCGACTTGGGCATGGGAGCAGCGATACTGGCATCGCCGATCACGTGAACGCCGGGAACCAAGGTGGATTCGAAGGTCTGATGATCAACCGGGCACCACCCGGTCGCGTCGGTCAGGCCCGAATCCTTGGCGATCCGAGCGGCATGCTGCGGCGGGATAAAGTTAATGACGTCGCCCTTGTATTCGCCGAAATCCGTATGCAGCGTCATGTTCGCCGCATCGATCCGCGCCACCACGCCGTCGTTGTCGAGGTTGTGATAGTCGATCATGCCCGGATAGAGCTTTTCCCAGCCCTGCTTGAACAGGCCCTGCTTGGAGAATTTTTGTTTGGGGTCGAGAACGACGATCTTCGACTTCGGTTTGTGTTGCTTGAAGTAATGGGCGACCAGACTGATGCGCTCCCCCGGCCCCGGCGGACAACGGAACGGATCGACCGGTGGCGAGATGATGAACGTACCGCCGTCAGACATGGCCTCCAACTGGCGACGCAGCAAAAGGGTCTGCGGCCCCGCCTTCCACGCATGCGGCAGTTTTTCCGCCAAATCCGGGCTGAGCCCCTCGATGGCATCCCAACGGAAGTCGATGCCCGGCGACACGACACAACGGTCGAAATCCAGTTCCCCGCCACCGGCCAACACGACCTTCTTCCTGGCACCGTCGATGACCTTGGCACTGTCGTGAACGACCTTCACGCCGCGCCGTCGCATGGCGTCGAAATTGCGGGTGATGTCGTCCATGTCGCGAAACCCGCCAATCACCGTGTTGGAAAACGGACAGGTCACGAAATGAGACGCAGGTTCGACCAGGGTGACCTCGATGCCCGGATCGAATCTGTTCAGGTATTTGGCGGCGGTCGCGCCGCCGAAGCCGCCACCGACGACGACGACCTTGGCGCGCGCGCGCGCGAACACGGCCGGTGCGGCCAAGCTAGCGGCGGCGCCCGCGCCGGCGGCGCCGAGCATGCGGGTGAAACGGCGTCGCGTGATTCGCGTCATGGCACCCTCCCTACTGTTGGTTCGCGAAATATTTGGACAGGGCCTCGATCTCGTCGGGGGAAAAGCCCTTGGCGATACGGTTCATCACTGTTCCCTGCTTCGATCCGTTTCGGAACGCGGTCAGCATCGTCGCGATGTAGTCGGCGGGCTTGCCCTTGATCGAGGGCATCGCGCCGGCGCTTTGTCCGTCCGTTCCGTGACAGGAAAAACACGTATTGGCGAGAATGATGGGCGACGCCATCTCGGCCCGCGCGGCGCCGGCGGCGCCCAGACCGAGCACGAGACCCAGCACTCCCATGAACAGCTTTTTCGACATCTTTCAAATCTCCCAGAAATGAGGCCCTTGGCGGCGCTCATGCCCCGATTGTTCGAGGACTCTTGGATAAATGATATTCAATAAATATAATATATCAATGCAGAGTTTCGCCCCCTGAAACCCGGCGCCTCGCCACGAAGCCCCCTATGGGGCCGCGCAAGGCCGGTGCAGTTTCTTGAGATCGCGCTCAAGCAGGCTCCAGAAAAAATCCTCACCCGGATAGCCGACCAGGCGGCTGACCTCCTGGCCGTCCTCGATCAACACGAAGGTCGGCGTGAAGACGATGCCCTTGATATGGGTCAGGTCGGCCGGCCTGGGATCGTGGATGTCGACGCGGCGCAACGGCGCGCATTTGGCTTCGGCCGTGTTCGGATAGGCGGGGCCGACCTCTTTGTGGAAGCGTTCGCACCATTCGCAGGTGTCGCTTTCAAACAGCACCAACTCCGCCGCCGACGCCGCCTGCGGGCCCACAAGCAAGACCATCCACAACAAGGTCTGCAGGATGCCACGGCGGAAGGAAATGACGGACAGGGCGCGTGCGCCGTCGGGTGTGATGCTTTTCATGGGCCGGGATTAGAGCCATGATGCAGGGCCCGGCGTCAAGCCGAGGCGCATTCTGAAAGGACCCCTCCATGACTTCCGGCTGGACCCGGCGCACCGTTCTCGGCCTGATCGCCGCCGCCCCGGCACTGACCCTGCCCGGGATTGCACGGGCCAAGGGTGGACGCGTCGTGGTCGTCGGCGGCGGGTTCGGCGGCAGTGCCGCCGCGCGCAGAATCAAACAGTTGGCACCCGAGGTCGAGGTCACTCTGATCACGCGGGACACGTCCTTTGTCTGCTGTCCCGGCAGCAACACGGTGATCGGCGGGTTCGGCCGCATCGAGGACCAGACTGTCGGCTACGGTGCCCTGGCCCGGGACGGCGTCACCATCGTCACCGGCCGGGCCGAAGCCGTGGATACGGACGCGCGCAACCTGCGCCTCGCCGACGGATCGATCCTGCCCTACGACAAACTGGTGCTGTCGCCCGGCATTGGGTTTTTCTGGAACGAGGTCGAGGGCGTTTCCGCCGCCACGGCGGGCCGGATTCCCCATGCCTGGCAAGCGGGGGAACAGACGGTCCTGCTGCGCCGCCAGCTTGAGGCCATGCCCGACGGCGGTGTGTTCGCCCTGGTCGCCCCCGTCGGGCCGTTGCGCTGCCCGCCCGCGGTCGGCGAACGGGTCAGCCTGGCCGCCCATTACTTCAAGACCGCCAAGCCCAAATCCAAGATCATCGTGTTCGACGCCAAATCCAAGTTCTCCCTGCAGCCTCTGTTCGAGGAAGCCTGGGCGGCGCTCTATCCCGGCATGATCGAATACCGGCTGGCGGAAAGCGATGGCATCGTCCGCGCCATCGACCCGGAAACGCGCACCGTGTCCACGGACTTCGACGACGTGAGCGCCGACGTGGTCAACTTCATCCCCCGCCAGCGCGCCGGCGACATCGCGCTGGCCGCCGGCACGGCTGATGAAACGGGCTGGTGCCCGGTCGATCCGGCGACTTTTGCCTCAACCCTTGTGCCCCATGTCCATGTCATCGGCGACGCCGCCTTCGCCCCACCCTTGCCAAAGGCCGCCGCCGCCGCGGTCAGCGTCGCGGAAACCTGTGCCCAGGCCATCGTCC
>CAXAVJ010000131.1:0-7061 GCA_963972065.1 uncultured Rhodospirillaceae bacterium
GAGGGCCGCGTGCCCCTGCATACCCTGCGCGCCAACATTGACTATGGCGAAGCCACTGCCAACACGACCTACGGCGCCTGCGGCGTCAAGGTCTGGATCTACAAGGGCGAAATTCTTGCCCACGATCCGATGGCGCTGGACAAGCTCGCGCAGGAACAACAGCCGGTCCGCTAAGCGGTCTCGGTCGGATAGAAGCAAAACTGGGATAGGCGACGGAACATGCTGGCCCCGAAAAGAATGAAATACCGGAAGGCCTTCAAAGGCCGCATCCATGGCAATGCCAAGGGTGGAACGACGCTCAACTTCGGTGCCTTCGGCCTGAAGGCGATCTCGCCGAACCGTATCACGTCGCGTCAGATCGAAGCCGCGCGCCGTGCCATGACGCGCCATATGAAGCGTGCAGGTCGTGTGTGGATCCGCATCTTCCCGGACGTGCCGGTGTCGAAGAAGCCGGCCGAAGTCCGCCAGGGTAAAGGTAAGGGTACGCCGGAATTCTGGGCCGCCCGCGTGAAGCCGGGCCGCATTATGTTCGAAATCGACGGTGTGTCGTACGAAGTGGCGAAAGAGGCCATGGAGCTTGCGGCCGCCAAGCTGCCCATCGAGACGCGGTTCGTCACCCGCCTGGGCGAGGAGCACTAAGCCATGACGAAGGCTATTGATCTCAAGACCAAGTCCGACGACGAGTTGAAAGACCAGCTCATGGGCCTGAAAAAGGAAGCCTTCAATCTGCGCTTCCAGCAGGCGTCGGGTGCATTGGAAAACACGGCGCAGGTGCGGGCGGTTCGCCGCGACATCGCGCGCATCAAAACCATTCTGGGCGAGCGCGGCACCGTCGCCGCGGCGTCCTGACAAAGAGGTAGCGAAAGATGCCGAAACGTACTCTGCAGGGCGTCGTCGTCAGCGACAAGATGGATAAGACCGTGACCGTTCAGGTTGAACGCCGGTTCAAGCATCCGCTCTACAAGAAGTTCATTAAGCGGACCAAGAAGTACGCCGCGCACGACGAAAACAACGCGTGCAAGGTTGGCGACCAGGTTCAGATCCGGGAAACCCGCCCGATTTCTAAGCGGAAGACCTGGGAAGTGATTAGCGAGGCGGGCTGACGCCGAACCGGGTCCAATGGCCCAGTGGTAGATGCTCTTTAATCAAGGACAAGAACAATGATCCAGTCCGAAACAAACTTGGACGTTGCCGATAATTCCGGCGCCCGCCGGGTCCAGTGCATCAAGGTGCTGGGCGGTTCGAAGCGTAAGTACGCTTCCGTGGGCGACGTGATCGTTTGCTCCGTCAAGGAAGCGATCCCGCGGGGCCGCGTGAAGAAGGGCGAGGTCGTGAAGGCTGTCGTCGTGCGCACGGCGAAGGACATTCGCCGCGCGGACGGCACGACGATCCGCTTCGACAGCAATGCCGCCGTGCTGATCAACAACGCCGGCGAGCCTATCGGCACACGTATCTTCGGCCCGGTGACCCGCGAACTTCGGGCCAAGGCCTACATGAAGATCGTGTCCCTGGCGCCGGAAGTGATCTGACGAGGAACCGCAGAAATGGTAGCGAGAATCAAAAAGGGCGATAAGGTCGTTGTTCTGACCGGCCGCGACAAGGGCAAGGAAGGCGAGGTGCTTAAGGTGCTTCCCACCGCCGACCGCGCCGTTGTCCAAGGTGTCAACCGCATGAAGCGGCACCAGCGTGCGACGCAGACGTCCACGGGCGGCATCATCGAACGTGAAGCCCCCATCCACCTGTCGAATTTGGCCCATCTGGACCCCAAGGACGGCAAGCCGACCCGCGTCGGCACCAAGATCCTGAATGACGGCCGCAAGGTCCGCTTTGCCAAGCGGTCCGGCGAGCAGATTGATTAAGCGAGGGCCTCTGACGATGGCTACACGGCTCAAAGAAGTCTACGAGAAGGAAATCAAGTCGGCCTTGATGGAGGAGTTCGGTTACGCGAACACCTATCAGGTGCCCAAGCTTGAGAAGATCGTTCTCAACATGGGTGTCGGCGACGCCACCGAGGACCGCAAGCGCGTCGACGGCGCGCTCCAGGACCTGACCCGCATCACCGGCCAGAAGCCGGTGGCGACCCGGGCCAAGAAATCCATCGCCGGCTTCAAGCTGCGCGAAGGCATGGTCATCGGTGCCAAGGTCACGCTGCGCAAGGACCGTATGTACGAATTCCTGGACCGTTTGGTGAACATCGCGCTGCCGCGTGTTCGCGACTTCCGCGGCATCCAGGGCAAGTGTTTCGACGGACATGGCAACTTTGCCATGGGGTTGAAGGAACAGATCGTGTTTCCGGAAATCGACTACGACCAAGTCGACAAAGTCCGGGGTATGGACATCGTGATCTGCACCTCGGCCGAAACCGATGATGAAGCGAAGGCTTTGTTGAAGGCTTTCAACATGCCGCTGGCCACGAAGTAAGCCCAGCGGCGGATGGAGATCGAGTAATGGCGAAGAAAAGCGCGATTGAGAAAAACAACAAGCGGGCTCGCATGGCGAAGAGCTATGCCGCGAAACGTGAACGCCTGAAGGCGATCACCAAGGATGAAACGGCGTCGCCGGAAGACCGCTTCAATGCGCACCTCAAACTGGCGGCACTGCCCCGCAACTCCTCGCCGACCAGGTACCGCCTGCGGTGCGAATTGTCGGGCCGGTCGCGCGGGAATTATCGCAAATTCAAGATTTCCCGCATCGCTATGCGGGATTTGGCCTCTGACGGGATGATTCCCGGCATGGTCAAGTCGAGCTGGTAGGAAGGGAAAGATACTGGCATGTCTATGACCGATCCCCTGGGTGATATGCTCACCCGCATCCGCAACGGACAACAGGCGCGCAAGGCCGTGGTTCTGTCGCCGTCTTCGAATCTGCGGGCCAACGTGCTCGAGGTTCTGAAGCGCGAAGGCTACATCCGTGGCTTTCAGAAGCGCGAAGAAAAGCCCGGCATGGCGGAACTGGAAATCGAACTGAAGTACCACGAAGGCCAGCCCGTGATCCGCGAGATCCAGCGCGTGTCGACGCCGGGCCGGCGTGTCTATTCGGGCATCGGCGATCTGCCGCGGGTCTACAACGGGCTGGGTATCTCCATCCTGTCGACCCCGCGGGGCGTGCTGTCCGATCATGAATGCCGCGAACACAACGTCGGCGGCGAAATTCTCTGCCAGGTGTTCTAAGAACACTCGGCGAACGAACGAGAAGGCGGTTCATTATGTCGCGTATTGGAAAAAACCCGGTCCAGGTGCCTGATGGCGTCACCGTCGAAATCGACGGCATGACGGTCAAGGCCAAGGGCAAGCTGGGCGAGCTGAGCGAGACCCTGGTCGACGATGTCGTCGTCACCATGGAAGACAATCTGATCAAGTTCGCGCCTGCGAACGACACCCAGCGCGCCCGGCAGATGTGGGGCATGAGCCGCACCAAGGTGAATAACCTGGTGGAAGGCGTCAGCCAGGGCTTCAAGAAGCAGCTGGATATTTCCGGCGTCGGCTACCGTGCCGCCATGCAGGGCAACAAGCTGGTTTTGCAGCTTGGTTTCAGCCACGACGTCGAGTATCCGGTCCCGGCCGGCATCAAGATCGCCTGCCCGGAACAGACGCAGATCGTCATTGAAGGCATCGACAAGCAGCTTGTCGGCCAGGTCGCGGCGGAAATCCGCGCGTATCGTCCGCCGGAGCCCTACAAGGGCAAGGGTGTCCGCTATGCCGGTGAATTCATTCTCCGCAAGGAAGGGAAGAAGAAGTAAGTCATGGCCAACGCTCGCGAAAAATTCGAAAAGCGCCAGTCGCGCGTTCGGCGCCAGGTCCGCAAGGCCGCCGGCGGCCGCTTGCGCCTGGCTGTGTTCCGCTCCGGCCTGCACATCTATGCCCAGGTCATCGACGACCGCGCCGGCAAGACCGTTGCCGCCGCATCGTCCCTGGACAAGGAACTCAAAGGCAAGTTGGCCAAGGGCTGCAACGTTGCCGCCGCTGGCGAGGTGGGCAAGCTGATTGCCACCCGCGCCGTCAAGGAAGGCATCAAGGAAGTGATCTTCGACCGTGGTGGCTACAAATACCATGGGCGGGTCAAGGCGCTCGCCGATGCCGCGCGTGAAGCCGGCTTGTCGTTCTAAATCAACGCATTCTAGGAAATCAGGAACAGCCTCATGGCAGAGCAACGCAACGAACAAGGTCAGGGACGGGGTCCGCGCGGACGGCGTGACCGGGATCGCTCTCCCGAGTAGCGGGAAGATTCTGAACTGACCGACAAGCTGGTCTACATCAACCGCGTGGCCAAGGTGGTCAAGGGTGGGCGGCGGTTCTCGTTCGCGGCCCTGGTGGTTGTTGGCGACGGCAAGGGCCGGGTCGGTTACGGATCGGGCAAGGCGCGCGAAGTGCCGGAAGCCATCCGCAAGGCCACGGACTCCGCCAAGCGCAACATGATCCGCGTGCCGCTGCGCGAAGGCCGTACGCTGCACCATGACGTTGCCGGGCGCTTCGGCGCCGGCCGGGTGATCATGCGCTCCGCCCCTCCGGGCACGGGTATTATTTCGGGCGGCCCCATGCGCGCCGTGTTCGAAACCATGGGCGTCCAGGACGTCGTTGCCAAGTCCATGGGCAGCGCCAACCCCTACAACATGGTCAAGGCGACCTTCGCCGCATTGCAGGAAATTCAGTCGCCGCGCACCGTGGCGGCCCGCCGCTCGAAAAAGGTCGGCGATATCGTGCAGCGTCGCGACGACGTTTCCGCCACGACCGAACAGGCCTGATTGGAACCCTGAAGATGGCAGACAAGAAGACCGTCAAAGTCACGCAGACCGGCAGCCACATCGGCCGTCCGGCGGACCAGCGCGCAACCCTCAAGGGCCTGGGCCTGAATAAATTGCACCGCTCGCGCGTGCTGGAAGACACTCCGGCCGTGCGTGGCATGATTAATAAAGTCAGCCACCTGGTGCGGGTCGAGCAAGGCGACTAAATACTTAACGAAGGAATACCGCCATGCGTTTGAACGAAATCAGTGACAATCTGGGTGCGACCCGTCCGCGTAAGCGCGTCGGCCGCGGCATTGCGTCCGGCACCGGCAAGACGTCCGGCAAGGGGATGAAGGGCCAGAAGTCCCGCTCGGGCGTCAGCCTGCTGGGCTTTGAAGGCGGCCAGATGCCGATCTACCGGCGTCTGCCCAAGCGCGGCTTCACGAACCCGTTCTCCAAGGAGTTCGCCGAACTGAACGTCGGCCTGCTGCAGGAAGCGATCGATGCCAAGCGCATCGACGGCTCGAAGACGCTGACGACCGCCATGCTGGTCGAAGCCGGTGTCGCGAAGAAGCGGAAAGACGGCGTGCGTCTCCTCGGCCACGGCGAACTGAAGTCCAAGGTCACGCTTGAAATCGAAAGCGCCACCAAGGGTGCCATCGCCGCGGTCGAAAAGGCCGGCGGTAAGGTGACCGTGTCGGCGCCGACCGTCGCGAAGGATGAAGCGAGCGAAACCAAGGGGATCCGCGGCAAAAACAAGCGCCGCACCCAGGAAAAGGCCGCCGCCGGGGAAACCGCCGAATAACAGAACGGTGAGGGCACTCGCCCCCGCCGCCGGAGAAGACTGAATGGCCTCTGCCGCCGAACAACTTGCCGCCAACGTAAACCTGGGCGCCTTCTCGAAGGCGACTGAGTTGAAGAAGCGCATCTGGTTCACGCTGGGTGCGCTCATCGTTTACAGGCTGGGCACGTTCATCCCGCTGCCGGGCATTGATCCGATCGTGCTGGAAGAGATCTTCCGCGCCAATCAGAGCGGTGTTCTGGGCATGTTCAACATGTTCGCGGGCGGTGCGTTGGGGCGCATGACGATCTTTGCGCTTAACATCATGCCGTACATTTCGGCTTCCATCATCATGCAGCTGATGACGTCGATTTCGCCGTCATTGGAGCAGATGAAGAAGGAAGGCGAATCCGGCCGCAAGCGGATCAACCAGTACACGCGCTATCTCACGGTGCTGATCTGTCTCCTGCAGGCCTACGGCATCGCCGTTGGGATCGAGGGCATGTCAGGCAACCAGGGGCCTGCGGTTCACGAACCGGGCTATTTCTTCCGGTTCTCCGTGGTGGTGACCCTGACCGGCGGCACCATGTTCCTGATGTGGCTGGGTGAACAGATCACCGCGCGCGGCGTCGGAAACGGCATTTCGCTGATCATCTTTGCCGGTATCGTGGCCGAATTGCCGGTGGCTCTTGCCGGGACCTTTGAAATGGGCCGCACGGGTGCGCTGCCGACAGGTCTGATCATCGGCATCATGGTGATGGCCGTTGCAACGATCGCGCTCTGCGTGTTCGTCGAACGCGCGCAGCGCCGGATTCTGATCCAGTACCCCAAGCGCCAGCGCGGCAACAAGATGATGGGCGGCGAATCCTCCCATCTGCCGCTCAAGCTCAACACCGCGGGCGTCATTCCGCCGATCTTCGCGTCCTCGCTGCTGCTGATGCCGATCACCGTCATCACGCTGTCGGCCGGGCAGGGGCCGGAATGGATGACGGAAGCGGCCGCCTATCTGGGCCGTGGTTCCCCCGTCTATATGTCGATCTATATCGGCCTGATTGTGTTCTTTGCCTTTTTCTATACGGCTGTCGTGTTCAACGTGAACGACACGGCCGAGAACCTGAAGAAGTACGGCGGCTTCGTTCCCGGCATTCGTCCGGGTAAGAACACGGCCGAATACCTGGATCGCGTGTTGACCCGCCTGACCTGCGTCGGCGCCCTGTACCTGGCCATCATCTGCGCCATTCCGGAACTGCTGATCTCCAACTTCTCGGTTCCCTTCTACTTCGGCGGCACGTCGCTGCTGATCGTGGTCACGGTGACCATGGATACGGTGACCCAGATTCAGTCGCATTTGATCGCGCATCAGTACGAAGGCCTGATCAAGAAACAGCGGCTGCGGGGGAGGCGTTAATGATTTTGTTGCTGATGGGGCCGCCGGGCGCGGGCAAGGGGACGCAGTCGAAGCGGCTTGAGGAAGCTTACGGGCTTGTTCAATTGTCGACAGGGGACATGCTGCGCGCCGCCGTTGCCTCGGGCAGCGACCTCGGCAACAAGGCGAAA
>CAXAVJ010000132.1:0-6936 GCA_963972065.1 uncultured Rhodospirillaceae bacterium
GGCGGAAGACGTGGGCATCAGGCCGCGTGTGCGGTTCTTGGGCTGGCGCGAGGATACGGCGGAACTGTTCGCCGCCTGCGATCTGTTCGTCTGCCCGTCGCGGCACGAGCCCTTGGGCAACGTGGTGCTGGAAGCCTGGGCCCAGGGGGTTCCGGTGATCGCCGCCGACAGCATGGGGCCGGGCACCCTGATCGACCACATGGATTCAGGAATTCTTGTGCCCGTCGACGATTCCGACGCCCTGGCCCGCGCCATCCGTGCGGTGATCGACGACTACGAACTGGCCGAACACATCGCCAATCGCGGCAGCGCGGTTTATGAAGAGAACTTCACGGAAGGCCAAGTCGTGAAGCGTTATCTGGACTTTTTTCAATCGATTGTCATCAATCGGGAAAACTGACGTAAGATCATTCCATGTGCGGTATCGCTGGCATCATGACACGAGACGGCTCCGCCCCGCCGGCGGGGGTTCTCGACGCGTTGGCCGTTGCCCTGGCCCATCGCGGGCCTGACGGCCACGGCCGCCATGTCGACGGTGACGTGGGCCTGATTCAGACGCGGTTGGCGATCATCGACCTGGAAACGGGCGACCAGCCGATCGCTGCCAAGGGGCCCGACGGCAACGAGGCGGTCCTGGTCGCCAACGGGGAAATCTATAATTACGTCGAGGTCAAACTCGACCTGGGCCGGGTGCCGTTCAAGACGCGGTCCGATTGCGAGGTCCCGCTGCAGCTTTACCTGCGCGAGGAACTGGGCTTTACCGACCATCTGCGCGGCATGTACGCCATCGCGATCCACGACCGCGCGCGCGGCCGCCTGGTGCTGACCCGCGACCCGTTCGGCATCAAACCGTTATACTTTACCCAATCAGGTGCAGCTTTCGCCTTCGCGTCGGAACCGCAGGCCCTGATCCGCGCCGGGCTGGCGACGGCGCGCCTCAACCCCATGGCGCGGGACGAGATGCTGCAGATGCAGTTCTCCTCGGGCCGGGAAACACCCTTCGCGGGGATTGAGCGGGTGTTGCCGGGGGAAACCCTGATCGTCGAGAAGGGCCGGGTGATCGGGCGCAACCGGGTGTCGGCCCTGCCCGACGGCCCGCCCAAGGGCCTGGGCCGGTCGGATGCCTTGATGCGGCTTGATGATCTACTGGATGACGCGGTCGGGGTGCATCAGCGTTCGGACGTACCTTACGGCATGTTCTTTTCCGGGGGCATCGATTCCACGGTCCTGTTGGCCATGATGTCGCGCCTGAACGAACGCCCCGTCACCGCCTTCACCGCGGGTTTCTCGGGCACACAGGTTCATGACGAACGGACCTTGGCCCGCGAGATTGCGGCCCATATGGGGGCCGACCACCACGAGGTCGAATTCGGTGCTGCTGATTTTTGGGACCTGTTGCCGGAAATCGCCGCCGCCGTCGACGATCCGGCGGCCGATTACGCGGTGCTGCCTAGCTATAAACTAGCCCGCACGGCGCGCGAGCGGGGCATCAAGGTAATTCTGTCGGGCGAGGGCGGGGACGAGGTGTTCGCCGGTTACGGTCGCTATCGCCGGGCCATGCGCTGGCGCCTGCTGGGTGGCCGCCCCATGCGTGACCGGGGGGCGTTGGAAGGCCTGGGCGTCCTGCGTGAGGAAACCCGCGCTTGGCGGGGCGGTATCGAGATGGCCGAGGAAGACGCCCAGGGCAAGGGCTGGACGCCCCTGCAACGGGCTCAGGCCGTGGACATGGCCGACTGGCTGCCCAACGACCTGCTGACTAAGCTTGATCGTTGCCTGATGGCCCATGGGGTCGAGGGCCGGGTGCCGTTCCTGGATACCAAGCTGGCGGCCTTCGGCTTTGGCCTGCCGGACGGATTGAAGGTGCGGCGCGGGCGCGGCAAATGGCTGCTGCGCAAGTGGTTGGAAAAGGTTGTGCCGATGGCCCGGCCGTTCGCCGCCAAGCGCGGCTTCACCGTGCCCGTGGGCGAATGGATCGTGGCCGAGGGCCGGCGTCTGGGGCCCCTGGTCGCGGCCCAGGCGGGGGTCGCCGAAATCTGCCGTCCGGACGCGGTTGCCAGCCTGTTCCGAAATGCCGGAAAGCGCGAAATGCAGGCCGCCTGGACGCTTCTGTTCTATGCCGTCTGGCACCAGCATCACATCCTGGGCGGGGTGCCCAAGGGCGGCGTCCTCGAAGTTTTGGGAGAGGCCGTCTAATCCGTGACTAACCAACAGACTCTGACCCTCCGCCGGCCCGACGACTGGCATGTGCATTTCCGCGACGGCGCCATGATGGCCGCCGTTGTGCCGTTCACGGCGCGCCAGATGGCGCGCGCCATCGTCATGCCGAACCTGGTGCCGCCGGTGACCACGGCGGCCCTGGCCGCGGCCTACCGCGACCGTATCCTGGCCGCCGTGCCGGACGGCGTCGACTTCACGCCCCTGATGACGGCCTACCTGACCGATAACACGGACCCGGACGATCTGGCCGCCGGGTTCCGCGACGGCGTGCTGACGGCGGTGAAGTACTATCCCGCCGGGGCCACGACCAATTCGGACAGTGGCGTCACGTCCATCGACAATGTCTATCCCGTGTTGGAACGCATGGCCGAGATCGGCATGCCGCTTTTGGTTCATGGCGAGGTCACGGACGCCGACGTCGACGTGTTCGACCGCGAGGCCGTGTTCATCGAGCGCACCCTGGCCCCCCTGGCGGCGCGCCTGCCGGGCCTCAAGATCGTGTTCGAACACATCACCACGGCCGATGCCGTGGCCTTCGTCGAAGGGGCGGGGGCCAATGTCGGTGCTACGGTGACGGCCCATCATCTGGTCATCAATCGCACGGACATCTTCCGGGGCGGCATCCGCCCGCATCTTTATTGCCTGCCCATCGCCAAGCGGGAACATCACCGCCAGGCCCTGGTCGCGGCCGTGACCTCGGGCAATGCCAAGTTCTTCCTGGGCACCGACACGGCGCCCCACGCGGCCCACGCCAAGGAAGCGGCCTGCGGTTGCGCCGGGATTTTCTCGGCCCCGGCGGCGATCGAGGTCTATGCCGAGGTGTTCGACAAGGCCGGTGCCCTGGACAAGCTGGAAGCCTTCGCCTCGCTGAACGGCCCAGCGTTCTATGGCCTGCCTGTGAACGAGATGACGGTGACCCTGGAACGCAGCCCCTGGCAGCAGCCCGAGGCCGTAGAGGTCCCGACCGGAGAGCGCGTCGTCGCCTTTCAGGGCGGCGAGACGCTTTCCTGGCGGCTGGCGGATTAACCGTCGCGACACGCCGAGGTTGTAGAGCGAGCATTCTGCGAATTAAAATCGAGTATTCTGCGTCGATTGGGGGAGAATCAGGATGCTTCGGATTGCTTGCGCCATTGCATTGGTGGGGGGCTTGGGGGGATGTGCCGAGTACCTTGAGTTTCGGCAGAACTACATGGAATCAATGGGCAGCCTTGTTGGCATCGAACCACCCAAGACGTACGAGGAATGTGTCCAGCGTACCGGCGGAACGCGCGCCTATTACAACACGGCAGGTGCCGCCGGCGCACTGATCTATGGCATCGGCGACATACTTACGCGCGTCGTGGAACGAAGTGCCTGCGCACAGAAGTTCGGCGTCGCTTCGGTCGGTCGTGATGGGCAGCGGCCTGCCGGATCTGAAGCGCAGGCAGGCACGTCGGACAATTCCGTGGCCCGTTATCATTGGGACGACGACGATACCTCCTCGCGGGCACGGTATGAGCGTTCGGGGGTGCGCGGTACAGCCCATTCAGCGGTGCGGATGATTGACTACGGCTCGCCCGGCTGCCGCCGCCTGAACAATGCGGTCCATCCGTCTTGCTGATCCGCCTGTCCTTGACCCCGTGTCGGCGCTTCTCTACATCCTTGGATAACGAATTCTCAGAGAAACCGATTGCGGGAGGCACGCCCATGTCCACGTTCAAAGGACTTTTGCTCGAAGAAACCGACGGCAAGGTTTCGTCGTCCATTCAGGACATTGACGACGCCCGCCTGCCCGAGGGCGATGTCACCGTCGCCGTCAAGTATTCCACCGTGAATTACAAGGACGGCATGGTCATCAACGGCCTGGGCCGCCTGGTGCGGGATTATCCGCATGTCTCCGGCATCGATTTTTCCGGCGTGGTCGAAGCCTCCGACAATCCAGACTACAAGCCCGGCGACGAGGTCATCCTGACCGGCTGGCGCGTGGGCGAGGTCCATTGGGGCGGCCATGCCCAGAAGGCCAGAGTCAAGGGCGACTGGCTGGTGCCCATGCCCAAGGGATTGGACCTCAAGCGCGCCATGGCCGTCGGCACGGCGGGCTTCACGGCCATGCTGGCGATCATGACGTTGGAAGACCACGGCCTGACGCCGGAAAACGACGGCGAGGTGCTGGTCACCGGCGGATCGGGCGGGGTCGGCTCCGTCGCCACGTCGATCCTGGCCAATCTGGGCTACCGGGTCGCGGCCTCCACCGGCAGCCCGGAATCCCACGCCTATCTGAAAGACCTGGGGGCGACCACCATCGTCGACCGGGCCGAATTGGAAGAAGCGCCCAAGGGGCCGCTCGCCCGCGAACGCTGGTCTGGCGCCATCGACAACGTCGGCGGTGTGACCCTGCACACGGTGCTGGCGACCCTCAAGTACTGGGGCACCTGCGCCTCGGTCGGGAATGCCGGGTCGTTCAAGCTGGAAACCACGGTGCTGCCGTTCCTGCTGCGCGGCATCAACCTGTGCGGGATCGACAGCGCCACCTGCCCCAGGGACCGGCGCATCATCGCCTGGAACCGCATCGCCCGGGACCTGCCGCTCGACAAGCTGGACGCGTTGACGGAAACGGCCGGTTTAAGCGATCTGCCCGACCTTGCCGGCAAAATCCTCAAGGGCCAGCTGCGCGGGCGCACGGTGATCGACGTCAATTCCTGATTTCTGGCCGGGAGCACGGACATGGACCAGGCGGCAAAGGTAGCGGCATTTCAAAAACTGCATGCCGACCCGGGGTGTTTCATCATCCCCAATCCCTGGGACCTGGGCTCCGCCCGCATGCTCGAAGCCATGGGCTTCAAGGCGCTGGCGACGACCAGTGCGGGGTATAATCTGTCCCGGGGCCAGGTCGACGGCGACGCGACGGTTGAGGACCATTTCGCCCATTTCCGGGAGCTTTGCGCCGGCGTCGATGTGCCCATCAATGCCGACTTCGAGAACGCCTACGCCGACACCGCCGCTGGCGTTGCCGACAACATCCGGCTTGCGGCCGGCACCGGGCTCGCCGGCGGCTCGCTCGAGGATTACGACGGCACGGCCATCTACGACATGGCCGAGGCGGTCGACCGGCTGACGGCCGCGGTCGAGGCGGCGCGTTCGGTCAACCCGCCCTTCGTGCTGACCGCCCGGGCGGAGAACCTGATCCGCGGCAACCCTGACCTGGATGACACCATTAAGCGCCTCCAGGCCTATCAGGAGGCCGGCGCCGACGTTCTGTACGCACCGGGGCTCAAGACGGCGGACGAGGTGCGGGCCGTGATCTCCTCCGTCGACCGGCCGGTCAACGTTTTGGGCGGCATTTCCGGCATGACGCTGAATTTTCAGGAAATGGCGGAACTGGGGGTCAAGCGCATCAGCGTCGGCGGCTCCCTGTTCCGCTCGGCCTACGGCAAAGCCATGGCGGATGCGCGGGAAATGCTCGATGCCGGGACCTTCGGCTTCGCCACCAGCGCGCCGCCGGTGCCGGCCTTCGTCAAGCTTTTCCGGCGGGGGTGACGGGCTGCTTGCGCGGCCGGAATTAACCAATTGCTAACCATCAAGTGCCATCCTGACGTTGGACGAATTTTTGACGCAGGATGGGATAGAACACCCATGAGAAAGATCATCGCAGCCCTTGCCTTTTCGGCCGTGCTGACCGCGTGCGGGTACGTGGACAAGTACGAGGAAGGCGTCGCCGATTACGAGCCGACCTATTGCTATGCGGCGCTGGGCGGCGGCGTGGAATGCTACCGTGAGCCCATCGCCGGCGAGGACCGGCGGCTGGTCAACTATTACGGCAAGCATCCGTCGCGCTTTGACGCCCCGGCCAAACCGGCCCCGGCCCAGTATCAGGCGCCGCCCATGGTTAACGCCTGGGTCAAGGACCCGGAACCCGTGGTCCGCGTCCTGCCTAAGGGTGACCTCTCGGATCGGCCGTGGCTGGCCTCCGGCTATCAGGCGCCGGTGGCCCGCGAAGCCTCGCCCGCCGCGACCCAGGCCCTGCTGCGCCAGGCCCATGAACACCTCAGCCGGTCGATCCAACAGGATTCGCAGGACAAGCTGAACGGCTTGAACGGCGCGACAGGTGAAGACGCGCCGCCCTTTCGTTAATACCAGCATCTGATTTTTAGGCTGAATGGCCGCCCGCCGTTTCTGGAGGGCGATCATTCGCTTTTGCGAATATTCCACAGCTTTTTGGACGCTTGTGATGCATATCACATGACTCTTTCGGTGGTATTTGCTACGAGTCCCTTTCCACAAACCTGACAAAAACCTGACATGTTGACGGAGGGGTGCGGTGGACCAGGAAAAGACCCGAAAACCGGCCATCAAGCAGACCGAGTTGCAGCGTTTGCAGAACGAAATCGTCGGCGGCACGGCAGCGGATAAGGCGAAAAAGGCCCCGTCCGCCGCGAAAGCCCGCATGATGAAGGGCGCGCGCAACGCCTGTGGCCCGCTGAACGGCCGCGATTGGCGCTGGGGCAGCAACTAAACCGGACGCCGGAACCGGCACCCGCTAAGCCATTTCGTCCGGCGTGCCGCCGGATGCTTTATCATTGTTCGATGGAGTGATCCTTGAGGCGGGCAGGTCTTTCTTGACACCTGCGCGACAGGGCCTTAAATCCCTCCACGCCGTTCAACGGGTCTCTGACCCGCGGCCGGCCCCAACACGGGGGCGGAGTAGCTCAGCTGGTTAGAGCAGCGGAATCATAATCCGCG
>CAXAVJ010000133.1:0-6882 GCA_963972065.1 uncultured Rhodospirillaceae bacterium
GGTGCTGGTGGTCGCCGTGCCGGCGATCCTGCTGTTCTGGCCGTTCTGACCCGGCCGGTCAGCCCCGGATGAACTCGATCCCGTCGAAGGTCTGCCGCCATGCGCAGACCTCCGCCGCCAGGGCGTCCGGATCATTAGCCGTAAGTGCCCGGGCAATCAGGCCGGCAAGTTTCGGCATGTCGTCCACGGTCATGCCCCGGCGCACCAACTCGGGCGTGCCGATGCGAAGCCCGTTCAAATCCCCCGCAACAGGGTCCACGGGCAGACCAATGCCGCAGGCGAGAAATCCCGCCCGGCGAAGTTTCACGGCCGCTGTCTGTCCGCCGCCGTAAGGGGCCGCCAGGACCGCGAATTGATGCGAGGTGGTAAAGCCCCGATCTTTGGCGAACAAGGCCACGCCCTCGTCATCGAGGGCCGAGGCCAATGCCTTGGAGGTGGCCACCATTTCATCGGCATAAGCCCGGCCAAATTCTCGCCAATCCAGCAAGGTGATGGCCAGCGCCGCGGATTTGGCCGCGTCGAAGTTGGCCGTCATTCCCGGGAACGCGATGGCGTCCAGCCGCTCGGCCAAGGCCGCGTCGTTGGTCACGATCAGCCCGCCCGCGGGTCCCCCTAAGCTTTTGTAAGTGCTCATGGTCATCAGATGTGCGCCCTCGGCCAGGGGATCGGGCCAGGTGCCGCCCGCGACCATGCCGCAGAGATGCGCTGCGTCGAACAGTACCTTGGCTCCGACGTCGTCGGCGATGGCGCGGATATCCGCCACGGGATGGGAGAACAGATTCAGACTGCCGCCGATGGTGATCAGCTTGGGCCGCACCTCCCGCGCAAGTTTACGCAAGGCGTCGAGATCGACCGTGTAGCCCGAGGCATCGACCGGGGCCGGGTGCGTCGTCAATCCGAACAGCCCGGCACACCCCGCCCCGTGATGGGTGACATGGCCGCCGATTTCCGGCGACGGCGCGATGATCGCGTCGCCCGGCCGGCAGGTCGCCATGAAAGCGTATAGGTTGGCCAGGGCGCCCGAAGCGACACGGATTTCCGCGAAGTTCGCCCGAAACACCTCGGCCGCCAGTTCGGCGGCGATGACTTCGATCTCCTCGATCGCCTCCAACCCCATTTCGTACTTGGCGCCCGGGTAGCCCAGCGACGGGCGCGCCCCCAGGCCGGAGGCCAGCGCGGCCTCCGCCCTGGGGTTCATGACATTGGTTGCCGGGTTCAGATTGAAGCATTCGCGGTCGTGGATATCGCGGTTGCGGGCGATCAGGGTGTCGATGCGAGCCGCGACGACGTTCGTGCCGTCCGCCGCCGTCGCATCCGCGATCCTCTGGACCAGCGCCTCACAGTCGGCGGGCACCCAGTCACGGGAGATCAGATTGGCCATGGCCGTTCCTTATTGCTGTCGTGGGCCCTAGCCCGCCAGAACCTCGGGGTTGACCACGTTGATGGAGGCACCTTTGTCGAAGGCCACGATCTGGTCGAAGATGTCCGTGAAATGGATTTCCCATTCGTCGACGGTGACGTAGCCGATATGCGGCGTACAGGTCACGTTGGGCATGTCGATCAGGGGCTCGGAACCTTTGGTTACCGGCTCGTGGTCGAACACGTCGATTGCCGCCATGCCAGGCCGCCCGCTCTTGAGCGCCGCCGCCAGCGCCCCCGGCTGGATCAGGCCCGCGCGCGACGTGTTGACCAGAAGCGCCGTGGGCTTCATCAGCTCCAGATCGGCCTGACTGACGATGCCCTGGGTCGCGTCCTTGAGGCGCATGTGCAGGCTGAGGATATCGCAGTCCCGAAAAAAATCTTCCTTGCTGTCGGCCACATCGCAGCCTTCGGCGCGGGCCGCCTCGCGGGAGGCTTCACGCGCCCAGACCAGGATGCGCATTCCGAAGGCGCGGCCGACCTCGGCGACGGCGCGGGAGATGCGCCCGTAACCGTAAAGCCCCAGCGTCTTGCCGCGCAGGGAATGGCCCATGCCCATTTGCCAGTTGCCGGCCTGGAGCGAGGCCATCTGCTGCGGGATCTGGCGCATGGCGGCCAGGATCAAGGCCCAGGTCAGTTCCGACGTGGCGTAGCTGGGCGTGCCTTCATGCTGGGCCGAGCACACGACGACGCCTCGCGCCGTGCAGGTGTCGACATCGATATGCGGCCAGACGCTGCGCTGGCTGATCAGTTTCAGGTTGGGCAGGCGTTCCAACAGCGGCGTGCGGATCTTGGTGCGCTCGCGAATCAGGACCAGGGCTTCCGTGTCCTTCAGGCGCGCGGCCAGGCCGTCCGTGTCCTGGACGTGATCGTTCCAGATGGTGATGTCATGACCGGCGAGCTTCTGAAAACAGGGCAGATCGCGGATAAGGTCGAAATAGTCGTCGAGAATGGTGATTTTCATGGGTGTTTGGTCTCCGGTCGAAGGCCCCCCTTCGAAATCGTCGGCGGCCCCTGGCCGCGCCATGGCTCAGGCCTTGCCTGCCGCGTTCTGAAGCTTGCGCGCCGATGCCCATTCGGCCTGCTGCTTGGCTTCCAGTTCGGCGTGGTGTTCGGCGTGCTCCCTTGCCTCGGCCATGATCCATTCGCGGAACGCCTTGACCTTGGGCTTGTCGGCGGTTTCCTCGGGCGAGATCAGCCAATAGGCATGGGCGACGGGAATGGTCTCGGCGAAGGGCCGCACCAGACGCCCGGTTTCCAGATCACGCTCGGCGACGGAGGCCTTGACCAGGGCCACGCCCTGCCCGTTGACGGCGGCCTCGACCAGCATCCAGTGGGGCGAGATATTGGGGCCGGGGATCGGCCCCTGGGTGCGCACGCCATGGCCGCGCAACCACATTTCCCAGGTCGGAAAACTGTCGTCGATATCCTGCTGCACGGGATGCAACAGCGTGTGGCTCAGTAAATCACGGGGTTCGCGGATCGGGTTTTCGCCGTTCATCAGCGCCGGCGCGCAGACGGCATAGACCTCTTCCTCGAACATCTTGTCGACGCGGCAGCCCGCATAATTGCCGGGGCCGTAGCGCACGGCGACATCCGCCTCGCCCATTTCGAACCGCACCTTCAGCGAGGTCGCGACCAGCATGACCTGAATTTCCGGATGCAGATTGGTGAATTTTTCCAGCCGGTGAACCAACCACTTGGCGGCGAAGGTCGGCGTGACGGATACGGTGAGGGGCCCCGTGGATTCGGAATCGTACAAAGCCTGGGTCGCGGCCTGCAGCTTGGCGAACCCTTCGCGCAGGCCGGGCAGATAGGCAGCCCCCGTTTCGGTCAGGGCAAGCCCCCGCTGCTGGCGGTGGAACAACTGCACGCCGAGGTATTCCTCAAGCCCCTTGACCTGGTGGCTGATGGCCGCTGGCGTTACATGAAGTTCATCCGCGGCACGCGACATGGACAAGTGCCGGGCGGCGGATTCAAAGGCGCGGAGCGCGTTCAGGGGCGGCAGCGTTCTCATGCATCCAGGCTTACCTTATAGATTTTCTAAAATCAAGAGTGAGAAATGGTCGTTTGCGCCATGCCCCTGAAATCCGTAAGTTTTCCTCAACAGAACACGGGAACCCGCCGAACCACACGGGTTTGACCGGTCAAACAGATGAGTTCGAATAGGGAAAAACCTTCCAAGCCTACCGTTACCAACCCCGGAACCCCATTCGATGCTTAAGGAGAATTAACATGGCTTACAATCGCTACATCGGACATTCCGCGCCCTTGCCGAACGGCGCCCTGCCGACCCAGGAAGAAATGAGCGCCCTGCGCCATCAGGCCTGGAACCGCGATGTCCGCAATGTCCGCAACGTCATCGGCCGTCTGTTCAAGTAAGACCCGCTTCATCGCCAAGGATGGCGCCGACGCCTGACTGCCTGAGATACACGCTTACAACCTGTTACTTGCCCACGACTACCTGATTATCTCCCTACCCCCGGTTCTTACCGGGACTCGACTTCCCACCTTTGGGGTCTGCTTTTTGGATCGCTCCAGCCCCCCTTCGCGATCCCTAAGGCAGGCCCCTAATTTTTTGCGCGGTCGGCTCAAATACGCGCGCCGCCACTTCCCCTAAATCACATCAAATGCGATCGAATGGCGCGTGTCCTCACGCGTGAAGGGCCGCACACCGTGCCATACGTAGGACGGGAACAGCACGAGTTTGCCCGGCTCAGGCCGCACCATGATGCGCGTGCGATTGCGGGCACTCACGTAGGCGTCCGGGGGCGCGCCGATCTGCAAGCACCCCTCGCCCGTCTGCCACACCTCATCCGGCAGGTCCGGAACCTTCACGTAATAGACGCCGGACAACCAGCCCTCGTTGTGGATGTGGCTGGCGTCGTAGCCGGCGCCGCGCAGGATCGTCGACCAGGCGCCGGTAAACCGGAAATCCGGATTGACGAACCGCAGGAAGGGATGATCGGCATCCGGCGTCAGCCCGGCGATATAGCGCCGAAGAGATTTCACGATCCCGGTCTTGACCAAAGCGACCGTGCCGGTCGGCCCGTTGAACAGGTTGTCGGGAATTTGCGTACCACCGCGCATGGTCTGGTTGATCGGCGGCGGCAGGGCCTTGTGGCGGGCTTCCAGTTCGGCATGCAAGGCGGCATTGAAGGCCTGCAGATCGGCATAGCCGTCGGGCACGTCGATGAACATCTCGGTCACGGCGCTGTCGTAATCGACAATACGGGCAACATCCGGGTCTTCCGCCTCGGTCATGGCGATGGTCAGAAGGCCCAGGACACCCGAACGGCGGGGATTGCGGGCATGCGCCCCTTGCAGCGGCGCCACCGCCGCGTCGGGACGCCCGACGTGCAGCAGGGCCTCGCCCTGAATTTCCAAAATCTCCGGATCCTCGGGGTCCAATTCAACGGCCCGCGCCAAGGCATCCAAGGCTTCGTCATGACGCCCCAGGGATGACAGGGCGGCACCCAACTGGCCATGGGCCTGGGCGCTGTCGGGCGCCAGGGCGATGGCCCGGCGTAACACCGGCTCCGCCTGCTTGAACCAATGATCCGTCACCAGGCATCGTCCGTATTGCAGATGCGCCATGGGATGGTCAGGCAGTTCGCGGCACACCCATCGGTAGGTGTCGTGCATCTGATCCTGTTGGTCGCTTTCCCATTTGAGGGTCTTGAAACATTCATGCGCGCCCAGGTGGAAGGGGTCGAGGGCGACCGCCTTGCGGCAGGCTTCGAAGGCGTCCTCCCGGCGGCCGAGTTCGAAATAGATGGCACCCAGGCTGGCATGGGAATCAGGCCAGCCGCCGGATATCCGCAGCGCCTTCTCGAACGCGCGCATGGCGTCTTTGGGCCGCGCCGCCGCCTGCAAGGCGACGCCGTAGTTGTGAAACAATTCGGGGTCGCGGACCTGGCGTTCCAATGCCGCTTCAAAATCGCTGATCGCGGCGTCAAGCTGGTCTAGCTTCTGCAGGGCCAAACCCCGGTTGTTGAGAACATCCGGATTGCCGGGATCGAGCGCCAGGGCGCGGTCGCCGGCCGCCCGGGCGGCCGGGAAATCCCCGGCGTAATAGCGGGCGAGGGCAAGGTTGTTCCACCACGCCGCCTTGGTCGCGTCGATGGCGACGGCCTGTTCCAGCATCGACCGTGCCGCCGCCAGATCGCCGCCCTGCATCAGGGCAACGCCGAGCAGATGCGCGGCATCGCCGTGCCCCGGATTGGCGGCCAGGAACGCGCGGTACATGTCCGCCGCGCCGGCGATGTCACCAGCCTGATGGCGGGCAAAGGCCTGTTCAAGGGACACGGGGCCGATGGGCGCCATGGGGCAATTCCGATTCCTGAGGCAAGGGCGGCGGCAAAACACCGCCGCAGATCACACAGAACCTGAACGACGGCGGCCGGGCAAGTCAACGGGGCATGGCGGCCTTCTCGATGGCGGCGATCTCAGCGGGCGTCAGAGTGAAATCGAAAACGTCCAAATCCTGCACCATATGGGCCGCGTCCTTGGTGCCGGTCAGGGCGATCATGCCGACGTCGAGGGCGAAGCGGAACACCGTCTGCGCCGGGGTCTTGCCGTGGCCGGCCGCGATCTTCTTGACCATCGCATGATCGACCAGCGCCCTGTTGGCCGTAAGCAGGGAAAATCCCTGATAGCGGATGCCTTCCTGGGCGCAGACGTCCCGGATGTCCCGGTCCCAGGCACGCGCGGCATAGCAGCGGTTCTGCACGAAACGGGGTTTTACCTCGGCCCGGGCGCACAGCAGGCGGACCTGCTCCAACTTGAAATTGCTGACCCCCAACAGGCGCACCCGGCCCTGCTTGTGGATTGCCTCCATCGCCCGCCACACCTGCCAGTCGATAGGGTGCAGGCGCTCGCCGGTCCAGGGGCCGTGCAGCACCAGGCTGTCGATGTAATCGGTTTGCAGATGTTCCAGGGATTTCTCGAAGGACTGGGCGACCTGGGTGGCAGCGGGCGCGTTCTCGTCATAAGGCAGGCGATGGTCCTGGCCGCGGCGAAAGGTAAACTTGGTCTGGATGAACAGGTCTTCACGCCGCACCCGGCCCGACTTGACCGCCTTGGCCAGGGCCGTACCGGTCCCGGCCTCGTAATAATGCTTGCGCTGATTGGCTGTATCGAAGCCCCGGAACCCCTGCTCCAAGGCCAGGGTCACCAGACGCTCCGTCGCGTCTTCCTTCCAGGCCGTACCGTACAGCAGGCGCGGCACGGTGACCCCGTCGATGTCGATGGTTCGCGCGTCGCCCATGATGATTGCCCCAGGTTAGAGTTTGACCGTCATCCCGTCGGCCAGCGACTGCCGGTAAGCGCCGAGCGCCGGCACCGCCCCCGCCAGCACCCCGGCCAGAACGACGGCCCCCAGGATCGCCAGATCGTGGGCCGTCGGCGCGGAAATTTCCAGGAACAATCCGAACCGGCTGTCGAGCACGGGGCGGAACGCGG
>CAXAVJ010000134.1:0-6660 GCA_963972065.1 uncultured Rhodospirillaceae bacterium
GACCTGCCGCAATCCCATCGCGCCCGGCGAACTGGCGACGATCCAGGGCGATATCCGGGTTCATGGCCTGGACGTCGCCGACCACCGCCAGGTTGAGCGCCTGGCCGGCGAGATGGCGGGCACCAAGATCGACCTGCTGATCAACAATGCCGGGGTTTACGGCGACCGCAACTACAGCCATCAGGACATCGATTTCGCCGACTGGGAACAAGCGTTCCGCATCAACACCATGGCGCCGCTCAAGGTTGCCGGCGCGTTCCTGCCGCTGGTCGCCGAAAACGGCGGCGGGATGATCGCCACGGTGTCCTCCGTTCTGGCGTCAATCGCTGAATCCTCGCCCAATTCGGCCTCCTATGCCTACCGTACGTCCAAGGCGGCGGTGAACATGGCCATGCATGTGTTCGCCGAGGAAGTGCGGGCGCAGAACGTCGCGGTGGTCTTGCTGCATCCCGGTTGGGTGCAGACCGACATGGGCGGCGCGGCGGCAGCCATCGATGCCCGGACCAGCGTCACGGGCATCCGCAAGGTATTGGCCGGGGCGGGCATGGCGGAAAGCGGGCGGCTGTTCGCCTACGACGGACGCGAAATACCCTGGTAAGGCGGAGACCCACGGCATGAACACAACGGAACACAAGGGCGGCATCGAGTTCTATTTCGATTTTTCGTCGCCCTACGGCTATCTGGCGGCGCAGAAGATCGATCAGATCGGCGACCGCTACGGCCGCCGCGTCAACTGGCACCCGATCATGCTGGGCGCCATCTTCAAGCACACGGGCAACATGCCCAACGCCGATATCGGGCTGAAGGGCGATTACATGCGCATGGACGTGCCGCGCCTGGCCAAGATGATGGACGCGCCGTTCACCTGGCCGGAACCGTTTCCAGTCGCCACCCTGGCGGCGGCACGAACTTATTACTGGCTTTTGGATCACGATACGGCCAAAGCCGTGCCCTTCGCCAAGGCCTGTTATCATCATTACTTCGGAAAAGGCGCCGACATTTCGGACATGCAGGAAGTCGTCCTGATCGCCGAGGAATTGGGCGTCGATGGCGCCGCCCTGGCCGAGGCCGTAACACGGGACGACGTCAAGCAGCGGGTCAAGGACAAGACCGCCGAGGCCCTGGACCTGGGCGTGTTCGGTTCGCCCTATTTCCTGATCGATGGCGAGCCGTTCTTCGGCTCCGACCGGATTTGGCAGATCGAACGGTTTCTAGGGAAGGGACAAAAAACATGAAGCTGACAAAAGGCGTGAAGCAACTGGTCGCCGAAGCCAATGCGGAGATCGAGACCGTTCCCGTGGCCGGGGCGGCGGCGCTGCTCGACGACCCGGAGGTGCAGTTCGTCGATATCCGCGATGTGCGTGAACTGGAACGCGAGGGCATGGTGCCCGGCGCTTTTCATGCGCCTCGTGGTATGCTGGAATTCTGGGTCGATCCGGACAGCCCCTACCACAAGGAGGTGTTCGCATCGGGCAAGAAATTCGTTCTGTATTGCCAATCCGCCTGGCGCTCGGCCCTGGCGACCAAGGCGCTCAAGGATATGGGGCTTGGGCCGGTGGCGCATATCGAAGGCGGGTTCCGCGCGTGGAAGGAAGCGGGCCATCCGGTCGGCGAGAAGCCGTCCCGAAAAGCGTAGCCGTTTGGCTAGGTTGTCGTTCACCATTCGGAAAAGTTAATTTGTCCATAGGTGGACGTTCGGGATCGGCGGTATATTGGTCCCGGCCCTGGAGACACAGATGACCACGAGTGCGCCTTTCATCACCGAGATCGCGGGCGGTATCGCGACGGTTACGCTCACGAGACCGGAAATTCATAACGCCTTCGACGACGAACTGGTCGCGCGCCTGACCCGTGAGTTTCAGGGGTTAAGCCGCGATACCGTGGTGCGCGTCGTGATTCTGGCCTCGACAGGCAAAAGTTTTTGCGCCGGCGCCGACGTCAACTGGATGAAGCGCATGGCGGAATTCGGCCAGGAAGAGAACCTGGAGGATGCCAAGGCGCTTGCCGGTTTGATGTTTACCCTGGCGAGCCTGCGCAAGCCGACCATTGCCGCCGTCCAAGGGCCGGCCTTCGGTGGGGGGGTCGGCTTGGTTGCTGCCTGCGACATTGCCGTTGCCGCTGAACAGGCCGAATTCGCCCTGACCGAAGTCAAATTGGGCATCCTGCCGGCGGCCATCGGGCCCTATATCGTTTCCGCCATGGGGCCACGCCAAGCCACGCGCTACATGCTGACGGGCGAGCGTTTCGACGCCGCCCGGGCGCTGGAACTCGGCCTGGTCACCGAGGTCACGGGACAGGACGATGTCCTGCCCCGGGCCAAGGAATTCGCCGGCATGTTGATGGAAAACGGCCCGCGCGCCATGGGCGAGGTCAAGAACCTGGTGCGTTACGTGCAAGGCCATGAACGCAACGAGGCCCTGATGGCGCAGACCGCAGGCCACATCGCCCGCGTCCGCGCCTCCGGCGAGGGCCGGGAAGGGCTGGCGGCGTTCCTGGAGAAAAGAAAACCCAGTTGGATCAGGAAATAGCCAAAAGCAACTGACAGTTCGGGGGGCGGTCTGCCATGGCTGAATACGATCTTTCGCAAATCAAGGTTCTGGTCGCAGAGGACTATGCGCCGATGCGCAAGCTTCTCGGCCAAATCCTGTTCGAACTCAACGTCGGCGATTTCCAGATGGTCGCCAGCGGCAAGGAAGCCATCGACTACCTTGCGGACTATCCGGCCGATCTGTTGCTGGTCGACAACATCATGGACCCCATCGGCGGGACCGATCTGACACGCATGGTGCGCGCGGGGAAGACACCGGCGGACCGGCACATTCCGATCATCATGGTGTCGGGCGAAACCTCGAAGGACCTGATCATCGATGCCCGCGACGCCGGGGTGAACGAATTCCTGGCCAAACCCATATCGACCCGCATGGTCTATCAGCGCTTCATGAACATCATCGAAAACCCGCGCGCATTCGTCGAAACGGACGATTTCTACGGACCGGACCGTCGGCGGCGGCAGATGCGCTTTCCCGGCCTGGAACGCCGGCGGGCAGCCTATGTCTACCAGGGAGCCACAGCCTCGCCCTCGGGTTCCGGCGAAGGGGACTGAACGGGACCCTGTGGGTAACCTGTCCGGCGCGGGCCTGTTCCGCACGGTGTTTCCTGGTTAAGCTGATGCCGTCCTTTTCCATGGCCCACCGCATACCTGATTATGACCCTGCACCTCATCAAGCTTTCCGTCGGCGTCGAGAGCATCGAGCATCTGGCGCAAATCCAACGTGACCGCCTGCGGGCCCGCCGCGACGCAGGGCAGGAGCCGCGCCTGTATCACGTCACCCGCATGTGGCCCCGGCGCGAGGCGGAGGTTCTTGACGGCGGGTCCATCTATTGGGTGATCAAACGGGCCGTACGCTGCCGGCAGCGCCTTTTGGCTTTCGACGAGACCGTCAACGGGCAGGGGAAACCCGCCTGCGGCTTGGTTCTCGACCCCGAGATCGTGCCCGTGCTTCCGCGCGCATCGCGGGCGTTTCAGGGCTGGCGCTATCTGAATGCGGCGGACGCACCGCCGGACCTGGACGGGGAGGCGGGGCAACTGACCGATCTGCCCCCGGAACTGGCGGACGAACTGCGCGGCCTGGGTCTGATCTAGTCGGGTTTGTAATCCGTCGGTAAACGCCGGAATTCCCGATGTTTAGGGCGCGCAGTTCCGGTGCGGGAACGGCGACCTTGCCCTGGGCCGTCCGGGCCATGTAGGCTTACATACAAATTGGGGAAAATTTTGCACGAGAACGTGAAATTTTACCGAACGGCCACCCTGGGACGACGATGACGAAACCGCAGATCATCAATCCACCCAATAAATTGAAGTCCAAGGTATCGATGGGCGGCCCTGGGGCTGTCGATCCGGAACGCCTTGCCCGCGCCGAGGCGGTCATCGAAAAGATGACCGCGAACTATCTCGATTGGGTTGAGGCCGATCTGAAGAAACTTGAGACGGAATTGGCGGCGCTGAAGCCGGGGGCGGCGGAAGGCGACGAACGGGTCGATCGCATCTACCGCACGTCCCACGACATCAAGGGCCAGGGCGGCAGCTTCGGCTATCAGTTGATGACCGAGGTCGGCGCCCTGATGTGCCGCTATATCGAGAACTTGCAGGGCCCGCTGACTCAGGAAGACATCGACCTGATGAAGCTATGCTACAAGTCCATGCGCGCGGTGATTACCGGGCGTCTGTCCGGCGACGGCGGCGATGCCGGACGCATGGTGATCGACGGGCTCGGCAAGGTCGCCGCAAAGGTCAAGGCCGCCGGCGGGGACGACTGACCGGTTGGGCCGCGGCGTCAGGCGCCCTCGGCCTCCAGCTTATCCGACATATCCGTAAGCCATTTGATACGTTGTTCCAGCGCGTCGATGTCATGGTCGAGCCACACATTCAACAGGCCGGGATCGGCCGCATGATGGTCGCGCAGGCTTTGCAGGCGCGCGGCCTCGCCTTCGGCGGCTTCCAGCAACAGGTCGATTTGGTCGAGTTGGTCGTCCTTGGGCAGGAGATGCAAAAAGCGGAACTTCAGCGCCATGATCAGCTTGTTCATGTCGTTGGACTGGGCGCGGATGCGCGCGGTCAGAAGGGTCGCCAGTTCTTCGCGCCCGGCGTCGGAAATGGTCAGGACGGCGTTGTCCTCCAGCCCCTTGCCCTCGGTCGCGGTGACCAGGCCTTCATATTTCAGCAACTCGATGGACGTGCCCATGACGTCGAGGGACGGGCCCAGGACATGGCTGGTGAAGTGGCGGATTTCCCCCGCCAGATCGCTGTAGCGCCGCGGCCCGGACGCCAGCGTGCCCAGCGCGCAAAGGCGCACGGCTTCACGAGGGGTCAGGGTGTTGTCGGCGTACACGGTATCGGCACCTTCATGAGTTGCGAATGAGTCGCAAGTTTATGGGCAAGTCGAGAGTCTGTCCAGCGGTGGTCACAGGCGGCGCGGTCGCGGTGTCATCCGGCCTGTTGCGCCGCCCAGGTTTCCGTCTTCTTCAGGGCGCGGTCGAACCGGGTGAGAATTTCGTCCACATCCGCCGCCGTGGCGATGAGCGGCGGACAGAACGCAACCGAATCACCGACGGCGCGCAGCACCAATCCCTCATCATAGCAGTATTCCTGACATTTGGCGCCGATCCCCGTTTCCTTGGGCCAAGGCGCCTTGGTGGTCTTGTCCTTGATCAGTTCGATGGCGCCGATCAGGCCGAGGCCCCGGACCTCGCCGACCAATGGCCGGTCCTGGAACGCGCGAAGGCCTTGCTGCAAGGCGGGCGAGACGGCGCGGACATGGCCGACGATGTCGCGCTCCGCATAGATGGCGAGGGTTTCCAGCGCCACCGCCGCCGCCACCGGGTGCCCGGCATAGGTCGATCCATGGCCGAACACGCCGAAGGATTCGCTCTGCTTGACCAGGTCCTGGTAGATCTCTTCCGAGATCATCAGGGCCGACATGGGGATGTAGCCTGAGGTCAGGGCCTTGGCCATGGTCATCATGTCGGGCTTCATGCCGAGGGTCGTCGTGCCCCACATGTTGCCGGTGCGCCCGAAGCCGCAGATGACCTCGTCGGCGATCAGCATCACGTCATGGCGTTTGAGGACCGCCTGGATTTTCTCGAAATACCCCTTGGGCGGTACGATCACGCCGCCGGCCCCCATGACCGGCTCGGCATAGAAGGCGGCGACCGTTTCCGGGCCTTCGTCCAGGATCAGCTTTTCCAGGTTTTCGGCGCAGCGCGTGGCGAAGGCTTCTTCGCTCTCGCCATCCTCGGCGAAGCGGTAGTGGTGCGGGCAGTCGGTGTGCAGCACCCGGGCGATCGGCAGGTCGAAATCACCATGCAGGTGGGGCAGGCCGGTCAGGCTGGCGCTGGCCACGGTGACGCCGTGATAGCCCTTCTGACGCGCAATCAGCTTTTTCTTTTCCGGCCGGCCGCGGGCGTTGTTCACGTACCACACCAGCTTGATCGAGAGGTCGATGGCTTCCGAGCCTGAATTGGCGAACAGCACCTTGGACATGGGCACGGGGGCCAGTTCCAGAATTTTTTCCGCCAGGTCGATGGTCACGTCCGGCGTTTTATGGGCGAAGCCGTGGTAGTTGGGCAGGCGCGACAGTTCGCGCGTCGCCGCGTCGACCAGGCGCTGCTCGCTGAATCCCAGCGATACCGCCCACAGGCCCGCCAGGCCTTCGATATATTCCTTGCCTGCGTCGTCGTAGATGTGGATGCCGTTGCCGCGGCTGACGATCTGCGGCCCCACTTTCTCGTGCTTCGCCAGGTTGGTGTAGCCGTGGACGTGATAGGCGATGTCGCGGCTGGCGGGGGAGTTTCCGGGGGCGGGACGGGACGCGGTCATGGGGAAATCCTGATCGATTGGGCTGTGGGAGGGATCGGCGCGCGCAGTTTGGTCCAGGGATGCGGCGGAGAGCAATGGCGAAGACGAAAATCTTTCCCGGCGCTTGATGCAGGTCATGTTCCGCGGTGACGGTCGGGGCTTTGATGGCGGCATGCCCATTCATCACGGGAGGATTAAATGTCCCTAAAAGATATTCTTGTCCATATCGACCTGAACGCGGAATCGGACCGTCGCCTGAAAGCGGCCATGTCCCTGGCCCAGGCGCACGGTGCCCATCTGGCCGG
>CAXAVJ010000135.1:0-6514 GCA_963972065.1 uncultured Rhodospirillaceae bacterium
CTGAATCTGACCCGCCGATATCTCGAAGAACGCGGCACCCATCCAGTGCAGCGTTTTTCCCGTGGCCGGCACCCCGAAGAAGTCATCCTGATGGACGCCTTCGAAGTACATCTGGGCGGCAACGCGCCCGTCCGCCACGATCATGTCGCGGATGGTGCAGGTGTAGCCGCCGAGCGCCTTGTGAACGCCTTTGTTGTAATCGATGAAGCCCTCGACGCCCTGACGTTCATCGTCGAGGGAGCCGCGGAATCTAAAGTCCTTGGCGATGATGCGCCGCGCCTGGCCGTAATCCCGGCGGTTCCACACATCCGCATAGAAACTTTCGACGATTTCCGTCGGTGTCATGGCTGATCTCTCCGTCCCGTTCCCCGGACAACAAAAAAGGGGCACCCGATGGTGCCCCTTTTCCGGCGCGGAGAAAACCGCGCCAATTCGTAAATTCCCTTAGCGGGAGTAGAATTCGATGACCAGGTTCGGTTCCATCTGAACCGGATAGGGAACATCGGCCAGCTTCGGCGTGCGCAGGAAGGTACCGGCCAATTTCTTGTGGTTCACTTCCATGTAGTCGGGCACGTCGCGTTCGGACGATTCGATGGCCAGCAGCACCAGGGGCATTTCCCGGGACTTGTCCTTGACCTCGATAAGGTCGCCTTCGCTGACCTGGTAGGAGGAGATGTTGACCTTCTTGCCGTTCACCTTCACATGGCCGTGGTTGATGAACTGGCGGGCGGAGAACACGGTCGGCACGAATTTCATGCGATAGACGACGGCGTCCAGGCGGCGCTCCAGCAGGCCGATCAGGTTTTCCGAAGTGTCACCCTTGCGGCGCGAGGCTTCGGCGTAATACTTGCGGAACTTCTTTTCCGAGATGTTGCCGTAGTAGCCCTTCAGCTTCTGTTTGGCCATCAGCTGGGTGCCGAAGTCGGACGGCTTCTTGCGCCGCTGACCATGCTGGCCGGGGCCGTATTCGCGGGTGTTGACGGGGCTTTTCGGGCGACCCCAAAGGTTTTCGCCCAGGCGGCGGTTAATCTTGTACTTCGAGGCAAGACGCTTCGACATGACTTATCAGTCCTTTTTGCTTTGCCGGCGGCCGGTTTTTATCGCCGCGGCGGTCTACGTTGTCCCGGTAGGCCTTGATCCCTCCCTGGCCCTTATGGACTTCAGGAGGGGGCGGGATGGGCCCGATATGCAGCGACATCCACGTTCCCGGAAAGGAAGCGCGGGAGTATAGGCATTACGCCCCCTTTGTCAACGCATGCGGCGGATTTCCGCGCCCCGGGCCGGTTTTCCCCCGGCGGGCGGTTGCGGGCTGCGGTCCGGTCCTCTACCCTGGCCGGGATCACGGCATATCTAAAGGTTTTGACCGCGGAAACAGACCGTACGGATCGGTATTGAATATTCAACGCAGCAGCGAACCAACAGGAACAGACGCCCCCGCCACCGGCGGCACGGGCGCCAGTGTTCGCTTTGAGAATGTTCAGAAGAGTTATGACGGCGAAACCCTGGTCATCAAGGACCTGAACCTGGACATCGCCCGGGGCGAATTCCTGACCATGCTGGGACCGTCGGGATCGGGCAAGACGACCTCCCTGATGATGCTGGCCGGGTTCGAGCCGGCGACCCACGGCGAAATCTACCTGAACGACCAGCCCATCAACGCCGTGCCGCCCCACAAGCGGGGCATTGGCATGGTGTTTCAGAACTATGCCCTGTTTCCGCATATGACCGTGGCGGAAAACCTGGCCTTTCCCTTAAGCGTGCGCAACATGCCCAAGGCCGAGATCGCGGCCAAGGTCGCCCGCGCGCTGGAAATGGTCGAACTGCCCGATTTCGGCAACCGCCGCCCGGCGCAACTGTCCGGCGGTCAGCAGCAACGCGTGGCCGTCGCCCGCGCCCTGGTGTTCGAGCCGGACCTGATCCTGATGGACGAGCCCCTGGGGGCCTTGGACAAGCAATTGCGCGAGCAAATGCAGTACGAAATCAAGCACATCCACGACAACTTGGGCGTCACCGTTGTTTATGTCACCCACGACCAGGCCGAGGCCCTGACCATGGCCGACCGCATCTGCGTGTTCGACCAGGGCGTGGTGCAACAGTTGTCGACACCGGACGAGCTTTATGAAAAGCCCGCCAATTCCTTCGTCGCCCAGTTCATCGGTGAGAACAACCGCCTGTCCGGGCGCTTAACGGACATCCAAGGCGGTGAATGCCGTGTCGATCTGGATGGCGGCGGCAGTGTCACGGCCCTGGCCGTCAATGTCGGCAGCGTGGGAGAAAGAGCAACCTTATCGATCCGCCCGGAACGGGTGGCGCTGGTCGCGCCCGGGGACGACAGCTTGCCCAACCGACTGACCGGCCGCGCCGAGGAACTGATCTATCTCGGCGACCATATCCGCGTGCGCATGACCGTGGCCGGCAACAATGCCTTCGTGGTCAAGCTGCGTAACGACGGAGAACGCCCATCGGTCAAGATGGGGGATACCGTCACCGTCGGCTGGCAGGCCGCCGACTGCCGCGCGCTCGATCCCATCGACATTTGAAACGAATGACTTAACGGATGCAGGAGAAGACCAAGATGACCGCCTTCAAACCAATTGCCGCCGTTGCCCTTGCCGCGGGACTGGTGCTGGCCGGCCAGCCCGCAACCGCCGGGGAAATCACCGTCGTTTCCTGGGGGGGCGCCTATACAAAAAGCCAGGTCGAGGCCTATCACAAGCCCTGGATGGCCCAGACCGGGCACAAGATCAAATCCGTCGACGCCCCCAACCCGGCCGCCCCCATCAAGGCGCAGGTCAAGGCGGGTAACGTGTCCATCGACGTGGCCGACGTGGAATATTCCGACGCCGTGCGCTACTGCGACGAAGGGTTGCTGGAAACCATCGACCCCGCGGTGTTGCCGCCGGCCCCCGACGGCACGCCCGCGACCGAGGACTTCATCGACGGGGCCCTGACCGACTGCGCCGTCGCCAACATCGTGTGGTCGACCGTGTTCGCCTACGACGCGGCCAAGTTCAAAGGGGCCGAGCCCAAGACCATCGCCGACCTGTTCGACGTCAAGAAATTCCCCGGCAAGCGGGGCCTGCGCAAGGGGGCCAAGCCGAACCTGGAAATGGCGCTGATGGCCGACGGCGTGCCGGCGGGCGAAGTCTATAAGATGCTGACCACGGACGAAGGCGTCGCCCGTGCCTTTAAGAAACTGGACACCATCAAGAAACACGTCGTGTGGTGGGAAGCGGGCGCCCAGCCGCCGCAACTGCTGGCCGACGGCGAGGTTTCCATGACCACCGCCTACAACGGCCGCATCTTCAACGCCGCCATCGGCGAGGACAAACCCTTCAAGATCGTATGGGACGGCCAGGTGTTGGATTTCGACCTGTTCGTCATCCCCAAGGGGGCCCCCAACAAGGACCTGGCCATGGAATTCATCAAGTTCGCCACGGACACCCAGCGCCTGGCCGATCAAGCCAAATACATCGCCTACGGCCCGGCGCGGAAATCGTCGGGCAAGCTGGTCGGCCTGTACCAGGACGGCAAGACCCAGATGGCCCCGCATATGCCGACGGCGGCAGCCAACATGGGCAACGCGCTGGTCAACAATTTTGAATTCTGGGCTGACCGGGATTCAGAACTGAACGAACGTTTCAACGCCTGGATCGCGTCCAACTAGGCGCCGAGGGCTGGAACAGGGGATGCCGACGGCAACCGACACCGTGGCGGCGGGCGACCTTGGCCCGCTGACCACCGGCGACGGCACGCCGCTGAAGACCGCCCTGGCGCGGGCGACACGGCGCGCGCGCCTGAAGGCCTTGTTCCTGGTCGCGCCCCTGCTGCTGTTCGTGATCGTGACCTTCGCCGTGCCGATCGGCCAGATGCTCTATCTCAGCATCTACAACCCCGTGTTTTCCGACAACATGCCGCGCCTGTCGTCCTGGTTGCGCGCCCACGACGTTGCAGAGGTACCGGGGGAAGACGCCTTCAAGGCCCTGGTCCTCGACCTGACGGAGGCGCGCGCCAACCGCACCCATGCCCAGGTCGGCACCCGCATCAATTACGAACGCTCGGGCGCGACCAGCCTGTTCAAGTCGACCGCGCGCAAGATCAAGAGGATCAAGGGCCCGCCCTACAAGGACCAGCTGCTCGCCCTCGACGCCGAATGGGGCGAATTGCACCTATGGACCGTGATGGCCCGCGCCGCCGCGCCGCATACCGCCGCCTTCTACGCCCAGGCCTTGGACCTTTCCTATGACGCCGAAGGCGATATCGTCCGCGCGCCCGAAAACCGGCGCATCTATGGCCACCTGTTTCTGCGCACCCTGCTCCTGTCGGCCCTGGTCGCCGGGCTCTGCCTGATCCTGGGTTATCCGGCGGCGCATCTTTTGGCCAGCCTGCCGCTCAAGTATTCCAACCTGCTGATGGTCCTGGTGCTGCTGCCGTTCTGGACGTCTCTGCTGGTGCGCACGACATCCTGGATCACCCTGCTGCAAAGCCAGGGAGTGCTGAACGACATGCTGGTCTCGGTCGGCATCCTGGCCGACGACGGACGATTACAGCTCATGTACAACCAGTGGGGTACGGTCATCGCCATGACCCATATCATGCTGCCGTTCATGATCCTGCCGCTCTATTCGGTGATGAAGACCGTGCCCAAGGACTTCGTGCGCGCCGCGCGGTCGCTGGGCGCCGGGCCGGTGACGGCGTTTCTGCGCGTTTACCTGCCGCAGACCGTGCCCGGGATCGGCGCCGGGGTGCTGTTGGTGTTCATCATCAGTGTCGGCTACTACATCACGCCGGCCCTGGTCGGCGGCTCGTCCGGACAGCTGATTTCCAATCAGATCGCCTTCCATATGCTGCAAAGCCTCAACTGGGGTTTGGCGGCGGCGCTGGGGGCACTTCTGCTCGGCGGGGTGATTTTGCTGTACTGGCTGTACGACCGGCTGGTCGGCGTCGACAACATGAAACTGGGGTAGGTCCAGAAGATGTCCATGCCTGCGCACGCAACGACGTTCGAACGCATCTGGCGCCGCCTGTATCTGGCGTTCTGCGCCGGGGTGTTCCTGTTCCTGATCGCCCCCATCATCGTCATCGTGCCGTTGTCGTTCAATGCCGAGCCCTATTTCACCTTCACCCGCGACATGCTGGCGCTCGACCCCGACGGCTTTTCCCTGCGTTGGTACGACCGGCTTTTGACCTACGGCATGACCGCGCCCGACGCGCTGCGCGACGGGGCCTGGTGGGCGGATGCCTGGGCCAATTCGCAATGGATCCACGCGGCCAAGAATTCATTCACCATCGGCATCTCCTCGACCCTGATCGCGACGGGCCTGGGCACCCTGGCCGCCCTCGGCCTGTCGCGCCCGGAAATGCCGTTCCGCCGCGCCATCATGGCGCTGCTGATCTCGCCGATGATCGTGCCCATGATCATATCGGCGACGGGGCTGTTCTTCTTCTATTCAAAGGCCGGGCTGGCCCATACCTATGTCGGCATCGTGCTGGCCCATGCCATGCTGGGCATTCCGTTCGTCATCATCACCGTGACGGCGACGCTCGCCGGTTTCGACCGCTCGCTGATCCATGCGGCGGCCAGCCTGGGGGCGTCGCCCGTGACGACCTTCCGCAAGGTGATCCTGCCCTTGATTCTACCCGGGGTGATTTCGGGGGCGCTGTTCGCCTTCGTGACCTCGTTCGACGAGGTCGTGGTGGTCCTGTTCGTCGCGTCTTACGATCAGCAGACCATCCCGCTGCAGATGTGGAACGGCATCCGCGAACAGATTTCGCCGACCATCCTGGCGGCGGCGACCATCCTGATCCTGTTCTCGATTGCCTTGCTGACGACGCTGGAACTGCTGCGCCGGCGCACGGAACGCCTGCGCGGGCTGGCCGGCTAGACGGTCAGCCGTCTTCCCGCTTGGGCTGAACACCCAGGGGCAAGGTCGCATCCCGATCCCGGCTCCGCTTCTCCGCCGCGTCCTCGATCAGGCGGCTTTCCGTGAGTGCGCCCATGCGTTCCAGGATCGGATAGGCGACCGAGGTCAGGTGGCTGTTGACCCGTTTGAGGTCACGCAGCACGTCCAGGTGCAGGGCGCTGGAATCCAGGGTATCCGGGCGTCGTTCGCCCATGCGGCGGAAATGATTTTCCACATAGCGGCGTTCCAGGTCGCGGATTTCCGTCTTCTCATGCAGCAGCCGGCGCGCTGCATCCTCGTCGGCCGACACGAACACATGCAACGCCAGATCCAGGTTCTGCATGATGCGGTTGTGGAAGGCTTCCAGCTCCCGGTAGCCCTCGTCGGAAAAGCTGATGTGGCCCTTGATCTTCTTGCCCGCCAGCTCCATCAGGTTCTTGTCGATGATGTCACCGACATGTTCCAGATTGGTGGTGAAGCTGAGGATTTCGATGCTGCGCTGGCTTTCCGCCTTGTCCATTTCCTCTTCGGTCAGGCGGGTCAGGTAAAGCTTGATCGCCTCGTGCAGGCGGTCGACGGCCTCCAGCAGCGAGCGGGTGTAGGCAAGTGCC
>CAXAVJ010000136.1:0-6228 GCA_963972065.1 uncultured Rhodospirillaceae bacterium
GAGCCGCAACTGCATTTCGAACTGCGCAAGAACAAGCGCGCGGTCAATCCGCAGCAATTCCTGTCGACAAAGCCGACCTGATTTCAGGATTCGATCTTGCGCTTGGCTTGGGCGAGAAGCTCGCGTGCCATGTCTTCCTGGCCCTTTTCGGCCGCCAGCCAGGCTTGCTCTATCATGTGTTTGACGGAAGGCGGCAGGCCCGCGACATCGTGGGCCATCTGTTTCAGGTTCGCGATGCTGGCTTGCCAGTCGTCATCATCTGACGGTCCCGCCATAACAGGTAATCCCCCTTACCAAGCAACTACTTAGCATAGCACAAACGGCGTGCCCGGCCAGTTCCCGTATTCATTGAATACGGCATGGTGGTTGCAAGAATGTCACGGGGGCGATGACGCCGCGGCTATTCCAGGGTTTTGCCCAGCCGCCCGGCCAGATTTTGGATGTATTGCCAGGCGACGCGGCCCGAGCGCGAGCCCCGGGTCACGGACCATTCATTGGCTTCGCGGCGCAAATCGACATCCGGGCCGTCCAGACCGTAGCGCTTGGCATAGCCCTCGACGATCTGGAAATAGGTCTGCTGATCCAGGTTGTGGAAGCCGAGCCACAGGCCGAAACGATCCGATAGCGACACCTTTTCCTCGACCGCCTCGCCGGGGTTAATGGCGGTGGAGCGTTCGTTCTCGATCATGTCGCGCGAGATCAGGTGGCGGCGGTTCGACGTGGCGTAGAACAGCACGTTTTCGGGCCGCCCCTCGATGCCGCCGTCGAGCACGGCCTTGAGCGATTTGTAGGACGTATCTTCGGTATCGAAGCTGAGATCGTCGCAGAACACCAGGCAGCGCCGCCCGCCGGCGCGCAGCACGGACAGCAGGGCGGGCAGGGAGGGGATGTCTTCGCGGTGGATTTCCACCAGCACCAGGGACTCGGGCTGCTCGGCGTTGATTTCCGCGTGCAGGGCCTTGACCAGCGAACTTTTGCCCGTGCCGCGGGCCCCCCACAGCAGGGCGTTGTTGGCGGGCAGGCCCTTGGCGAAGCGCTGGGTGTTGTTCATCAGCTGCTGGACCTGCATGTCGATGCCGCGCAGAAGGTCCATTTCGACCCGGTTGACCTTGGGCACGGGCTCCAGCCAGGAAGTGTCGGCGTGCCAGACGAAGGCGTCGGCGACGGACATATCATTTTCGGGGACAGGCGGCGGGGCGAGACGGTCCAGCGCATCGGCGATGCGGTCGAGAACCTTGTACATATCGATATCAGTCATGGCGGCGGAAATTAGGCCGGAGAGCGCAAGGCGTCAATCGTCTGCGTGCCGTCGCCGGCAATGGGCAAAAATTCGCCGGTTTGCGTTTGCATCGCGCGGTCTTGCGGTTATAGTCCCGCGCACCCAAATAAGACGACCGGTTTCCGGGTATTTAAGAACCGCCCCCGACGGTAAATGCGGGGGGAATGAGGAGATAAACATGTTGATTTCGCCCGCGTATGCCCAGGCCGCCGGTGGCGGTGGTGGTGGCGGCATTGAGGCGTTCCTGCCCCTGATCCTGATCTTCGTGATCTTCTACTTCCTGCTGATTCGTCCGCAGCAGAAGAAGATGAAGGAACACAAGCTCATGCTCGAAGCCGTCCGGCGCGGCGACAAGGTCGTCACGGGCGGCGGTATCGTGGGTACGGTGACCAAGGTCAACGAAGGCGACGAGGTGGTCGTCGAGATCGCCGAGGGCATCAAGGTCAAGGTGCGCAAGAGCACGTTGGCCTCGGTCGAAAGCAAGTCCGAGCCCCAGGCCGATTCCGGCAAGACCGCCGACAAGGGCGACGCCGCCAACGATGAAGGCGCCGCCAAGAAGAAGCCGGGCGGCCTGCGCGGCCTGCTGGGCGGCGGCAAGAAGGACAGTTGATCCTTTGCCCCTGGTCTTCGTTTCGTCCCATTCCTGACACGTCCGGTTAAGCACCCATGGTCTATTTCCCCAAGTGGAAGGTTGCGTTGGTCCTGGTGGTCTGCCTGCTGGGCGTGGCCTATTCCCTGCCCAACTTCCTGCCCAAGTCGCTGACCGAATCGCTCCCCGTCGGACTGCCGAGCCAGCAGGTCAACCTGGGTCTGGATTTGCAGGGCGGCTCTCACCTTCTGCTGGAGGTTGAGGTCGACGAGGTCGTCAGGCAGTACCTGGAAGGCATCGCCGAAAGCGCCCGTGCCGAGCTGCGCACCGCGCGCATCCGCGCCCGCGCCCTGGGTGTCGACGGCAATACGGTGGTCGTTACCATCGCCAAGGCGGACGAGGTCGAGAAGGCGCGCAATCTTCTGAAGCCGATCGAGCCGGGCGCCCAGGTCAGTGTCGACGGCGAGCGCATCACCATCACGCCGTTGGAACAGACCCTGTTGGAACGGCGGTCGTCCGCCCTGCAGCAGTCCGTGGAAATCCTGCGCCGCCGCATCGACGAGACGGGCACGCGCGAGCCGACCATCCAACGCCAAGGCGATAACCGGGTGCTGGTCCAGGTGCCCGGCCTGAAAGACCCGGAACGCCTGAAGGCGATCATCGGCAAGACCGCCAAGCTGACGTTCCAGCTGGTCGACATGGAAAATTCCGTGGCCGAGGCCCGCGAGCGCGGCCGTGTGCCGCCGGGTAGCGTGCTGCTGGAGGCGACCGAGGAAGACCGCGCCGTCGGCCGTCAGGACGCCTATCTGGTCAAGCGCCGGGTGCTGGTCTCGGGCGAGGATCTGGTCGACGCCCACCAAAGCTTCGAACAGCGCACCAATCAGCCGGTCGTCGGGTTCCGCCTGAATGCGCGCGGGGCCAAGAAATTCGGCGACGTGACGACCAAGAACGTGGGCCGGCCGTTCGCCATCGTGCTGGACAACAAGGTCATCAGCGCGCCGGTGATCCGCGAGCCGATCATCACCGGCAGCGGGCAGATTTCCGGTTCGTTCACCGTGCAGTCTGCCCAGGATTTGGCCCTTCTGCTGCGCGCGGGTGCGCTGCCGGCGCCGATTTCGATTCTCGAGGAACGCACCGTCGGCGCCAGCCTGGGCGCGGACAGCATCATGGCCGGGGAAACCGCCTGTATCGTCGGCCTGATCGCGGTGATCGTGTTCATGGTCATCGCCTACGGCAAGTTCGGGGTGATGGCCAACGTGGCGCTGATCGCCAACCTGTTGCTGATTTTGGCGGTCCTGTCGGTGATCCAGGCCACGCTGACGCTGCCCGGGATCGCCGGGATCGTGCTGACCGTCGGCATGGCGGTCGATGCCAACGTGCTGATATTCGAGCGCATCCGCGAGGAAGTGCGCGCCGGGCGCACGCCGATCAGCGCCATCGACGCCGGCTACAGCCGCGCACTGACCACCATCATCGATGCCAACGTGACCACGCTGATCGCCGCCGTGCTGCTCTACGCCTTCGGGTCCGGGCCGGTGCGGGGCTTTGCCGTGACGCTCGCCGTCGGCATCGCGACCTCCATGTTCACCGCGATCATGGTCACCCGCCTGATGGTCGTCGCCTGGCTGCGCCGCACGCGGCCTCAGGAACTGCCGGTCTAGGCGCCGGGTAGGATATAAAGATCATGCGTCTCCTCAAGCTTGTCCCCGACGACATCAACATCTCCTTCATGTCGTTCCGCAAGGTGTTCCTGACGATGTCGGCCGTGGCCGTCGCGATGTCGCTGGCCCTGGTGTTCGTCAAGGGGATGAATTTCGGTATCGATTTCCAGGGCGGCATCCTGATCGAGGTGCGCATGCCGCAGGCCGCCAATCTGAGTCAGATGCGCGGACAATTGGGCGCGCTCGGCCTGGGTGAGGTCAGCCTGCAGGAATTCGGCAATCCCGCCGACGTGTTGATCCGCATCGGCGCGCAGGACGGCGACGCGGCGGCGCAACAGGCCGCCGTTTCCGCGGTGAAGGACGCGCTTGGGGCCGGTGTCGATTACCGCCGCGTGGAATTCGTCGGGCCCAAGGTGTCGTCGGAACTGCTTATTGACGGCGTTCTGGCCGTGGTCGTGGCGATCATCGCCATGCTGATCTACATCTGGCTGCGCTTCGAATGGCAATTCGGCCTGGGGGCGGTCATGGCCTTGACCCATGACGTGCTCCTGACGCTCGGTATGTTTTCCCTGCTGGGTCTTGAATTCAACCTGTCGACGGTGGCTGCCGTGCTGACCATCGCCGGGTATTCGATCAACGACACGGTGGTCGTGTTCGACCGCATCCGCGAGGATTTGCGCAAGTACAAGACCAAGCCGGTGCCCGATCTGCTGAACGGTTCGATCAATGCGACCCTGTCCCGCACCCTGATGACGTCCCTGACCACCCTGGTGGCGCTGCTGGCGTTGTTCTTCCTGGGCGGGGAGGTGATCCGCGATTTCTCCTTCGCGATGATCTTCGGTATCCTGGTCGGCACCTATTCGTCGATCTGCGTCGCTTCGCCGTTGTTGCTTTATACCAACGTGGCCGCCCGTGCCCGCGGTACCGGCGACGCCAAGGAGGCGGCGGAAACGCCGTAAGCGAAGACCTGATCCATGCCCGGACTTGACGTCACGCCCCTGGTTCCCGCCGGCCGGAAGATCATCCAGGCCTACGGGGACGGGCGGTTCCGGGTCGCCGGCGAAGCCTTCGAGACCTCGATCCTGATTTGGCCCGACCGTTGTGTGGCGTGGGACGCGCACACCATCGCCGACCTGGACGCCGACGCCTTGCATCTGGCCATGACCGGGCCGGATGCTCCGGTGCCCCATGCGGAAATTCTCATCATCGGCTGTGGTGCGGCTTTCCTCGCGCCGCCCAAGGGTCTGCGCCAGGATCTGCGCGCGCGCGGCATCGCCGTGGAATGGATGGATACGGGGGCGGCCTGCCGCACCTTCAACGTTCTTCTGGGTGAGGATCGCCGCGCCGCGGCGGCCATTTTGGCCGTCGATTGACGCGCTGCGGCATAGCTTCCCTTTACATGTCTTTTTCGGTATACTGAGCGCCTTCCAGAAGGATTATCCGACTCCCAGAATGGGAAAACGATCCAGAAGGACCGCTCCATTACGGAGCCGTGCAAAGAAAATGACAGATGTAACCAAAGTGGGGGGCATAGCCCCTCAACTCGCAAACCGTCCTGTTCCTCCCTCGAAAAGCACCGATAAATCGGCCGCGACCGGCGACGACACCAAAGCCGGCGAAGCCAAGGGTGCGCCCGCAACCTTCAACCTGCCCAGCGCGATTTCCGGTGGGGAGACAAAGGAGGTTTCGGCGGCGGAGGCGCTCAAGACGGTGTTTGCCAGCCTGAGCAAGGCATTCTCCGAGGCCGAGGACAATCCCCCGGCTTCCGGCGCCGCGCTCGAAGCCCTGCTGTCCGACCTCAAGGTCGCGGCTCCCTTCCTTGACCGCGTGTTGGCGGCCCGTAAAAACGAGCTGACGGCCGCCGGTGACACGGAAGGGCTGAAGACCCTGGATGCCAGCCTGGCGGAAGCCGAAGCATCGCTTGCCGATGCCCGGACCCAGCTTGAAGGCGTGGCGGAAGAGGTGCCGGACGAAGAGGTGGTCGAAGACCCCGCGGTGACGGCGGCGCTGAACGCCATTCTCGGCGAGGGGCGGGACATTCCCGCATTCTCCGCCGACGAATTGCGTGAAGGCCGCAAGGAATTTGTTGCCCTGGTGTTCGACGACATCGCCGATTCCATCGGTCGTCACCGCAGCGCGGGTGTGCAGGCAGCGTCCTATACGCTGAGCACCCTCGGCGGGGCCAACCTGACGGCCTAAGCGGCAGTCTTTCCGTTAGTTGATTGCGGCCGCACCTCCTGGGTGCGGGGCGATTTCATGCGTCCGAGCGATGGGATAGTGCGTGGCCTGCTTTTAGCCAGAGGCGGACATTGGTTAAAACTGTGAGCCGTTCTATTATTCTTCTGTGTCCAAAACGAAATTTTTTAGAGAGAATTGCAGAGATCATGGAACATTCTGATTTATTGCTTCTCGCAGCAATACTCGGCCCGTTAGTTTTTTTTGGAGAATTAAAAAGAAAAAAATTTCACTCATCAGATAAATATAAAGAAGAAAGGATAAAATACAGAACATATTCGTCGTATTTATTTATTAATAAAAACATATTCACCCCTATCCAAGGACTAATATACGTAGCTTGGGTGGTAATATGGATTTTTCTATACGCAATTTGAATGATGCGGCACTAGAAACGTTCGCAGGCCAACGTCCGCTCCGGGTCAAAAGAGGACGTCTCGGACCAAAAGAAAACGGGGCTGCCA
>CAXAVJ010000137.1:0-6183 GCA_963972065.1 uncultured Rhodospirillaceae bacterium
GCCGAGCCAGTCTTCGACCACGGGGGCGAGCAGGCTGGCCGCCGCCAGCACCACCAGCACCCCGGCGCTGACCAGGGCGAGGCGGTGGCGCAGGAACCGGCGGGTAACGAGAGCAAGCGGTGTCGCGGCGGCGGTTGAATTGATCATTGCCGCTTGCCTTCGAAGCCGATGCGGGGGTCGAGCCAGGCATAGGCGAGATCGGCCAGGATATTGCCGACCAGCGTTACCAAGGTGGCCAGCAGCAGGCAGACCAGGGCGAGGTTGAAATCGTTGCCCATGACCGCGTCGTAGGTCAGCTTGCCCATGCCCGGATAGGCGAAGATGGTTTCCGTGATCAGCGCGCCGGAAAACAACGTTCCGAAATCCAGGGCGATGATCGTGGTTACCGGGATCAAGGCGTTGCGCAGCGCATGGCCGAGCACGACCCGCCGTTCGGAAAGGCCCTTGGCGCGGGCGGTGCGGATATAGTCCTGACGCAAGGTCTCCAGCATGCTGGCGCGCATATAGCGGGTATGGCCGCCGACGCTGGCCAGGGTCAGGCTGGCCGCCGGCAGGACCAGATAGATCAGCTTGTCCGACCAGCCGTCCATGCCCGGTGTGCCCAGGCCGCCCGCCGGCAGCCAGCCCAGGATCACCGCGAACAGAATGATCAGCAACAGGCCGAGCCAGAACGACGGGATCGAGATACCGGCGAAGGCGAACAGATTGACCGAATAGTCGCGCAGGGAATAGGGCCGGACGGCGGCCCAGATGCCCAGCGGCAGGCCGATGCAGAGCGCCAGGGTCAGGCTGATGCCCAGCAGCATGAGGGTATTGCCCAGGGCCGGGCCGAGGATATCGAACACGGGCTTGGCGAACAGGCGGGAAAACCCGAAATCGCCTTGCAGCACGGCGAGCAGCCAGTTGCCGTAGCGTTCCGCCACGGGGCGGTCGAGGCCGTAAATCTCGCGCAGCTTGGCGACGTCGGCGGAGGTCAGGTCCGGATCGGCGGAAATCATCAGATCGACCGGATCGCCCGGCATCAGGCCGATCAGCCCGAAAATGACGAACGACATCACCGCCAAAACGACGGCCGATTGGATCAGGCGTTCACTGATAAAACGAAGCATGGGGGGAGGGTAGTCCGGCGCATGGCGGGGGGCCAGAGAAAGTGGGCGTCCCCCTCACCCCGGCCCTCTCCCCCAAGGGGGAGAGGGAGGTCTTTGCCCGAAACTGTGTCGCCTCTCGTCTCTTGAAGGGAGGGGCAGATATGGCGAAAATCGACCCCTCTCCCCTTGGGGGAGAGGGTAGGGTGAGGGGGAACCTTCATGACGACACTACCGCGCCGCCTGCGCAAATCCATGACGGATGCGGAACGCCGCCTGTGGCGGGCGCTGCGCAACCGCCAACTGGCCGGCCATAAGTTTCGCCGCCAACACCCGATCCCGCCCTACGTGGCTGACTTCGCCTGCGTGGAACGTGGATTGATCGTCGAGGTTGATGGCGGTCAGCACAGCGAGCGGACGGAAGCCGATACAGCGCGCACTCGCGCGTTGCAGGCACGAGGGTTCCGCGTCCTGCGTGTCTGGAACAACGAGGTGATGGCGAACCTGGAAGGCGTTCTTGCCGTCATCCTCCGAGCTTTGGAGGCATAAACCGTCCGCGCCTATTTCACGCCCCAGTCCTCGACCCACAGGCTGGACGGGTACTGGTGGCCCGTGGGGGCGACGCCGGTCAGCCAGGGCGGCATGATGAAGGTCTCGGCCCGGAAGTAGAGGGGAATGGCCGGCAGTTCGGTGACGTAGATTTCCTGCAGCCGGCGCCACAGCTTCTTGCGCGTGGGCTTGTCCAGTTCGACCTCGATTTTCTCGATCAGTTCGTCCATTTCCGCGTTCTTGAAGCCCGGATAGTTCTGTCCGGCCCAGCCGTTGGCCTCGGTCGGGATATGGGCGGAATGCAGGCTCGTGCGCGGCACGCTTTCCGGCGCCGACGACCAGGCATACATGGCCAGGCCCGTGAACTTGCGCTGGGTCACGGTCTGGCCAAAGTAGACGCGGGCCGGTTCGTTCTTGATGCGCACGTCGATGCCGACGGCCTTCCACTGGCTTTGCAGGACCTGCTGGACCAGCTCGCGGGCCTTGGACCCGGCCGTGGTCATGAATTCGAAGCGCAGCGCTTCGCCCGTGTCCTTATGGTGGCGCACGCCCTGAACCAGCTTGGTAAATCCAGCCCTTACAAGAAGTTCCAGGGCTTTCCTGGGATCATAGGTGTATTTCGGAATATCCTCGGCCGCGACCCAGTCGAGGGGATTGACCGATGACTGGGCGACCGGCTGGCGGCCGCCGAACAGCTGCTGGGAAATCGCCTCACGGTCGATGGCGTAGACCAGGGCGTGGCGGATGTCCCGGTTCTGCAGCAGGGGATTGTCCTGGTTCAGGTCGATGTGCTCATAGACCAAGCCAGGCTTGTAGAGGATGCGGAACTTGCGCCCGTGGCGTTTTTCGAAGCGCAGGGCCTGATCGACCGTGAACCCAAGTTCGCCCGAGATCATGTCGATGTTGCCGGACAGCAGGTTGGCTTCGAGCGCCGCCGTGTTGGGGATGACCTTGACCACGATGCGCTTGAACGCCCCCGGCTTGCCCCACCATTTCGGATTGCGTTCCAGGACGATGTAGCTGCCGCGCTGGGTTTCCGTGATCAGGTAAGGGCCGAAGTAGAGCGCTTCGTTGGTGGTCTGGGTGTCGAAGGCGGTCTTGTTCTTGTAGTTCACCGGATCGGCGTCGAAGTTGACCGCGTCGACATGGGCTGGGATCAGGTTGAAGGAATTGATCGCGTTGTAGTCGAAGGTCAGCTTGTCGAAATGAAGGGTGAAGGTCTTGTCGTCCTTGGTGTCGAGTTTATAGGCGGAGCGATAGAATTCGATCGGCAGGATGCCGGTCTTGCCGTGTCGGCCCGCGCGCCAAGTAAATTCGACGTCCTTGGTCGTGATCGGCGTGCCGTCGCCCCATACGGCATCGGCGCGGATGGTATAGGTGACGGCGATGCCCTTCTTGCCGTTCGGTGCCGTTTCCGGCACGGCCAGGCCGTTTTCGAGGGTCGGCAGCTTGGTGCAGAGCATGCAGACCAATTGCCAGTTCTGATCGAACACGGTGAACGGCCGGCGCGTGAAGCCTAGGACGTAGGATTTCGCCACCATGCTGTCGATGTTGGGGTGGAAGGTCGACGGATACTGGGTGATGCCGATGGTGAGTTGGTCGCGCTCCGCCGCGCGAACGGGCGATGCCGCGCAAAGCAGAACAAGGGCAGCGATAAGGAGTGATTTCAGGACAGGGCCGGCCGGTCGCATGGAGTCTCCCTAGATCGTCAGTCGTCGTAGCCGCGTCCGCCGTGGGCCAGGGACCACTTCTCCGGATCGTCCAGGAACGCGCGCACCCCGGCGATGGTTTCCGCATCGAAGTATCCGCCATCTTCGGCGACCTGCAATACATCTTTCCAGGTCGCGAGATAGCGCAGGGTCACGCCCTCTTTCTCCAGGGTTTCCAAGGCGCCCTTGAACACGCCGTAGAAGAACACGACGAAGGCGTCGGTGCATTCGGCGCCGGCGTTGCGGATGGCGTGGACGAAATTGAGTTTCGACGCCCCGTCGGAGGCCAGATCCTCGACCAGCAGCACCTTGGAGCCCTCGACCAGATTACCCTCGATCTGGGCGTCACGGCCGAAGCCCTTGGGCTTCTTGCGCACGTAAAGCATGGGCTTGGAGGCGGCCTCGGAAATCCAGGCGGCATAGGGAATGCCCGCGGTCTCGCCGCCGGCGACGGCGTCGACGCCGTCCAGGCCCGCGTCGCGGCGCAGCATCTCGACCCCCAGTTCGATGATCCGGCGCCGTGCCTCGGTAAAGGAAATGACCCAGCGGCAGTCGATATAGACCGGGCTGGCCCAGCCGGAGGTGAACATGTAGGGCTCCTGCGGCCGGAAGTTCACGGCTTTGATGTCGAGCAGAAGTTTCGCGGTTTCCTGGGCTGGGGTCATGGCGGCGGTCATGGGGGCCTCGTGTGCTCTGCAACCCGCCGAACAGGGGGCGGGCGGGCTGTGTCGGTCGGATGGTTCGGGCCAGGGTTTCATGGCCGATGTCTGCGTTTTCGTTTAACGGGTTCGCCCCAGACCCGCAAGCGCGTGCGGGGCCGGGACGGGGGATAAATGCCGCGGATGACAATCCTTGTTGTGCTCAAGTGGTCTGTGGTATACCATATGCCAGTTGATTGAACGCCGCTGCCGATGATGTCCTCCCAGGGACGCGTCCACGCAGTATCGGATTGCTCCCCGCTTGGCACGGCGACCTGCGATCACTATTCTCCCTCCCTGATCCTGGGGGCTCGGTCGACCACCGACCGGGCCCCGTTTCTTTTCGTCCGCATCAGAACGGACCGGCCGGGAGGGCCCTTTAAGTGAACCGACAGGAACGGCGCCGGCAAAAGAAGCTTGCGGAAACGGCAGACCGCCTTTCGCCAAAGGGCCGCGCGCGCCTGACCGCCGGGGTTCAGGCCTATCACGCGGGCCGCTTCAGCGAGGCCGAGGAGGCCTTCACCAAGGTTCTGGCCGAACGCCCGCGCGAGGCCGAGGCCCTGCATCTTCTGGGATTGATCGAATACCGCACGGGGCGGCTGGAGCAGGCGGCGGATCATCTGGTCGCGGCCTCCATGGTCGATGGCGAGGATCCGGCGATCCACGCCAATCTGGCGGCCGTCCTCAACCTGTGTGGCCGCGGTGCCGAGGCCGAGGCGGCATCCCGCCATGTCCTGGAACTGCGCCCCGACAATGCGGAGGCCTACAACAACCTGGCCGTGGCCATGGAACTTCAGGACCGCATCGACGAGGCCGAAGCCTGCGGCAAGCGGGCGGTCGAACTCGATCCCAAGCATCTGGAAGCCCACATCAACTTGGGAAACCTCTATTTCCGCAAGGGCGCCCTGGACGAGGCGGCGGCGATGTACCGCCGCGCCGCCGAGATCGATCCGACCAACCCCATGCCGGCGGGAAACCTCGGCGTCGTGCTGCGCCGCCTGGGCGATCTGGCGGGGGCCGAGGAATTCTGCCGCAAGGCGCTTGCCCTCAAACCGGATTATGCCGAAGGCTTTAACGCGCTCGGCAACGTGCTGATGGCGCGGGGCGACATTCTGGGCGCGCTGGACGCCTTCCGCGCCGCGCTGACCCACCGTGACGGTTACCTGGAGGCGCGGGCCAATCTGGCGGGCGCCCTGTTCAAGTCCGGCGATCTGGAGCGGGCGGAAGACGCCTACCGCGACACGGTCGCGCGGTTCGACCGTTTTGCCGGGGCCTGGTCGGGCCTTGGCACGGTGCTGCTGGCCAAGGGCGATACGGTGGGGGCGGAGGACGCGTTCCTGCGTGCCGTCGATGCCCATCAAGGCCTGGGCGACGCCTGGGTCAATCTGGCCGCCGCCGGGGCCTTGACGGAAGATCACGAAGCCCAGTTGACCGAATTGTTGGAAACCGCGCCCGAAAACGATCAGACCGCGCAGGTTCTGTTCGCCCTGGGGGCGGCCAAGGACCGGCGCGGCGACCAAGACAGCGCCTTTGACGCCTTCGCCAGGGCCAATGCCATGCGCCGCCGCCTGCTGGACGGGGCCGGGCAGGGCTTCGACGCGGACCGTTTTGATCAATGGGTCGACGAAATCATCGATACCTTCGGCACGGATGTCCTGGCCAAGGCCAAGGCCAAGGGCTGGGGCGATGCGTCGGAGGCGCCGGTTCTTGTCGTCGGCATGCCGCGCTCGGGCACGACCCTGGCCGAACAGATCATTTCCAGCCACGGGCAGGGGGCCGGGGCCGGGGAACTGGACGCCTTGTCGCGGCTGTTGCCTGATTATCCCAAGAGTGTGGCTGGCCTGGATGCCGGCAAGGCGGGCGCCCTGGCGGCGGACTTCCTGAAACGCCTGGGGGCGGGGCGGCATGAGGCCCTGCGCATCGTCGACAAGACGCCCTTCAACATCTTTCTGTTAGGGCTGGCGCAGATGCTGATGCCGGGGGCGCGCATCGTCCATTGCGTGCGCGACGCCAAGGACACGGCCTTGTCCTGCTTCTTCACCAATTTCACCCAGGGCCTGACCTGGTCCACGGACCTTGCCGAGATCGCCCGCATGCAGGCGGCGCAGGACCGCGTCATGGCCCATTGGCGGGATGTTCTGG
>CAXAVJ010000138.1:0-5757 GCA_963972065.1 uncultured Rhodospirillaceae bacterium
TCGCGACGAAGGCGGCATCGACCTTGCCCTTGTTGACGGCAACGGCCGACAGTTCATGGCTGCCCGAATAGATGACCTTGCCGAAGAACTTGTCGATGTCCATGTTGACGACCTTGGAGAACACGACGCGCGGCATCAGGTTGCCCGACGTGCTGCCCGGATCGGCCAATGCCAGGGTCGACCCCTTGAGGCTGTCGATCGTGGTGAACTTGGAGCCCTTCTTGGAGACCAGGGCGGCCTTGTAGCCCGGCCCTTCTTCCTGCATGTGTCCCTTCTTCTTGGCGTAGGTCGCGAACACCTCGACGTTGGGGTCCTTGGAATTGGCGATCACGTAGGTATAGGGGCCGAGCACGGCGACATCGACGAACTTGCTGAGCAGGCCTTCGACCACCGAGGCATAGGACGTGGGCATGAAGAACTGGATCTTCTTGCCCGTCATCTTGGCCATGCGGTCGGTCACGGGCTTGTAGAGCTGCAGTTCGGCCACCGTTTCCTCGGTCGGAATGATGGCGAAGGTCAAGGCGTCGGGATTTTCGCATTCCGCGGCCTTGGCGGCGGAAACGCCGGTGACCGTGACGGCGGCGCTCAGGGCCAGGGCCGAGAGCAGATTTCCGGCGCGGCGTTTACCGGACAGTCGTGTCCTTTGGTCGAAGTTCATTGGATGTCTCCTCATGACGTGTTGCACTCCCGTGTCCGGCGTGCCGCAACGGCGCCGCGCCGGGGATCCCCGCTTCAATGGCGGTATGGATTCTGTTTTGGATGGCGGGGTCGAAAGCGGCCCCTGAACCGGCAAGGAAGGGAAACGCACTCGAACAGGTCGACCGTTCGTTGAACGGATGATGTGAATTCCGATCCTGCATCGAGCCCCCCTTGCCTGGGTTGCCGGTCTTTTGGCGACCGGTCACATGCATAATCAGCAATTCAAACCTATTGGGCAAATTCAAATATCGTATATAATCTATTTGGAAAATCGATGATATTTACACAGCTCAGATCCTTCCACGCCGTCGCCACCGAGAACGGTTTCACCGCCGCCTCGAAGGTGCTGAACGTGGGCCAGCCGACCCTGACCAGCCAGGTCAAGGCGCTGGAGGACATGTTCAAGGTCGAGCTGTTCCTTCGCCGCGGGCGCGGAATCGAATTGACCGAGACAGGACAGGCCCTTCTCGCCGTGACCCGGCGCATCATGGATTTGGAAGGCCAAGCCCAGGACCTGTTGAACGCCTTCGGCGGGTTCCACACGGGCACCTTGCACGTCGGCGCCGTCGGCCCCTATCACGCGACGGAAATGCTCAGCGCCTTCAGCGAGGCCTATCCGGGCATCCGACTGGCCGTTACCGTCGGCAACTCAAGCGAGATGGTGGGCCGCCTGCTGGACTATTCCGCCGACGTCGCCGTGCTGGCCCATGTCGAGGACGACCCCCGCATCTTCGCCATGCCCTACAGCCGCCACAAGGTGATCGTGTTCGCCCACAAATCGCACCCTCTGGCCAAGCGCAAGAGCATCCGTATCGAGGAATTGGAGGGTGCCCGTATGGTGTTGCGCGAAAGCGGATCGACCACCCGCCGGGCGCTGGAGGCAGCCCTCACCCGCCATGGCGTAACCATCAATCCGGTTATGGAAATCGGCAGCCGCGAGGCCGTGTGGCTGGCCGTCGCCCGCGGCATCGGTCTCGGCGTGGTATCGGATATTGAATTCATCAAACATCCGGACCTGCGCACGATCGAGATCGAAAACGCCGACATCCACACCACGGCGCATGTGAACTGCCTGATGGAACGGCGGGATTCGCGCCTGGTCAGCGCGTTTTTCGACGTCGCCGCCGAAACCCGCAAACTGCGCCAGGGCGACCCCGCCTAAATCCTCAGCCGGCAGTCGCCATCAGATCGCCGACATCCTTGGCGTCATCCAGCCCCAACACCAGGTCCTTGATCCGCTTGGCCTTGTCCGCCCCCAGGATCGGGTCGGCCAGGCGATGAAACTTGGCGATCAGGCGCTGTTCCTGGGCGTCCAAATCATCGGCGGGCACGCCCACGTCGAAGAACTGCACCAGGGACCGGCCGTCGGCCAGGTCGATGACGATTTCCGCCGCGTGACGGCTGTCGTGGACCTTGTCCTCGACCTCGACCTTGCGGCGCAGGGTCATCAGGTCGGGCCGGGCCGCCGTCGCGTCCGTATAGATTTCCCGGTCGCCCGTATCGATCCCCGAAAGCGCCATGGCGATACAGTGGCGGATCGAGAACTTCACCTGCAGGCCGGTTTCCGGTTCCGGGATGTCGCAGACCTTGCGGTGGCCGGCATCGACCAGGGTCCGCACGCGGGTCACCTGGTCGGCGGTGAACTCATGGTGCTGCTTCAATTCGCGGATCGCCTCGATCGACGAATGGGTCAGGTAGCAGGCGGCATGGTACTTGAACAAATTCTCCTCGACCGCGAAGGGGGCGGCGCTATCGGGCCGCACGGGCAGGCCGTGGAATTCCGTCGACTGGGTCTTGCCGAAGCCCTGGGCACATTCCAGGGCGTCCGGGCGGCTGGTGAAGCCGCGTGCCGCCCAGCGCGCCGCCATCAGGCCGTTCATGGCCGACTTGCCGGCATGGAGCGGCTTGCACATGGTGCCGAACATGGATTTCAGGCCCGCCGCCTGGGTCGCGGCGATGCCGAGCGCCATGGCCGCCTTGTCGGCGTCCAGGCCCAGCAGACGGGCACAACCCGCCGCCGCTCCGAAGGTGCCGACCGTCGCCGTGGCGTGCCAGCCGTGGTCGTAATGGTTCATGCCCATCATCTCGCCGATCAGGCATTCGGTCTCGTAGCCGACGATGAAGGCATCGACCACGGCGCGGCCCGCAAGGCCCTTCTGTTCGGCCAACGCCAGAATGGCCGGCACCACAGGCACGGTCGGATGGCCGTGCAGGCGCTTGTTGACGTCGTCGTAATCAAGGGCGTGGGACGCGGCGCCATTGATCATGGCGGCGATGGTGGGCGTGACCTTTTCCTTGCGCCCGACCAGGCGCGCGTTGCCGCCCTCGCCCGCATCCAGGGCGTCATCGGCCAGGATGCCGACCAAGGGGTCTGTCGCCCCGGCCAGGGTCACCCCGAACCAGTCGAGGATCGCGTGCTTGGCCCAGCGGCGCGGGCGGTCGGTGAAGTCGGCGGACGGGACCTCGGCGACCCATTGGGCAAGGTCGCGGGTCGGGGTTTCCGTGGCGCCGCCCTGCCGGGCGGTCTGATGAGTATCGGGCATGGCTTGTTCCTCCTGCGGGTGGTTTGTCTTTTATCGCTCTGCCGGGCCGTTACATGGCCCCATTACATGGCATCTGTCAGGGAATCGGAAATGCGCCGCGCCGTGTCCACGGCCAGCGGCACCAGTTTTTCGTGGACGCTTTCAAGGTTCCATTGCGGCGCATAGCCGGGAATGTGCACCGCAGCCACGGCGCGCCCATCCATCAGCAACACCGGGGCGGCGGTCGACACGTTGTGGATCTGCGATTGCTGGTTGGACACGTGATAACCAAGCCGCCGCGCTTCGGCCATCTGGGCTTTCAGGTCGGCGATGTCGGTCAGGGTGTATTCGGTGATCTTGCGCAGGTCCGAGGCGGCGAGCACGGCATCGGCCTCGTCCTCCGGCATATGGGCCAGCATCACCGTGCCCGGCGAGGCGCAGAACGCCGGCACCCGGCGCCCGGCCAGCATGGTGCCGTAACTGGCCCTGGCCTGGGGGATGCGCACTGTGTAGATGGCGTCGGTGCCTTCCATTTCGCACAGGTTGACGGTGGTGTCGTAGACCTTGGACGCCTCGATCAGGATCGGCATGGCGATCTGCGCCAGGCGGTGCGACACCATGAAGGTGTAATAGAAATCGATCAGCGCGATGCCGGGGCGGTAGCGCCGTGTGCCCAGGTCTTTTTCCAGGTAGCCCAGGGTCACCAGGGTTTCGGAAAACCGCTGCGCCGCACTTTTGTCCAGACCAGACAACTTGCAGATTTCACTCAGGCCCAGGTCGCGCTGGCGCAATTCCGTCTGGCCCCGGCGAAACGCCTTCAGCACCTGGAAACACTTGCCGACGGAGGCCACGAAGGGCTTGCCGCGCCGGTCGGGGTCCGTCTCGGAAGGAGGATAGGGAAGGACGTCGTCGGCAAGATCGAGCATCGGGACTCCCTTGACAGTCTCAGGGCATTGCGTTGTAATCTTACTATCAGAAACTATGTATCACAATGCGATACTTTCTTCAACGCATGTGATCCGTCAAATCAATATGTGAACAGGATGCACCGGCAGCCCTCGGCCGCCGATAAGCATTCCGGGAGAACATCGTGAACGAACCCAACGTCGGGGCCTGGCAGTGCTTGGCCGGCATTCGCGTCGTCGAACTGGGGTCCAGCGTGGCCGCCCCCTACGCCGCCTGGATTCTGGGCTCCATGGGCGCCGAGGTCGTGAAGATCGAACGGCCCGGCCCCGGGGATGATGCCCGCCAATGGGGCAAGATGTTCCCCGACGGCATCGGCTCCTACTTCCACGCCCTGAACCGGGAAAAGCAATCCATCACCGTGGACATGAGCAGCGCCGAGGAGCGCGACTGGCTGCGCAACTACTGCATCACCGAAGCCGATGTGGTGATCCAGAATATGCGCCCGGGCACGGTCAAGAAGCACGGCCTGGACGCCGAGACCCTGCGCGCCGCCAACCCCAACCTGATCTATTGCAACCTGGGTGCGTTCGGCAATGAAGGCCCCTTGAAAGACAAGCCGGGATACGATCCGCTGATGCAGGCCTACGGCGGCCTGATGACCATCACCGGCGAGGAAGGCCGCCCGCCGATCCGCGTCGGCACCTCCATCATCGACATGGGCACCGGCATGTGGTGCGCCATCGGCATCCTGGGCGCCTTGAAGCGCCGCGACGACACGGGCACCGGCTGCACGGTCGACGCCTCCTTGTACGAAACCGCCGTCGGCTGGATGAACAACGCCGTCGCCTCGGCCGCCGTCGACCCCAAGAACCCGGCCCGCGAGGGATCGGGCGCCCGCGGGATGGCGCCCTATCAGGCCTACGAATGTTCCGACGGCTACCTGATCATCGCGGCCCCCAACGACCGCCTGTTCGAGCGCCTGTCCAAGGTCCTGGGCCATCCCGAATGGCCGGAAGACCCGCGCTTCGACACCAATCAGAACCGCTATGCCAACCTGGCCGAACTGAACGCCCTGATCGAACCCGTGGTCCTGACCCGGACCCGCGCCGACTGGCAACAGGCCCTGGACGACGCGGGCATCCCCAGCGCGCCCGTGCAGCAGACCCTGGAAATGATGGCCGACCCGCAGACGGAAGCCCTCGGCATTCTGCAGACGGCCATGGGCGGCGGCCCCCGGCTGGTCGGCCTGCCCCTCAGCTTTGACGGCACGCGCCCGCCGATCCGGAAATCGGCGCCCACCGTCGGCCAACACAACGACGCCATAAAAGGGAAGAACCAGTGATGCGGATGGATTACGAAACCTACAACCTGGAGCGCGTCGGCGAGAACGGACACATCCTGATCGTCATGATGGACCGTCCCGAGGTGCGCAACGCCAAGAACACCAAGATGGGCCTGGAGCAGATCGAAATCTTCGAGGGTCTGTACCGTGACGCCGAGGACATCCGCGCCGTGATCTATACCGGGCGCGGCGACAAGGCGTTCTGCGCCGGCGGCGACCTCAAGGAACGCAACGGCATGACCAACCATGAATGGCAGGTCCAGCACCGCATCTTCGAACAGGGGGTGA
>CAXAVJ010000139.1:0-5727 GCA_963972065.1 uncultured Rhodospirillaceae bacterium
ACCCAGCCGCCGGAAACCGTCAGCCCCGCCGTCAGGCGGTTGCCATGGCCGGCGATTTCCCGTTCGTCGACGATCCGGCCATAGGCGCCGAAGTCGTGATAGGTGTAATCCAGGTACTGGAAGATCGGGTGGATCAGGTGCTTGTTCACGGCATAGCCGCCCAGTTCCAGCGTCGCCGTATCCAACTGCAAGGTCGTCTTATTGGCGACGCGCCAAGATTCGATATTGCGCTGGTAATCGCGGGTCAGATTGGCCGACGCCGCCGTCTTGGGATCGGTCAGGGCGGCGGTCTTGGTCACCGAGCCGGGGATGTCCTGCTGAATGTCGGCGTAACCCATGTAGAAGCGGGTTTCCAAATTGGGATTGATGCGCCAGCCCACATTGCCCGAGGTACGGATGGAATGCCCGCCGCTGTGATCGCGGTAGCCGTCCTGACGCAGCCAGGACGCCGTGGCGAAGGCATCGACAACGCCGTTGTTGCCGCCGCTTGAGACTTGGCCCCGGCGGAACCCGAAGCTGCCCAGGTCGAGACGCCCCTGCGCAAGATCCGCGTCATATCCCGTGGGCGTCACGAAATTGATCGCCCCGCCCAGGGAATTGGCACCAAAGCGCAGGGCGTTGGCACCCTTGTAGACCTCGGTATAACGAAACGCCGTCGGGTCCAGTTCCTGGAAATCCGTGCTGCCGTCGGCGGCGTTGACTGGCACACCGTCCTGGTACAACTGAATGCCACGCATGTGGAAATTCCGCGACAGACCCGAACCGCGGATCGACAGGCGCGAATCCTCGCCCCATTTCGGCTGCACGAACACCCCCGGGGTAAAATCCAAAATGTCCTTGAGCGTGCCCGAGGCGGTGTCCTTCCAAGCCGTGTCGGGCACCAGTTCGACGCCGCCAGGGGTGCGTTCGATCAGGCGGCGGGCATCGTCCGTGCCCGGCACGGTGAGCGACGGCGCGGCGGTCCCGGTGACGGTGACCGGGTTCATTTCGACGGGCGTCGCCGTGCCCTCGGCCGCCGCCGGCATGGCGGCCGCGGTCAGGGCCGTGGCGAAGAGGGCACCGAGCGGGCTATGGATCAGATATCGGTTCATGGTCGTGTTCTCCTTGGCACCCGAGCCGTCCAGTGGCGCGCATTGCACCCCGGCGGTATCGGCCCCGGTGCGGGTCTTCAATGTTTGTGGGCTTGCGGGTTGGCCGTCAGTGTCAGGATGGGGGCTGGTGACGTGAGGTCCCGGCGCGATTGTCCCGGCGTCGGCACCTCGACCCAGGCGCGTGTCCCTTGCACGCAATCCTGGATGACCGGAAAGATCAGCACTCCGCCGTCGGCGGCGTCCGGCAGCTTCATCTGCAGGGCGAACTCATCGAAGTGCTCGTTCGGCAGGGATCCGCCGTCCCACACGATCTCGGAAACCACCTCCGTGACCGTCTTGCCGTGCGGGCCGGCAACCGGTTCCGGCAGCGTTTTCTTGCGGATGTCGATGGTCCAGCCCGCCTTGGGTTGGGGCCGTACGCTCAGGATACCGGACGGAATTTGCACCGTGACCCGGACGGTCGGCGACGTGCCGCAACCGTGGCCGATGCGGAACAGGCCTTTGAAATAGCTGCCTGCGGGTGCTTCGCGGGTATCGAGAACGACATGGGCGGATGCGGGCGCACCCATAAGACCTGAAATGAGAATCGCGCAACCGGCGGCTACGGGGAAACGTCGGGGCATGAATCGCTCCTGTACATGTATTTTTCAAGCATGTTCATTACGGCGACATATCATGTATGTCAATTGCATGTTTAATTGAAATGGATCCGCCGCGCGGGCATTACCAAGGGATGCGGCTGTCACGGAATGCCGTCAGGGCATGAAGACAGCTAAGAACGCCTTGGGCGCGTCGACGCGGGTGGAAATCAGCCGAGGAGGATGGGAGGCGCCCGGGAACCGAGCGGCAGGCGGTCCGCCGACGCCGGCAGGCCGAGGGCGGCCGGCAGAAGGCCGGGGACGCTGCGAACCGCATGGACCGTCACCGGGACAGGCTGTTCAGGAACCGCCAGGGCCTTGCCCGCAACCGTCGCGAAGGGACATTTCAGCGTCCCCTCGCCGCCCGGGGCGGCCGGGCCGTCCGGCGCAACCCGATTGCCCGACTTGTCGACAACGACAGTCTGCAGACCGGCCCCGGTACAGATGACGACCTCGTACCGGCCATCGCGCAGGGAGTCCGTGTCGAGCATGTAGCCCGCCGGAAGAACCGCATGCAGGGCGAACAGGAACAGGGCAAGCGTTGCGATCGCGCGCCGCGTCCCCGATCCGTATCCTGCGTGTGTCCCCCTGATCATGTCCCTACGAAAGCACCGGCGCGGCGACCCTGTCCAGGATTTTTGTGCGACGCAATACAAGTTTCCGCCACACGGCGCCGCGCCAGGCACACCACCAAACGTTATTGAGAATCATTCTCATCAATTGTAGGCTGTCGGCGGTTGCGGGACCGGCTTCCCGGAACCGCCTGTTCAGCCCATGCCTTGCCTGCACACATCACGACACGACCAGGCCGAATGAAGATGACCGACGACCACGGACCGGCAACATGACGGCACGTCCGTTCCACTCCCTGGCCCAAGCTGCGGAGATCTATTACGAGGAACTTCGCCGCTTCATCCAGCGGCGGACGGGGTCGCTCGCCATCGCCGAAGACGTGGTCCAGGAAACCTGGATTCGCGCGACCACATCCGGCGCCGTCATGCCCGACAACCCCCGGGCCTATCTGTATCGCATGGCGAGAAATCTGGCGATCGACCATATGCGCCGAAACCGGCGCCGGGAAACCTGGGTCGATGGCGATGCCGACGACGGGATGCTGGCGCACCTCGAAAGCCCAAGCCCCGCCCCCGACGATGTCGTCTCGTCGCGGCAGGAATGGCATATCCTGACCCAGGCAGTTGCGGAACTTCCCGATAAATGCCGCGAGGTCTTCCTGCTGTACCGCGGACGCGGCCTGACCATGCGACAGGTCGCCCAGACCTTGGGCATTTCCGACAAAACCGTGGAAAAACATATCGCCCGCGCCATGGTCCATTGCCGCCGGCGCCTGCGCGATGCCGGGCGCGACGTGTGACCGCCCCAACGCCCCAGATGGGCTGGCCCCGAAAACCGGCTCGCGGATATCATGGGGGATTTTCCGGCCGCCAACCGTCTTATCCTTAAGAAGCCCCGCATAGACCCGCCGACCCGGCACCCCGTTGACCCCGCAACAGGTTCAAATGACCGACGATCAGGATCATTCCACCCCTCAGTCCCCGGACGACGCGATTTTCGCACAGGCCGTTTCGTGGCTGACGCGCCTGCGCGAACGGGACGCGGACGCGGCTGCTTTTCAAGCATGGCTTGCCGCCGATCCACGGCACGAAGCCGCCTTCGCCGAGGCTGAATGCCTGTGGGGACGGCTGGAACTGCCTGCCCGCAAGCTGGCCGATACGGAAATCGGACGAACCCGCACCACCCGGCGGCAACGCCCCCTGCGCGGCCTTGCCGCCGCCGCGGCCCTGATGATCCTACTGGGGGCCGGGCTGTTGTGGCGCGACGACATCGCGGTCCGCCTGCAAAGCGATCACATAACGTCAATCGGCATGCGCACCCCCATTGACCTTGCCGACGGCAGCCGCATCACCCTGAACACCGACACGGCGATCGCCGTCGACATGGCCGATGACGGCCGTCATGTCCGTCTGTTCAGGGGGGAAGCCTGGTTCGATGTCGCGCCGGATGCCGCCCGCCCGTTTACGGTCGACACCCCCATGGGCACCGTCCGCGTGACCGGTACGCGGTTCAACCTGCGCATCGCCGACGGCAAGGCCGACGTCAGTCTGACCGAAGGCCGGGTCAACCTGACCGGCAGCATGCCCGGTGAGGCCTTGACCCTGGCGCCGGGGGAGAGCGCCCAGTTGACGGCGGCGGGGGTCTCGCCGCCGAAGCCCTTCGACCGGACCGCCGTGACTGCCTGGCTGCGCGAACAGTTCGTGTTCTATGACACGCCGTTGTCCAGCGTGGTTGCCGAAATCAATCGTTACAGCCCGGGCCGCATCGTGATCGCCAAGGACGCACTGCGCGACCTCAAGGTCAGCGGAGTATTCCGCACGGACAACCCCGGCGCGGCGCTTCGCGCCATCACGGACACCCTGCCCCTCAGCGCAACACGCATCACAGGCTTTCTCGTCGTGCTGCATTAAAGCCGCGCCGCGCCCGCCACCGAAGGGCATGAAAAATTATGCCGGCAGCACTGGGGGAAACGAACCTTCAGCCCCGTCTCATGTTCATATGATTTTGCTACTTAGTCGCAATTAAATATATGAACATGAACTCAAGGGGGAATACGGGGATGAACAACGAACACCAGGCCACCCGGGCATTGAACCGTGGGGCGACATTAATGGCGCGGTACGCCCTGCTGACCGGCGCGTCGCTACTGGCCCTGGCGCTGGCCACGCCCGCCGGTGCCGCGCCGGAGTCACTTCAGGCCAGCAACGGCACGGACAAGACCATCGAAAAGGCCCAGGCCGACGATCTCTTCACCTTCAAGATTGCCTCGAAGCCCCTGCCCCAGGCCATCGCCGAATTCTCGGCCGTCACCGGCCTTCAGGTTCTCTATACGGAGCCCGCCGTGTTCGAGCGGACCGCCCCGGCGCTGGTCGGCGACTTCACCGCGCGCGATGCCTTGACCCAACTGCTTGCCGGCTCCGGCCTGATCGGGCGCTATACATCTTCCGCATCGGTCACCGTCGAATTGCCCGGCAAGGGCGCCAATGGCGACGTCATGACCATGAACCCCGTGACCGTCGAGGGCCGGGGGGAAAAGGCCAGCGGCGCCGTTGCCGGCTATGTCGCGAAACGCAGCATGTCCGCGTCCAAGACCGACACGCCGCTGATCGAAACCCCGCAATCGATCTCGGTCATCACCCGCGACCAGATGGACGCCCGCAACGTCAACAAGATCAACGAGGTGTTGCGCTATACCCCGGGCGTCGACCCGCAGCCGTATGGCAACGAGCCGCGCTATACCGACCTGCGCATGCGCGGATTGAACGCAACGACCAACGGCATTTTCCAGGATGGTCTGGCGCTGACCTTCCCCGATTACATCGTCAGCTACAACCCGGAACCCTGGGGCGCGGAACGGGTCGAAGTCCCGCGCGGCCCGGCCTCCGTGCTCTACGGACAGGGATCACCCGGCGGACTGGTCAACTATGTCTCCAAGCGCCCGACGACGGACCCCATCAACATCGTCCACTTTGAAGGCGGTGATTTCGACCGGTATCAGGGCAAGTTCGATTTCGCAGGGGCGATCGACGAGGCCAAGCAGTTCTCGTATCGCTTTACTGGCCTCTACCGCGACAGCGACACCTTCATCGACTTCATCGAGGACGACCGATACTGGTTTGCCCCACAGGTGAGCTGGCAGCCGTCGAAGAACACGACCGTGACGGTGTTCAGCCATTACCAGCAGGACAAGACCAAGAACTCCCAGGCCCTTCCCAGGTCCGGGACGGTGGTCGCGAATGCGAACGGTGAGGTTCCGCTCAGCCGCTTCGTCGGCGAGCCGGATATCGACCGGGTCGACCGGACGGAATACGCCATCGGATACGAAGTCTCGCACGACGTGGGCGAACGCCTGAAGCTCAGCCACAAACTGCGCTACAACAACGTCGATCTGGACGATGTCGTTGTTTACGGCTTGGGGTTCGACG
>CAXAVJ010000140.1:0-5704 GCA_963972065.1 uncultured Rhodospirillaceae bacterium
CTCAACGTCGGCTGCATCCCGTCGAAGGCGATGCTGCAGTCGTCCCATCATTATGAAATGGCGGACAAGGAGTTCGCCCATCACGGGATCGACGTTTCGGGCCTGAAGGTCAATTTGAAGACCATGCTGGCGCGCAAGGACAAGGTCGTCGAAGGCCTGACCGGCGGCATCGAAATGCTGATGAAGAAGAACAAGATCGACTACATCAAGGGCTGGGGCAAGATCGACGCCGTCGGCAAGGTGTCGGTGAAGCCGCTTGAAGGCAAGGCCAAGGCGCAGGTCCTGAACACGGCGAACATCCTGATCGCGACGGGTTCCGAGGTCACGCCCCTGCCCGGCATCACCATCGACGAAAAGCAGATCGTCTCCTCCACGGGCGCGCTCGCCCTGCCCAAGGTGCCGAAAACCATGGCCGTGATCGGCGCCGGGGTCATCGGGCTGGGACTCGGCAGCGTGTGGCGGCGGCTGGGCTCGGAAGTCACGGTGGTCGAATTCCTCGACGTCGCCCTGCCCGGCATGGACGGCGAAGTCTCCAAGCATGCGCAGCGCATCCTGACCAAGCAGGGCCTGACCTTCAAGATGAAGACCAAGGTAACGGGCGCCAAAGCCGGAAAAGACGGCGTGACCCTGACCATGGAACCGCGCGACGGCAAAGACAGTGGGGGCAAGGCGGAAACGCTTAAAGTCGACGTGGTGCTGGTCGCCATCGGCCGCCGGCCGTTCACGGAAGGCCTGGGCCTGAAGGAAGCCGGGGTCGAGATCGGGGAGCGCGGGTTCATTCCCGTCGATGCCGATTATCAGACCAACGTCGAAGGCATTTATGCCATCGGCGACGTGATCGGCGGCGCCATGCTGGCCCATAAGGCCGAGGACGAAGGCGTCGTTTGCGCCGAGATCATGGCCGGGCAGACCGGGCATATCGATTACGGCGCGATCCCGGGCATCGTCTACACCCATCCGGAAATCGCCGCCGTCGGCAAGACCGAGGAACAGTTGAAAGACGCGGGCATCGCCTACAACAAGGGGAAGTTCCCCTTCACCGCCAATTCCCGCGCGCGCTGCAACGACGATGCCGACGGCTTCGTGAAGATCCTGGCCGATGCAACGACGGACAAGGTTCTCGGCTGCCACATCATCGGCCCCCAGGCCGGCGACCTGATCCAAGAAGTCGTCAACGTGATGGAATTCGAAGGCTCGGCCGAGGACATCGCCCGCATCTGCCACGGCCATCCGGGCCTGCCGGAATCGGTCAAGGAAGCGGCGCTGGGCGTCGCGGGGCGCGCGATCCACATCTGATCCCGACTAGACTTTGGGCGGAGAAAGCTTGAAGCCAAGTTTCGATAATTCGTTCAGGCCGATCAAAATCGCTAATCCCACCATGACGTACAGCAACCGATATGTGAATCGTCGAGCAGGCGCCACCATCAATACAATTAAACCACAGACGATTGCAGCCCCGTTTCCCAACAGAAATGAAACGGTATCCTCGGCGGCAGAACTACCCTCAATGCCCTCAAGGAACGATTGAAAAACAATGCTGATCAACACCATCGAAACAGCTACCGTTGCAGCACACGAGCGCGGCCACTCTGCAAGGCCTACAAATATCGCTAACATGTACAATCCAACCAACAAATAGTTATAGGCTGGCCAGAGCCAGCGATCTGTTGGCCAAGGGGCAAGAATATCTGCGGCGAAAAGCACACCAAGTGCCGACATAGCAAACAAGCAGATCGCTATGCCGACATGGACCCTTAGAAGCTTTTGTATCGCTGTCGACCAAGCCCCCTCTTTCGGCCTTTCGCTTCCCACTCCCAATCGCGAGCCGGCAGCGATGCAAATGACAAAAAGTGCCATGGTGATTTGGTACTTTGCCGCTGGATTTAGATTCAAATTTGTAGCGCTTTGAACCCAGTCCCAAGCTCGGGCTAAGCATTCCGACCATAGATTCGTGAGCCACCGAACCCAATCAGCAAGCTCCAATACCCCTGAAAGGTTGGATAAAAGCGTCAGCGCGCCTCCTGAAATGCCAAACCATGACAGAACGGTGCTTTTTACTGGTCCAAACATGCGCAGATTCCTTAACTCAACATTTGTCTAAATGTAGCGCAGTTCGATCCCACCCAGGACTTGAACGAGAGAACGACCCGTCTTCCTCTGTAGCCATGACATAGCAGTTGCCCGATGTAAGGAATTCGAAGGGGGCTACGATATTGCCCGACATTAATTCGACCCGACCCAATTAGTCTTGCTCCACGACTTTACCTAAGCCTAGGCCGTTTCTCTTATCCACCAATGGCTTGTCTCGTCCAGGGGCAGGCACGAATGCGCCTTTTCATCCATCTAGGCGTGGGCGTTTTTTAATGGTCTAAACGTCTATCCCTCTCGGCATCCGCCGGAGCGTCATTCGACGAAAGATGGATCATGGACACCTGGATTCTTGCGCTGGTCCTGCTGGCGGCGGCCCTGCATGCAGGCTGGAACCTGCTGGTCAAGATGCGCGGCGACAAGCTGGTGATGATGGGCGTGATCGACGCAGGCCACGGCCTGCTCGCCCTGCCGCTGCTGTTTTTCTTTCCGTTCCCCAACTGGGAAGCCTGGCCCTTTATCGTCGCCTCGGCGGTATTGCATGTGGGCTACAAGCTGTTTCTGGTGCGGGCCTATGTCCATGGCGACATGGGCGTGGTCTATCCCATCGCCCGCGGCATGGCGCCGGCCTTGGTGGCGTTGGGCGCCTATGTGTTCGCCGGGGAAAGCCTGAGCCCGACGCAGTTGGCCGCCATCATCGCCATCGCCGTCGCCATTTCCGGCCTGACCTTCGCTAACGGCTGGCGCGACCTTCCGTTGCTTGGCCTGGCCTTCGCCGTGGGCACGGCGGTGTTCATCGCGTCCTACACAGTGGTCGACGGGATCGGCGGGCGGCTTGCCGGCAGCGCCCATGCCTATGCGCTGTGGATGTTCGTCACGGATGCCTGCCTGTTCACTCCGGTCGTGTTGCTGCGGCGCGGGCGGCAGTTCCTGTCCACCGCCAGGGAATACTGGCGGCCGGGCCTGACCGGCGCCGCCATGTCCATGAGCGCCTATTGGATCGTCATCTGGGCCATGAGCGTCACGCCCATGGCCCCGGTGTCCGCCGTCAGGGAAACCAGCGTCCTGTTCGGCGCCCTGCTCGCCGGATTCGTGTTGAAGGAAGGCCGCCTGGTTCTGCGCCTTGCGGCGGCGACCGTCATCGCGGCCGGGGTGATCAGTCTACAATTCTAAGTCCGCCCCGGTGGCGCGGTGGCGGCCGCGCAGCCTAGACCTTCTTGCGGCCCCTGGGATGGGCATCTTCGTAGACGGCGCTGAGCCGCGCCATGTCGACGTCCGTGTAGCGCTGGGTCGTCGACAGCGACGCATGGCCCAGCAGTTCCTGAATGGTGCGCAGGTCGCCGCCGCCGGCCAAAAGATGCGTCGCGTAGGAATGACGAAGTGCATGGGGCGTCGCTGTTTCGGGCAGGCCCAGAAGGGCGCGCAAATTCCGCACCCGGGCCTGGGCCACCCCGGCGGCCAGCCGCCCGCCCCGTGCCCCCAGGAACAGCGGCGTGGCGCCGTCGCCCCCATAGGGGCAGACATCCAGATAAGCCGCGATCGCCTGACGCACGGCGGGCAGCACGGGGACCAGACGGTCCTTGTTGCCCTTGCCGCGCACCATCATGGTATCGGCCGGATTGCCGAACAGCCCCGGTGCGCGGTCGCGGTTAAGGTCCAACGCCTCGCCGATGCGCAGCCCGCAGCCGTAAAGCAGTGTCAGCAGCGCCCGGTCGCGCAGCCCGATCCAGGTATCGTCGGCCAGGTCCGGGGCCGAGAGGATCAGGTCGAAAGCTTCCTCGATGCTGAGCGCCTTGGGCACGGACTTGGGCACGCGGGGTGTGCGCAAGGCGCCGATCGCCGAATTGCGCACCACACCCTGTTTTTCCAGAAAGCGGAAGAAGCCCCGCAGGCAGGACAGCGCCCGGGCGGTGGAGGTCCGCGACAAACCCCGGCGGTTGAGGTCGGCCAGCCAGGCGCGGAAGTCGAGCGGCTTCAGGCCCTCGATTTCCGCCAAGCCCGGCGGCCCGCCCAGATGGTCCGCCATGAAGCGCAGGAACCCGGCAAGGTCATGCTGATATCCCGTAAGGGTATGCTTGGAATAACGCTTTTCGTGAGCCAACCAGTCCCGCCACCGCGACGCCGCGGCCGCCAGGGCAGGATCGCAGGTCAGCTCCGGCATCAAAGTCACATCGAAGGTTCCTGCATGCGCTCGATGCAGTTTTCCAGCACGCGGGCGAGGAACACCACCAGTTCCGTGCCCTGGCCCGGCTGGAAGAACGAATCGGAGCGCGAGCCGAGCGCCATCAGGCCCACGGGCGTGCGCGGGCCGGGGCGCAGGCGCGCCACGGCGGCCGACTGCACCAGACCGGCGGCCGCGCCGAACACCGATCCGTCGTCGGCGATGTCGCGGTACAGCTTGGCCGCCCCGCCCGTGCCCAAAAGGGCATCGACCAGTCCCGGCTTCAGGTCGGTGATTTCCGGCGAGACCAGCCAGGACAGCGGATTGTCCGACGGCTCATAGCCGACACAGACGACATCCACATCCAGAAGCCGGGCCAGGTCGTCGTTGACGACCCGGATCAGGGCGTCGAAATCGCGGGCGCTCAGCAGCGCCAGCACGGCGGCATGGGTGCGCTGCTGCACCGACATGTTGGACCGGCTGGTCTCGATAACGTCGCGCACGCATTCGCGCAATTCCTCGACCGCCTCTTTCTGCTGGGTCAGCAGGGCCTGCTGGAAATCCACCACCTGGGCCCCTTCCTGGGGGCCTTCCTGGGCGAATCGGCCCGGCATGTTCATGAAGGACAGCACTTCCAGGCGTTCGCGGAAGAAGTCGGGATGGGCCACCAGGAATTCGGCCACGTCGTCGTCCGACAGGCTGATATCCGCCGTTTCCAGGGTCTCGGCGGCGACCTCGTCCTTGCCTTGGGTCATCCCTTGGGTCCTTTCGTACTCACGCGCGGTGAAGGCACGCGCCTATGATCCCTATTATAATGCCAAGCCCCGCGTCCCCATAGAACCACCCCCGAGGACCCCGCAAAACCCGCCATGACGAAGGATCGCCAATCGGCCGACGGACAGAACGCCCCGGTTTTCCAGCCGGGCACGCGGGTTGCCGTGCGCCTGCCGCTGCCGCTGACCGACGCCTACGACTACCGGGTGCCGGCCGGGCTGACCCTGGCGGCCGGGGATTTCGTGCGCGTCCCCCTGGGCCCGCGCCGCATGGCCGGCGTCGTCTGGGGCCCCGGCACCGGCGACGTGCCCGATGCCAAGATGAAGGAAATCTTGGGCCGGCTCGACGCCCCGCCCATGACGGCGGAGGCCATGGCCTTCGTCGACTGGGTCGCCGAGTACACCCTGAACCCGCCGGGCGCCGTGCTGCGCATGGCCTTGAGCGTGCCGGAAGCCCTGGAGCCGCCCAAGCCGCTGACCGCCTACCGCCCCGCCGATCCCCGGCCCGAAATCAAGATGACGCCCGCCCGGAGCCGCGTGCTGGCCGCCGCCGCCGACGGTCCACCCCGCCAGGCGGCGGAGCTTGCCCGCGCCGCCGGTGTCACCCCCGCCGTGGTCACCGGCCTGGCCAAAGTCGGCGGGCTGACCGCCTGCCCGATCCCGGCCTTTCCCCCCCCCCCCC
>CAXAVJ010000141.1:0-5534 GCA_963972065.1 uncultured Rhodospirillaceae bacterium
CGGGGGCGACATCCGCCGCCTGACCGACCTGGAAGAGGAAAACGCCGGCCTGCGCGACAAGCTCGCCAAGCAGCAGAACCATCACCGCCAGCGCCTGGACGAAAAGGAAAAGCAGATCAACGCGCTGCGCGACCAGCTGCATCACGATCCCGAGCGCGCCATCCGCATCGCCGCCCCGCAAACGCTGGACGGTGACGGCGCCTGTGCCTCCGTCCCGGCCCTGCAGGGCGAACTTCGCCACATGGAAATCCGCGCCGCCCAGGCCGACACCACCCTGCGCGGACAGCGCAGCCGCATCGAGGAACTGTCCCGCCTGGTCGACAGCCTGCTCGACGAGAACCGATCCCTGGAAACGGCCCTGGTCCGCGAACGCGGCACCGGCCCCGCCGGCGACGATTGCGACACCTCCTGCCCCTTCGATCTCGGTGGGCGCAGCCTGCTTTACGTCGGCGGCCGGCAGCAGACCGTGCACCGCCTGAAATCCCTGGTCGAGGCCTGGAACGGCCATTTCCTGCACCATGACGGCGGCCTGGAGAAATCCATCAACGAATTGGCGGGTGCGGTGGTCAAGGCCGACGCCGTGGTGTTCCCCACGGACTGCGTCAGCCATGACGCAGCGCTTCAGGTCAAGCGCCTGTGCCGCCAGACCATGAAGCCGTTCGTGCCGCTGCGCAGTTCGGGCGTCGCCTCCTTCGTCGCCGGCCTGCGCCACGGGCTTGAAAGCTTCGACGCCGCGACCGGCGCGGACTAACCCCATGCGCGCCTTCGCCGAACCGTCGACCTTCATCGAACTGCCGTTCGGCGAGCAATTAATGCTGTGGGCCATGCGGCTGTGGATGCGCGGTCTGCGCGACGGCACGTCGGATCAGACGATCCTCGGCACCGGGTTCAAACTGGCCGGGGTGCCCGCCGCCCATCCGGCGTTGGACGGCTTGATGACCGTCATCACCACCGCCGCGACCGCCCCCATCGATATCCGCTGCCCCCATTGCCCCGACATCAGCGACGACGAACACCTGTTGATGGACGTCGTCGCCGGCCTGCAGTCCCCGGGCCGCGGCGGCAGCACCCTGTTCGCTTGCCGCCTACCCCCGGCGGCGCGGCGCAGCGGGATGGAGCTGGCGGGACGTCTGGCCACCGTGTTTTCCGGCGCGGGACTGATGATCCGTCCGCGCGGACCGGCCCTCGGCCCCGGAAAATCCACGATTCACTGACCGGTTTTCACCGCCTCATACGTCTTACTTTATAGCCCCCCCTGCGGGATCAGCCGCCATGGCGGCTCAAGAACACACAACACCAAGGAGAACCCCATGAAACACTTCACAACCGCCCTTGCCGCCGGCTGCATGTTGGCGGCCACGGCGTTCGGCACGGCGCCCGCCCGCGCGGCGGACCCGGCAAAGGTGCTCGACACCTATGCCGATATCGCCCACGCCATGTACGAGGACGCCCTGATTGCCGCGGAAACCCTTCAATCCGCCGTTGCCCAGCTGGTCGCGTCACCCTCGCGCGCGTCTCTGCTACGCGCCCGCGCCGCCTGGATCGCCGCGCGCCAGCCCTACCAGCAGACCGAAGGCTTCCGCTTCGGCAACGCCGCCGTCGATGACTGGGAAGGCAAGGTCAACGCCTGGCCGCTCGACGAAGGGCTGATCGACTACGTGGACACCTCCTACGGAAAGGACTCCAAGGACAATCCCTATTACACCGCCAACGTGATCGCCAATCCGTCCCTGCGCCTGGGCGGCAAGACCATTGATGCGTCCAAGATCACGCCCGAGCTGATCTCGGGCACGCTGCACGAGGTCGATGGCGTCGAAGCCAATGTCGCGTCGGGCTATCACGCCATCGAATTCCTGCTGTGGGGCCAGGACCTGAACGGTACGGGCCCGGGTGCGGGCAACCGGCCGCACACGGATTTCGACACCAAGAACTGCACCCACGGCAATTGCGACCGCCGGGCCCAATACCTGACGGCGGCGACGGAGCTCCTGATTTCGGACCTCAAGGACATCGTCGGCCAATGGGCCCCCGGTGGCGCCGCGCGCGCCGCCGTGACCGCCGACAAGGCCAAGGGTGTGGGCGCCATCATCAAGGGCCTGGGCAGCCTGTCCTACGGCGAGCTGGCCGGTGAGCGCATCAAGCTCGGCCTCATGCTCCACGATCCCGAGGAAGAGCATGATTGCTTCTCCGACAACACTCACAATTCCCATTACTTCGACCAGGTCGGCATGATGTCCATCTATGCCGGCCGCTATGCCCGCATCGACGGCTCCGTCGTCCAGGGGCCGAGCCTGGCCGACCTGATCAAGACCAAGGACGCCAAACTGGCTGCCAAGATCGACGCGGCCCTGGGCGCCACCCTGACCCACATGCAGGTTATGAAGGACATGGCCGACCGCCGCGTCATGGCCTATGACCAGATGATCGGCGAAGGCAACGCCGCCGGGAGCAAGATCATCCAGGATGTGGTCGATGGTCTGGTCGCGCAGGCCAAGGCGATCGAGAGCGCGATGGCGCCGCTGGGCCTTTCCGGCGTGTCCTTCGAAGGCTCCGACAGTCTTGACAATCCGTCTGCCGTGTTCAAATAGCAGGGGGGAGAACGGGCGGCGGTTTCCGCCCTCCACCGGAAACCGCCGCCTGCTCCGCCCCGGCCACAGACGGCCACCCGCAGCCTGACCAAGGATACCTGCCCAAGATGTTTCCGGCCGCCCGCTGGACCAGCGTTGCCGCCATGGTGGTCTTAGCCGCCGGCGCCCCCGCTGCGTCCGGCGAGAGAGAACGGGCAGTCGTGAAACCGGCCACGGACTTCACCAGGGCCGAGACCTACGAAGCGATGCAGGGCGGGGCCGCGACCTCGCAAAAGGCCGCCAACGCCGACGCCTTCTCCCACGCATCCGCCAATCTGCCGTTTTCCCGGGAACTGGATTTCAAGGTCGGCAACGGGTTCTTCCGCCGGCTCTGGGTCTCCGCCCCGGCGTCGACACGGTCCGCCGACGGCCTGGGCCCCCTGTTCAATGCCCGGTCCTGCCAGCGCTGCCATCTGAAGGACGGGCGCGGCCATCCACCCCAGGCCAACTGGCCCGACGACAGCGCCGTGTCCATGTTCCTGCGTCTGTCGATCCCGCCGCAGAGCGACGCGCAAAAAAGGCTGCTGGCCGAATTGCGCGCCCCCGTCATCGCCGAGCCGACCTACGGCACGCAGTTGCAGGACTTCGCGGTCCAGGGCATCGACCCGGAAGGCCGCATGCACATCACCTATACGGAACAACCGGTCACCTTGGGCGACGGCACGGTGGTCAGCCTGCGCCGCCCGGCCTACACGGTCACCGACCTCGCCTATGGCACCCTCCACCCCCTGGCCATGATGTCGCCCCGCGTCGCCACGCCGATGATCGGCCTGGGCCTTCTGGAAATGATCGACGAAGCCGACATCGTCCAGGGCGCCGACCCGGACGATGCTGACGGCGACGGTATTTCCGGCCGCGTTCAACGGGTCTGGGACCGGGAAGCGGGCAAGCCTGCGCTCGGCCGGTTCGGCTGGAAGGCGGGCGATCCGACCGTGCGCCAGCAGTCGGGCCATGCCTTCGCCGGCGACATCGGCATTTCCAACCCGGTTGTCCGCGACCATTGGGGCGATTGCATGCCGGCGCAGACCGCCTGCCGCATCGCCCCCGACGGCGGCACCACGCCCGATGCCGACAATCCCACCGCCGACGGCATGGAAGCCTCGGAAAAGATCCTGGCCCTGGTCACCTTCTATGCCCGCAATTTGGCCGTGCCCAAGCGCCGCGACGTCGACGCCCCCCAGATCCTGGCCGGCAAGAAGGTGTTCTACGACAGCGGCTGTGCCGCCTGCCATCGGCCCAAGTTCGTGACCCGCACGGACCCCGCGCGGCCCGAGCATTCCCATCAGCTGATCTGGCCCTATACGGACATGCTGCTGCACGACATGGGTGACGGTCTGGCCGACAACCGCCCGGAGGGCCTGGCCGGCGGCCGCGAATGGCGTACGGCGCCACTGTGGGGCATTGGTCTGACCAAGGTGGTCAGCGGCCATACCTTCTTCCTGCACGATGGCCGCGCCCGCAACCTGCTGGAAGCCATCCTGTGGCACGGCGGCGAAGCCGAGGCCGCCCGGGAAGCCGTTCGAAAACTACCCACAAAGGAGCGGGAGGCCCTGCTCGCCTTCCTGAATTCATTATGACCCCTCACCGTATTCTGTTTCTTCCCGTGGCCGTCCTGACCGCCCTTCTGCTGACCGGCGCCCTGGCGTCTTCCGCGCGGGCCGCCGACGCCATCGACTACGGCGCGGTCAACGCCGCCATCGTCAAGGGTCACCTGCTGCCCCGCTATCACGCGTTCACGGAAAAGACCGCGGCACTTGCCGACGCGGCCGGGAAACTGTGCCCCGGCGTCGCGCCGACGGCGCTGGACGCCGCCCGCGACGCCTTCCATGGCGCGCTGGATGCCTGGCAGGAAGTCGAACACCTGCGCCAGGGCCCGGCAGCGGCGGCGGACACCCATATCCGCGTCAAGTTCTGGCCCGACCGGAAAAGCCTGGTCGACAAGCATCTGGCGCGGCTGATGGCGAACAAGAACGGCGACATTCTGAAAGCGGACAGCTTCGCCCATGTCTCCATCGCCGTGCAGGGCTTTCCCGCCCTGGAACGCCTGCTGTTCGCCACGGACGCCCCCGCGTCCCTGAAAACCGACGACGGGCCGGTGACGCCCTGTGGCGTGGTCCGGGCCATCGCGGTCAATCTGCACGCCATCGCCGCGGACCTGGAAGCGCGCTGGACCAAGGACCCGGCGGCGGGCCGTCCGGCCAAGCGCGTGACCACGGACCTGTTCAACGATCTGGCCACGGGCCTGGGCGCCGTCGCCGAATTGAAGCTGGGCGCCCCCTTGGGATCCGACGGCAAGACCCGGCCGCGCCGGGCGGAAAACTGGATGAGCGACCGCGCCTTGCGCAACGTGATGCACAACCTGGTCGCACTTGAGGACCTGTACGACGGCCTCGCCACGGCCAAGGGCGCCCATATCGGCAAGGGCGAGGACGACCTGATCCGCCACCAGTTCGCCTATCTGATCAAGTCCACGCACGACCTGGGCCCGTCCATCACGGCGGTGCTCAAGACCGAGAAAGGACCGCTCCGCATCAAGGTTCTGAAAAGCGACATCCAGGACCTGCATGAACTGGTCGTCATCAACGTGTCCGAGGCCCTCGACCTCGTCCTTGGCTTCAATTCCCTGGACGGAGACTGATCATGGACATGACACGGCGAACCCTGCTTTCCCTCGGCGCCGGCGGCCTGGCGTTCCTGTCGGCGCCCGCCATCTGGGCCGCCCCGGGCGGTCCCCGATACCTGGGCGTGCGCCGCCTGGGCGACGGGCGGACCGAGCCCTTCCGTTTCGCCGCCTGCGTCGCCGACGCCCATGGCCGCATCCTGCGTCAGGTCGACCTGCCCGCGCGCGGCCACGGCTTCGCCCTTCGTCCCGACGGCATGCTTGCCGTGGCGTTGGCGCGGCGGCCC
>CAXAVJ010000142.1:0-5435 GCA_963972065.1 uncultured Rhodospirillaceae bacterium
TCGCGAGCGGCGGGTTGGGGATGCCGTCGCTTTTCGCCAGAACGACGAACTTGGTCGGATCGAGGACGCCCTTCTTGATCGCCTTTTCCCAGGCGTTGAAAGACGCCGCGGCGGCCGTCACGCGGCCTTCCTTGAGGGCGGCGATGGAATTGGTGTGGCTGCCGGCGACGATGATCTTTTCCAGGTCGCGGGCCGGATCGATACCCGCGGCCATCACCATGGCCATGGGGAAGTTGAATGACGAGGTTGAATTCGGGTCACCGACGGCGAGGCTCTTGCCCTTCAGGTCCTTGAGCGACTTCAAGCCCGCGTCCTTGCGCGCATAGATGCCCGAATAATACACGGCGTTGCCCTTTTTCACGTCGACGGCCAGAAGCTCTGCGCCGCACATTTCATGGGCCTGGCCGAAGGTCACGGGGCCGTACCAGCCGATGTCCGCCTGATCGTTGCATAGTCCCTGGACGGCGGCGGCGTAGCTGTCGCCCAGCTTGAGATCGAAGTGAACGCCGAACTTCTCGGTGATGGCGTTAAACACGGGACGGTAGTCGGTCAGCGTATCGCGCGAACCGATTTCGGCGGGCACCATGATCACGCGGACGGGCTGGCTGGCGCTGCCGTCGGGCATGCCGGCCGCGGCGGCGGGCAGCGCGGCGAGGGCGAAGGTCGCGGCGGCTGCCAGAAGTTTGATGGATCGCATCTGTCGGTCTCCCTGAAACCTGATTGACATGTGAAAGGCGTTCTGGTGGCCGCCGGTGCGACGTGCCGAACACAAGCATGGTCACAGAGAGCTTGTGCAGTGGCCGTGACTCGTTCATGACGAAATCGTGAAATATATTGAAATCAAAGGATATTATGAGGATCAATCTGTTGAATCATCCACATTCTGCTTCCTTTCCGGTTTACGGTGCGGGTTCCGCGGCGGGCCAATCGCCAACAGATGAAGGCGCGTTTCAGCATCGCCATATCCGTCATCCCTGCCCGCGCCTTATGCTCTTGAATTCAAACTTCGTCCGCGCATCGGATCGAGCACTCTGGTACGCTTTTGTCAGATTCATCGGAGGGTCAGTGGCCATGCACGGGTCGCGGCGCGTTGGTTTCGGGTTCCTTGGCTTCATTGCAATTTGTGTATTGATCGGCGCCGGTTCGGCGCGGGCGGAATCCTGCGGTGAACTGGTCACGCTGTCCGGCCACGACGGCGTGGAACTCCGCTACAGCCTGGCCGGGCCCGCGGCCGGTGCGCGCGCCGCATTGGTCCTGCTGCCGGGCGGCAGCGGCTTTATCAAACTCGACGGCGACGGCTGCCCCCGCAAGCTGAAAGGCAATTCGCTGATCCGCTCGCGCCCCTTGTTTCACGACGGCGGCATGATCACGGCGCTGCTTGACGCGCCCAGCGACCATCACGGTGGCGAAGGGCTCGGCGGATTTCGTATCGATGCGGCCCATGCCGAGGATATCGGCCGCGTGATCGCCGATCTGCGCAAGCGCACCGGCCTGCCCGTGTGGGTCGTCGGCACCAGCCGGGGCGGCATCTCGGCGGCCAACGCGGCGTCGCGGCTTTCGGGGGCGGAAGCCCCCGACGGCGTGGTCATGACCTCGCCCGTGACCTCGGGCAAGATCGGGGCGGCCAAGCCCTGGGTTGCGGATACGGTCTTTTCCGTGCCGCTGGAAAATGCCCGCATGCCGATCCTGGTCGTGGTTCATGCCGATGACGAATGCGTGCGCACGCCGCCGGGCTTGGCGTCCGACATCACGGACAAGACCAACAGCAGCCGCGAACAGGTGGTGAGGGTGACCGGCGGTCCCGGATCAGGCGGGGGCGATAGCCTCGCGGCCTGCAAGGGCAAGTCGCCGCACGGCTTTCTCGATCAGGAGGCCGAGGTCGCCGCCGGGATCGTGCGGTTCGTCCTGGGCGGCGCCTATTAGTCCAGGTGCCCTGGGAACGGCCCGTTTCCGCCTGTTTACCGCCGGTATTGACCCCCGCACCCCGTGGGGCTATGTATGCGCGCCCTCGCGAGAGGGAATTTCGCCGCCGGCACCCCTGGAGGCCGGGGCTTTTTAAACTGATACGGAGTTATGCCATGTCTGGTAACACCACCATGACGGCGGAACCCCGCGATCGGGCAGGCAAGGGGGCAGCCCGCGCAACCCGCCGGTCCGGCCGCGTTCCGGCCGTGATCTACGGGGATCACAAGGATCCGATCCTGGTTTCCGTCGAACCCGTCGAACTTATGCGTCATCTGCATAAGCCCGGCTTCTTTTCCATGCTTATGGACCTCAACGTCGCGGGCGATCACCATCGCGTGCTGCCGCGTGACGTGCAGTTCCATCCCGTGACCGACGCCCCGCTGCATGTCGACTTCATGCGCATCGGCAAGGGCACCCGCATCACCGTCATGATCCCGGTCCAAGTCGAAAACGAGGACAAGTGCAAGGGCATCAAGCGCGGTGGGGTGCTGAACCTCGTGCGTCACGAAGTGGAAGTGCGCTGCGATCCGGAAAACATTCCGGACATGATCGTCCTGTCCCTCGAAGGTCTGGACATCGGCGATGCGCTGCGCATCTCGGATGCGGGCCTGCCCGACGACGTCAAGCCGACCATCGCCGACCGTGACTTCGTGCTGGTTACCATTGCCGCGCCGACCGTGGTCAAGGACGAAGCCGCCGAAGCCCAGGCCGAGGCCGAAGCCGAAGGCGAAGAGGGCGAGGAAGGCGAAGACGAGGAGGGCGGCGAGGAGTAATCCTCTCGTCCGGATCGGTTCCGGGGAGGGCGTTCCATGCTGCTTCTGGTGGGGCTCGGCAACCCGGGCCCATCCTACCGCGACAACCGGCACAACGTCGGTTTCATGGCCGTGGATGCAATCCACGGCCGCTGGCGGCTGGGCCCCTACCGGACCAAGTTTCACGGCGACCTTGCCGAAGGCACGATTGCCGGCGGCAAGGTCCTCGTCCTCAAGCCGCAGACCTATATGAACGAGTCCGGCCGCGCCGTTCAGGCGGTCATGACCTTCTACAAGCTGAAACCCGCCGACCTGGTCGTGTTCCATGACGAACTCGACCTGGCGGCGGGCAAGCTGCGGGTCAAGACCGGCGGCGGCCATGCCGGGCACAACGGCCTGCGCAACATCCAGGCTCATATCGGTCCCGAATTTCGCCGCGTGCGCATCGGCGTGGGCCATCCCGGTGACAAGGACAAGGTCGTCGGCCATGTGCTGAAGGATTTCTCGAAAGAGGATCAGGTTTGGCGGGGCACGCTGTTGGACGCCGTCGCCGACAATGCGGACCTGTTGATGTCCGGCGACGACGCCGGGTTCCAGAACCGGGTGGCGCTGGCTCTCAAGCCGCCGCGCCCGAAGGCACCCCGGCAACAGGACGGCGCCGGCCAAGACAAGGAAAAGAAGGACTAAGATGGGCTTCAACTGCGGCATCGTCGGCCTGCCCAACGTCGGCAAGTCGACCCTTTTCAACGCCCTGACGGCGACGGCCAAGGCCGAGGCCGCCAACTTCCCGTTCTGCACCATCGAGCCCAATACGGGCCGCGTCGCCGTGCCCGACCCGCGCCTGGACAAGATCGCGGCGATCGGCAAGTCGGCCCAGATCGTGCCGACGCAACTTGAATTCGTCGACATCGCGGGCCTGGTCCGGGGGGCATCGAAGGGGGAAGGCCTGGGCAACCAGTTCCTCGCCAACATCCGCGAGGTCGAGGCCATCTGCCATGTCCTGCGTTGTTTCGAAGACGGCAACGTGGTGCATGTGGAAGCCACCGTCGATCCCGTGCGTGACGCCGAGACCGTGGAAACGGAACTGATGCTGGCCGACCTGGACAGCCTGGAAAAGCGGGTCGATGCCCTGACCAAAAAGGCGCGCGGCCAGGACAAGGAAGCGGCCAAGCAGCTTGAGATCGTCAACCGCTGCCTGGACCTGCTGCGCGACGGCCAACCGGCGCGCAAGGTTCAGTTGAAGGACGGCGAGGGCAAGGCCTTCCGCATGCTGCAATTGCTGACCGCCAAGCCGGTGCTTTACATCTGCAATGTCGATGAAGGCTCAGCCGCCACGGGCAATGCGTTTTCGGAAAAGGTCGCCGAGATGGCGGCGGCCCAAGGGGCGGGCAGTGTGGTGATTTCCGCCGCCATCGAGGCCGAAGTCGCCATGCTCGACGATCCGGCGGACAAGAAGGAATTCCTGGAAAGCCTGGGCTTGGAGGAAACGGGCCTGGCCCGCGTGATCCGCGCCGGCTACGAGCTTTTGGGCCTGGTTACCTATTTCACGGTCGGGCCCAAGGAAGCCCGCGCCTGGACGATCCACAAGGGCACCAAGGCGCCTCAGGCGGCGGCGGTGATCCACAAGGATTTCGAACGCGGCTTCATCGCGGCGGAAACCATCGCCTATGACGACTTTGTCGCGCTGGGCGGTGAACAGGCTGCCAAGGACGCCGGCAAGATGCGCCAGGAAGGCCGCGAATACGTGGTCAAGGACGGCGATCTGATGCTGTTCCGGTTCAACGTGTAGGGCGGTCTGTTTTAGGACGCCGGCTCTGCCCGCGACTTGAGGCGAAGGTTCAGCTTGTCCAACGCATCCATGATGGGGATGAAGAAGTTGAGGCCCACGGACATTTTCTCCGCGGTCCCGATCCCGGCATAACTGATGCCTACGGCGTTACCGTTCTGATCCAGCAACACGCCGCCTGAATTGCCCCCGTGAATGTCCACGTCGGACTGGATGTCTTCCAGGCCCTGGCTGTTGCTTGTGAACTTGCTGACGATACCCTTGGACACCGTGCCGGCCATCGACTTGTCGAGCGGCGAGCCGATGGCATAGACCTCTTCCGTTACCTTGACCGGGGTTTCGCGGAGCGGGACTGGAAGGTGGCCGCTGGGTTCGACCTGAATGATGGCGACGTCGCGCTTAGGATGGCGGCGGATGACTTCGCCCAGAATCTTGCGTCCGGTGATTAGGCGCAGGCGGACGAGATCGCGGTTCTCCACAACATGGAAATTGGTCATGATCAGGGTAGGTGAAATGAAGAACCCGGACCCATGGCCAAGGCCGCCTTCGACGGTCACGACGCTGCGCCGGACGTGATCGATATAAGCGGTGATCGGCTTGGTCCTGAGCGGAATTCTGTCGAGGGCGAGTTCCGCTGCATCCACTTTCTGAATGTCGGCGAAGCTGGGCTCTGATCCAGACAGCAAATTGACGAATTCCCGATCTGCCGCAAGATTGCGGACAGCGCCGGCAAAGGATTCATGAATGATGACCATTTCGCCATCGGTGGTGCCGGTTTCCAGCTTGGCCGCGCCATCGGTGATCGTCTCATAAACAACTTTGCGGTCAACTGTGGAGAACACTTGCCAGCGTACGGTCACCGCGCCCTTTCCCGTGATGGTGTCATAGGGAAAGCCCGTCCAGATGTTGTATTCGCGGCAGGCGTTCAAGGC
>CAXAVJ010000143.1:0-5254 GCA_963972065.1 uncultured Rhodospirillaceae bacterium
GGGCCCCCGCCTCGGCGGCAAGCTCCAAATCCGGCTGACGGCCGCCGATCAATTCCAGATAAACTTCGGCCAGCAGGCGCGCGTCCAACAGGGCGCCGTGCAAATCGCGGTGCGTGTTATCGATCTGGAACCGCCGGCACAAGGCATCGAGGCTGGCCCCCGCCCCGGGGAATTTCTTGCGCGCCATGGCGACCGTATCGACGGCCTGGGCCAGCGGAATCGACGGCCGTTTCAGGCGCGCCAGTTCCGCATTGATGAAGCCCATGTCGAAGGACGCATTGTGGATTACCAAGGGCGCGTCGCCGACAAAGTCCAGGAAGGCGTCGGCGATTTCGGCGAACAAGGGGTGTCCCGACAGGAATTCGACCGACAGACCATGCACGTTGAAGGCCTCGATCGGCATGTCGCGGTCGGGATTGACGTATTGATGATAGGTGTTGCCGGTGGCGACATGATTGACCAATTCGACGCAGCCGATTTCGACGATGCGATGGCCGTTCAGGGGATCAAGCCCCGTCGTTTCCGTATCCAGTACCACTTCCCGCATGGGTGATCTTCCCTACCGATGTCGGGCCATTTACCAAAAGGATGATGGCGCCCAGATCCGTCCTTTGCATGTCCGCAGCAGTTTGACCGCCCGCCGGAGTTCCATCAAGGCCGCATGTCGGCCGATCCCCGTATTGACGGCAAAATCGGCGAGATGGACCTTTTCCCGCGCCGGCACCTGACGGGCCAGGATGGCCTGGAACTTTTCCTCGGTCATGCCGGGGCGGGCCAGCACCCGGCGGCGCTGCAGGGCCGGGCGGCAATGCACCACCAGGACCGCGTCGCAGCGCGCGTCGCCGCCGGTTTCGAACAGCAGCGGAATATCCAGCACGACCAGCGGAACGCCCCGCCGGGCACGGGCCGCGAGGAAAGCCTTTTCCGAGCGCCGGACCAGGGGGTGGAGAATTCCTTCCAAGCGTTTGAGCGCCGCGTCGTCGTCGAACACCCGCGCGCCCAGAACTTGGCGATCGACGGCACCGTTCTTGACCACGCCGGGAAAGGCCGCGTCGACGGCCGCGACAGCGGCCCCGCCCGGGCCCATCAGGGCGTGCACGGCGGCATCGGCGTCGTGAACCGGCAAGCCCAGGCGGCGCAACTGCGCCGCCGCCGTGGATTTCCCCATGCCGATGGAGCCGGTCAGTCCAAGGATGAACATAACCGCCCGGCCCGCTCAGCCCTGGCCCAGATGGGCCAGGATGTGCGCACGCAGATCCAGTGTGACTTGGGGGGCGGTGCCGAACCAAGCCTCGAACCCCGGCCGCGCCTGATGCAGCAACATACCAAGGCCGTCGACCACCGGATTGCCGCGCGCCCGGGCAGCGGCCAGCAGCCCGGTTTCCAGGGGCGCATAAACGATGTCGTTGACCAGCGCGGCCTCGGGCAGGGCATCCAGGGAAACCTCCAACGGATCCTTGCCCGTCATGCCCAAGGTCGTCGTGTTGACCAGAAGATTGGCGTCCGCCAGGACTGCGCCCCGATCGTCCCAGTCATGGACCGTGACCGCATCGCCCAGGACCTGGGCGATGCGATCCGCCCGCGGGCGGGTGCGGTTGGTCAAACGAATGTCGGGCACACCCGCATCGATCAAGGCGACCACGACGGCCCGCGCCGCACCCCCGGCGCCCAGGACCACGGCGGGGCCCGCTGCCGGATTCCATCCGGGCGCCCCTTCTTTTAAATTTTCCAGAAATCCGAAGCCGTCCGTATTGGTGCCGGTCAATTTACCGTCGTCACCGACGATCACCGTGTTCACCGCACCGATGCGCCGGGCCAGGGCGTCGGCGTCGTCGACCGCCGCCAACGCGGCTTCCTTATGGGGGACGGTTATGTTGACGCCGCGAAACCCCATCTTGGCCAGGGCCCGCAGGGCCTCGGCGAAATTTTCGGGCGCGACCGGCAGCGGCACATAGGCGCCGTCGATACCCAAGCTGTCCAGCCAATGGCCGTGCAGCACGGGCGACAGGGAATGGCTTACGGGCCACCCCATCACGCCCGCCAGTTTCGCCCGTCCGGTCATCGTCATCGTCTTCGGTCCGTTCCGTCGTCAGCCGAGAAGCCCCGCCGCCGCCTCGCCCCGCCGGCGCAGTTCGCCGAGCAGGGCCAGCAGCGGCAGGCCCAGGATGGTAAAATAGTCGCCTTCAATGCGTTCGAACAACTGCGCACCCAGGCCTTCCAATTGATAAGCCCCGACGGAGGTCAAGACCGCCACGCCGGCACGGTCCAGATAATCCGCGATGGCCGTGCGGTCGAGCGGCCGCATGGTGAGGCAGGCGGACGCATGATGACGCCAGATCACCTCCGCATCCCGCGCCAGGACGACGGCGGAGACAAGCGTATGGTCACGGCCCGCGAGATGCGCAAGAGTCCCCGCGGCACCTTTCAAATTTTCTGGTTTGCGCAGACACGCGCCGTCCACATCCAGCATCTGATCGGCACCAATCACCAAAGCACCGGGATGGCGCCCGGCGACCAAGGTCGCCTTCGCGGCCGCCAGGGCCAGGGCGACATCGGGGGTGCGCATCCCGGCCGCGCGGCAGTCCGCCTCGATTTTAGGTTCGTCCACATCAGCCGGATCGACGGTAATGTCGAGACCGGCCGCGCGCAGCATGTCGGCCCGCACGCGACTGCCCGAGGCCAGGACCAATCGGGTCCCGGGTCCTGTCATCACGTCAGGGGGCCGGGGGCTTCCCCGCGGCGGCGGCTCAGAAGCTGGATCACGTTGGCCGCCGTTTCTTCGATGGATTTGCGGGTCACATTGATGACCGGCCAGTCGTATTTGGAGAACACGCGGCGGGCTTCGGTAATTTCCTTCGACACCATGTCGAGGTCGACATAATCGGTGTTTTCATCCTGGTCGAGCAAGCGCAGGCGCTGGCGGCGGATTTCCACTAGCCGGCGCGGGTCCTTGGTCAGGCCGACGACAAGCGGATGGGTCAGCTTGAACAGATCGTCCGGCAGGGGCACGCCGGGCACGAAGGGTACGTTGGCGGTCTTCAGTCCCCGGTTGGCCAGATACACGCTGGTCGGGGTCTTGGATGTGCGCGACACCCCGACCAGAACCACGTCGGCATCATCAAGATCCCAGGTCGATTGCCCGTCGTCGTGGCTGAGGGCGAAGTGCATGGCCTCGATGCGGTCGAAGTATTCCGCGTCCATGACGTGCTGGCGGCCGGCCCGGCCCCGCACCTTGGCATTGAAATAATTACCCATGGCGTTCAGCACGGGATCGAGGACATGAATATGCGGGACCATCAGGCGACGGCAGCCGTCTTCCAGATGTTTGCGCAGTTCTTCATGCACCAGGGTATAAAGCACCATGCCAGGCTGATCGTGGACAACGCCGAGAAGCTGATCGATCTGTTCGGGCGAGCGCACCATGCTCCACATATGCTCCTGCGCCTGGACACTGTCGAACTGCGCCAGACAGGCACGTGCGACCATGGACACGGTTTCCCCCGTGCTGTCCGAAACAAGATGCAGATGGAACTCCTTCACGGGCGGGAAAACTCCGGCACAAGGGCGGTATGAAATCGGGATGGACTGTGGACAACCAGGACGTTTTTCACAAAGCCCCGTTTTCCACGCGCTGACCGTTTATGGATACACAGGCAAAATGCGGCTGTAAAACACAATTCACCCATCGGCGGAGCGGTGACAACTCGGATCTCATCCGATTCCATCCCGGCTTTTCCCGCTTCTCACGGACCTAGAAAATGTCTGTGATTCAATCGAGTGTAAGGGTCTCGCCAATGACTGTACACAGACAGACAGGACAGATTCGATCGCGGCGTTATGGAATCGGGATAACCTGTTGACGCATTTGATCCCCGTCATTCCACCCCCCTACTACAACATCAATAATCTTTATAAATACTTGTTTATTTGAATAGGGAGGGCACCCGTCTATGGTGCCGGACGGGTCTTGAGGCCCTTGAACGAACTGTCGGAGACCCGATCCCTTGCGTGCTTTTCTTGAACCCTTTCACGGTATCATCCCGGCCCGGCCGCCGGTCTGGTTCATGCGCCAGGCGGGGCGCTATCTTTCCGAATACCGGGAACTGCGCAAGACCGCGCCGAATTTCCTGAGTTTCTGTTATTCACCCGATCTGACCGTGGAAGCGACATTGCAGCCGATCCGGCGTTATGGCTTCGACGCGGCGATCATGTTTTCCGACATCCTGGTGATCCCCGACGCGTTGGGCCAGAACGTGCGGTTCGAGGAAGGGGTTGGCCCGCTGCTTGATCCCATCACCGACCGGGCGGGAATTTCGGCGCTGAAGACGGATGGCGTGCTGGACCATCTGGCGCCGGTGTTCGAAACCCTGACCCGATTGCGCCGCGAACTGCCGGACGAGACGACCTTGATCGGCTTCGCGGGATCCCCCTGGACCCTGGCGTTCTACATGATCGAGGGGCGGGGCGGGGTCGACGGCGGCAAGCTGAAGCGCATGGCCTATGGGCAGCCGGATGATTTCCAAGCCTTGATGACGGTGCTTGAGGAGGCCCTGGTCGCCTATCTGTGCCGCCAGGTCGAGGCTGGGGCGGAAGTGCTGCAGTTGTTCGACAGCTGGTCCGGCATCGCCGACGAAACTCTGTTCAAGCGCTGGATCATCGAGCCGACGGCGCGCATCGTGGCGCGCATCAAGGAAGCCCATCCGGCGGTGCCGATCATCGGTTTTCCCCGGGGGGCGGGACCCATGGTCGCGGCCTATGCGGCGGAGACGGGGGTCGATGGCATGTCCCTGGACAGCCAGGTGCCGTTGGCCTGGGCGCGCAACAACGTTCCGGCCGATCTGGTGCTGCAGGGCAATCTGGACAATCAGCTGCTGGTCACCGGCGGTGAGGAGATGGACCGGGCGGTCGAGCGCATCGTCGGCGACATGCAGGGTCATCCCTTCGTGTTCAACCTGGGCCATGGTATTTTACCCCCCACGCCGCCGGAACATGTCGGCCGGGTGCTGGACGTGCTGCGCGGCAAGGCTGAGGGATAGTCGTCATGGCGGGAAAACGCGCGGTCGTGCTGTTCAACCTGGGTGGCCCCGACGGGCCGGACGCGGTCGAACCGTTCCTGTTCAATCTGTTCATCGACCCCGCGATCATTTCCCTGCCCAATCCGTTTCGTTGGTTCATCGCCAAGATGATCAGCCGCCGTCGCGCCCCGATCGCGCGGGAGATTTACGCAAACATCGGCGGTCGGTCGCCGTTGCTG
>CAXAVJ010000144.1:0-5004 GCA_963972065.1 uncultured Rhodospirillaceae bacterium
CGAGTGCCGGATAGGCCCGCCAGACCAGCGCCTGAGCCTGATCCAGGTCGAGCACCTTTGGGGACGGCGGCAGGCTTTTGATCGCCGCCGCCGAAAGACGGGCGGGCTTGGCGTCCTCGGTCAGGACCTCTGCCTTGTGCAGCCCCCATTCGGCCAGATACCAGACCCCGGTGACGGAGAGCACCACGGCGACGACCAGGGACCAAGTGCCCGCAAAACGGTGCAGGTCCGACCACAGAACACCGTGCCCCTGGTCGACCCGCAGGCGGACCAGCGCCCGCCACCACCGCTTGATGGACAACAGGCCCGTCACGGCCGAGATCAGCAGGACCAGCCCCAAGGGGCCGACAATGAGGATGCCGTGCAGACCTTGGACCGAGGGCACGATGTAGAACTGTTTGTGCAACAGGCGGAAGAAGCTTTGCGCGTTGAAGGTGCTGCGCTGTCCCTGGACCCGGCCGCTGTAGGGGTCGACCAGCACCACGCGCAGGCCGCTCGCCCCGTGGTGGATCAGAACCCGGGCGGCCCAGTGGTCGCCCCGAGGGGCGGCGATCCGCCGGATCTCGACATCGGGATAGGCTTGCCGGACGCTGTCGTGAATTTTCTGCCACGACAGGGCCTTTCGTTCCGCCGTCGGCGGCGGGTCCACCCGATAGGCCGGATCGGTCAACCAGGTCAGTTCCGGGCCGAACACGGCGATGGTTCCCGACAAGCACAGCACGAAGGCCAGCAGGCCCAGATTGAGCCCAAGCCAGGAATGGACCCGGTAAAGGGCCTTGCGCGTGCCGCCGGTCAAGGAACCGCCCGCGTCGTCAGAACGTCATGGACAGGCGGCCGAGAACGGTCAATGGCTCACCCGGATGGACGATCGCCTGGTTCGATGCGCGTTCGTAGAAGTGCTTGTCGAACAGGTTGTAGACGTTGAAATTCAGGGTCATCGACCGCCATGTGTATTTGGCGCCCAGGTCGGCGACCCAATAGGAATCGAGGATGTAGGCGGTGTCGAATTGGGTCCGGTTGTCGCTCACGTAACGCACGCCACCGCCGAGCGATAGGCCGCCGAGGGCGGTATCCTTAGGAAAGTCGTAGGAGGCCCAAAGCCGCGCCTTGTGAACCGGAACGTTGCCGAGGCGTTGGCCGATTTGTGACGTGTCTTCCGGGTTTTCCAGGGTCTGTGATTGGGTATAGGAGTAGGAGCCAATCAGGTTCACGCCGGCGATGGGGGTGCCGGACAGGTCGAGCTCGAAGCCTTCGGCCTTCTGGCTGACGCCGGGAATGTAGCGGATGTCGCCGGTGGCATTCTGATGGGCGGAATCGACCACGCCGACGTTTTCCTTTTTCAGATAGAACACCGACGCCGTTGCCGAGAACCGCTTGTCCGGGGTTTCCGCCTTGACGCCGATTTCCAGCTGTTCGCCCGTTTCCGGGGCAAGAGGATTGTCGTTGACGTCGAGGACCGAGTTGCCCTGGGGTTCGAACGACTGTGCTGCGCTGGCGTAGACGGAATAGGCATCGCTCAGCTGATAGAGAGAGCCGACGCGGAACGTAAAATCGGAGGCATGAACGGCGCGTGCCTTGACGCCGTCGGTTTCGCTCTCGCCCTTGACGAAATCGAAGCGCCCGCCGACCAGGACCTTCAGGCGTCCGTCTTCCAGCATGGACATTTGGTTCTGGCCATAGAATGACAGGCGCCGGTTATGGGCGCGGATCGACTGTTTGGGCTGCGACGACGGCGGGGTGTAATTGATCACGGGATTGTCGGAAATCGCGACGTTGGACGTGTTCTCGCGAAATCGCAGGAAGTCCGAGATTTCCCACGAAAATTCGGAGCCGAACAGCAAGGTGTGGTCGATGCCGGCGGTATTGAACTTGCTTTGCAGATCGGCCACGGCCTGGACTTCGTCGTCCGTGCGGTCCTCGTTTTGATAACGCAGGCGGATAACCTCGGCCCCTACGGTGCCGATCACGTTGCGCGGGCGCAGGGATTCGTTTTCCGCATGGGCGCGGTGGAACGACAGTTGATGGCGCAGCGTGACGGCGTCCGAGAAATCGTGGCTCAACTGGTAGCTGGCCGAATAGTCGCGGATGTCGCGGCCGTCGAGCGATGCCAGGTTGAAGGACGTGCTGTCGGACACCAACTGCTCGCCGTTGAAACCGATGGGAACACCCGTGTCATAGGGCTGCTTCTCGCGAGTATAGCCCAGTTCGAACAGAACCTCCGTGCCCTCGCGGGGGGTCCACAACAGGGTCGGCGCGGCGGTGACGCGGTCCAGATGCATGCCGTCGCGGAACGAGCCTTCGTCCGTATAGGCCAGATTGGCGCGGTACAACAGGGAGCCATCGGCGGTCAGGGGGCCGGTCAGGTCGGCGGTCGTGCGGTAATGGTCGTAACTGCCGGCCTCGGCGTCGATGTCGTATGCGGCGGTCGCCTGGGGGCGTTTGGTGACGACGTTGAGCATGCCGCCCGGCTCGATCGCGCCGTACAGGATCGAGGCCGGACCCTTGAGAACCTCGACGCGCTCCACGTTGACAAGGTCGACCGTGCCGACGTTGGTCGCGCGCAATCCGTTGCGCCGCAGGACCGAGGATTCGAAGCCGCGGATGAAGGGCAGGACCTCGGACTGTGCGTTCAGGGTATTGCCGGCCTGGACCACGCCGCTGACGTTTTCATAGACGTCCTTCAGGTTCTGCGCGCCCTGGTCCTTGATGATCTGGCGGGGGACGACCTGGATCGACGCCGGGGTTTCGGAAATCGGCGTATCGGTCTTGGTCGCGGTAGCGCTGCGGGTCGCCCGGTATCCTTCGACCGGGCCCCAGGCACTTTCGCTTTGCCCCTCGACCGTGATCGGGCCGAGCACCATGGCGTCCGCGCCGTCGCCGGGCTTGGCCAGGGCGACGGTGCCGGGGCCGGTCGATTGCCAGCTGACGCCCGTGCCGCCCAGCAGAATTCGCAGCGCCGCGGCCGGCGGCAGGTCGCCTGAAACCGGTTGCGAACGCAGGCCCTTGGTCAGGCCCGCGGGATAGGAGAATTGCCAGCCGGATTGACGTCCGAATGCCTTCAGGGCTTCGGCCAGGGGTTGCGCCGTGATGTCGAAGCGGCGCGTGGCATCGGCCGGCGCCTGGGCGAATTCGGCCGCACCCAAGCGGTCCGGGGTTTCCGCCGCTGCCGGGCCGCCCACATGAATCACGATACCGGTGGCCAGAAAACCGGCCATAAGCAGCCCGCTGCTGCGGCTTGTCGTCGTCATCTTCGATTACACCTTTGCGCCCATTTCATAATTATGAGAATGCGATTTAATAGCATTCATATTAAGGACGGACGGTGCGGGGGAATTTGAACAAATATATCCGTAAAGATCGATCAGGCGGGGCTGACCAGCAAAACCCAGGGACTGAGCGCGCGGACCCGTCCACCCTGTGACCGGGCCACGGAGCGGGCGGCCTGGTTGGGCCGCGTCAGATCGAACGAGCCGCTGACCCGGTGGCGGCCGAACGCCGCATCACCCAACAGAATGACGCCCCGGTGGTAGCGGCCCAATTCGGCGAGAACCTGGGCAATGGACCAGTCTTCGACCTCCAGCCGGCCATCGCGCCAGGCGGTATCGGTGCCGGGAACAATGTCGGCCCGCCGTACCGCGCGGGTCGTCAGGTCGATGCGCAGGCTGTCGCCGCCGGTCAGGCCGTCGGCCGGGGTCAGGCGTCGTCCTGCCATGCCGACGGCCACGCGGCCATGTTCGACGGCGACGGAAACGCTGTCGTCGTCCAGGCGCAGATCGAACCGGGTGCCGATAACCGTCACTTCGGCGGGGCCCGCCGTCACGGCGAACGGCCGGGCCGCGTCGCGGGCGATGTCGAAATAGGCCCGCCCGCCCAGCAGGGCGGCACGGCGGTTTGGTCCGGTGAAATCAAGGCTGATGGCCGTCGCCGTGTCCATGTGCACATGGGTGCCGTCTTCCAAGGTCACGGTGCGGAATTCGCCGGTCGCGGTGGAGATATCCGCGAACAGACGGCGAGGGGCGCCCGTGCCGGCATAGAGCGCCAGTCCCGCCGCCATGGCGCCGGCGCCGGCCAGGACTTGTCGGCGGCTGGGTCGGGGGCCGGAACGGGCCGGGGACCGGCGGAAGGATGTCGGGGGCCTGTGGTCGGCCAGGGTCGGTTGCAGATGGGGGGCGGTTTGCCAGGTGCGGCACACCTGTTCAAAGGCCTGGGCATGGGCCGTGTCGGCCTCCAGCCAGGTGCGCAGGGCCGTCGCCAGGGCCGTGTCGCCGGGATTGGCCTCCGTCCGCATCAGCCAGTCGAAGGCGGCGTTCCAGATCTCGTCGTCGATGGGGTGGGGGCTACCCGTCATGGGAGTCTCGGTCTCGTGTGCGGGCCCGGCGCGGGCGATTGCGGATGATGGCCGCCTATATACATAGACGCTTGGTGGGGGCATTCGTGAACAGGGAAAGTTGCGGGATGCGGTGGAACCCGTTCACCGATCCCGGCGGCCCAGGTCGGGGCCCAGGCGCTTGGCACAGTGGACCGTCGCCTGGCGCAGCATGCGATAGACATAGCCGGTGGAAACCTCAAGACGGCCGGCGATATCGTCCACGGAATGCCCGGCGATGCGATGCATTTCGAACACCAGGCGGGTTCTTTCCGGCAGTTCGGACAGGGCGTCGCTCAGGGCGCGCATCATGTCCCGTGAAATGGCGGCCTGCTCCGGTGTCGGATCGGCGCTGGGGGCGGCCAGGGGTAACTCTTCGCGGGCGCCATAGCGCACTTCAAGCGCCAGTCGCCGCGCGCGGTCGATGGCCAAATTACGGACCAAACGGAACAGATAGGACGCAGGCTGGCGGACCGTATCCGCGGGCGGATGTTCGGCCAGCTTGATCCAGGCATCCTGGACCACATCCTGGGCACGAAAGCGGCAGCCCAGGATGGGCGCCACGGATTCGATCAGGGCCGCATAATGCGTGTCATAGGCAAGCGCCAGGGGGCTTGCCGGTCTATGAGCGCCGTTGT
>CAXAVJ010000145.1:0-4797 GCA_963972065.1 uncultured Rhodospirillaceae bacterium
GGGAGCCGTTTTCCGTCGGCTGGTCGGCCGTATCGATGATGTCCTTGATGCCGACGGGAATGCCGTTGAGCGGCCCTGCCTGGCCGTCGCGGCGGCGCCGGTCGGCGGCATCCGCCTGGGTCAGGGCCAAGTCCGGATCCAGGAACGCCCAGGCGCCGACGGCATCTTCGCGGTCGGCGATGCGGTCCAGGCAGGCCTGCACCAAGTCACGGGCGGTCAGGTCGCCCGTTTCCATGCGGGCAAGCGCGGCTTCGGCGCTGAGGCGGTAAATATCCATGGTGGTCTTTTCCTGTGGTGGGTCGGGAGCCTAGGGGGCGGCCGGCGCCTTGTAGACGCCCTTTTCCTTGTAAAAACGGGCGGCTCCCGGGCAATAGGGGATGGGAACCCCGGCGTGGTGGCTTTCCAGGGTCAGGTTCTTTCCCTTGGCATGGCCGTTGTTCAACAGGTGCGGCGCCTGCATGTTGCCGTAAAGCCCCTTGACCACGCCGTAATGAAGATCGTCCGGCAGGTTTGTCCGCGACAGCCAGAGCGCGGACACGCTGACGGTTTCCACGGAGCGCGGATTGCCTTTGTAGGTATTACCCGGAATAACATCGGCAGAATAAAACGGTGCCTTGGCGATCAGGGCATCGCGTTCCTTGTCTTTCACCGAGACCAAGATCAGGCCCGTCGTGTTCGCCATCTCGAACACCCCGGCGATGGGATAGCCGGACACGTCGATGAAGGCGTCCAGGTGGCCGTCACGGACCAGTTCGGTGGCGGTCTTGGACTTCACGTATTCCGGCATGAAATCGCGCTTTTCCACCAGGCCGTGGGCGCCCAGTACCAAGCGCGCACCGACCAGAACGCCCGATTCCGGCAGACCGATGGACACCCGCTTGCCCTTCAGGTCGTAAACCGACCTGATGCCCCGGTCCCTGCCCGCGACCACATGGACGTGTTCAGGATAGAGGCTGGACAACACACAGAGCTTTTTGAACGCCTTCTTGCCGGTGAACGGCCCCGTGCCCGTATAGGCCCAAAAGGTGACATCGGACTGAACGAAGGCGGATTCAACCTGATCCGCATCAAGCGCGGAAACATTGGCGACCGAACCATGGGTCGATTGCGCGAAGGCGACCAGCCCTTCCATGCCGCAGTTGCCGCCCTTGGCGCAGCTCCGAGCCCCCGGCGGATTGGAAATCACCTGTGCCAACAAGCCCGCCATGGGGAAATACGTGCCGCCGGCGGCGCCGCTTGCGATCCGGAAGAACAGCATCTTCTGTGCCCCGGCAGGGCCGGAATACAGCCAGAGAACAAGTCCCCCTGCCAGTGCCGCCACGACAGCCAGACAACGGATCCCCCGCAGGCGTTTCGTCTTTCCAATGTTCATGCGTATCTTTCCCCCGTCATGGTCCTCAATTTCATCCGTCGAAGCAACAGAGCAAGGCGGTTTTCCCCCTGACGACCAAGACAATTATTGTATACATTGGTATTGTATACTGACAAAGAGCCCCCTTAAAAAAACAGGGGCGCGCCGACATAAAATGGGGGGGAATCAATCCGCCAATGAACGATCATTCGCCGACAATCGACACGGCCCGCGCGGAAACGTTCCGCCATTGGACGCCGGTCACTCTCCGGTTTTCCGACCAGGACAGCATGGGGCACGTGAACAATGTCTCCTATGCCGCCTTTGTCGAAGCGGGGCGCAATGCCTTCGTCACCCAATATCTGAAACCGGACACTCACCCCGGCATCGATTTCGTGCTGGCCCGCGTGACCATCGATTTCCGCGCCGAGATGCATTACCCCGGCACCGTCGATGTCGGCACCTGCATCAAACGGATCGGCAATTCATCGATCACCATCGGCACCGGCCTGTTCAAGGACGGCACCCTGCACGGCACTGCGGAAAGCACCAACGTGTTCATCAACCTGGCAACGCGCAAGCCCTGCCCCATCCCCGCCGACGTGCGGGCGGAACTGGAACGTCAATTAAGCGAAGCGGCGGGGGCCTAGATGAGCGGCACGGATGACACTACGGAACAGCTGTCGCGCGGCGAATTCGTCCACGCGCGCCTGCGGGACGCGATCCGCGCCGGACGCTATCCACCGGGCACGCGAATCCGCGAGACCGAGGTCGCGGCCTGGCTGAACGTCAGCCGCACCCCCGTGCGCGAAGCGCTTCGCCGCTTGCAGGCGGATGGGCTTCTGGTGTTCGAACCCTGGCGCGGAGTCGTCGTCGCTGAGTTGGATCAGCAGCAGGTGGTCGAATTCTATGCCATGCGCCGTGTTCTGGACGGTGCCGCGGCACGCCTCGCCGCGCAGCACGCGTCGGAACCGGAATTGGCCTATATGGAGGATTGCCTGGCCGCCGCCGCCCCGGGCAAGGGTGACGCCGCCCAGATGGCCGAGGCCAACCGCAAGTTCCACGAGGCCCTGTTCCAAGCCGCGCATAACCGCTATCTCCTGAAATCGGCGGCGGCGCTGTCCGACGCGCTGGCCCTGCTGAAAGGCACGACCTATTCCTTCCCCGACCGGGCGGACACGGCGCACGAGGAACACCGCGCCCTGATGGACGCCATCCGCGCGCGCGAACCGGAAAAGGCCGAACGCCTGGCCCGCAAGCACATCGCCAAGGCGGAGAAGGCGCGGCTCAAGCTGCTGGGCGACCAACGCGACGTGAAACTGTCCGAGGACAAATCGGAATGACCTATTTCCCGCCACCCGGCAGGGGCTGGGAAACCGCCCCCGTGGAACAGGCCGGCCTCAATCCGGGGCGCCTGGCCGAGGCCGTGACCTTCGCCGAAAATGCGGAGACATCCTGGCCGCGCGACCTCGACCGCGCCGAATTCCTGCCGACCCTGACCCAGCACGAACCGCCGCCGTGGAACGAAATTCTCGGCACCGTCGCCCCTCGGGGCGGGCCGGCGGGCCTGTTCATCCGGGGCGGGCGCATCGTCACGCAGTGGGGCGACCCGACGCGCGCCGACATGACCTTTTCCATCGCCAAAAGCTACCTGGCCGTACTGGCTGGCCTGGCGGTTGGCGAGGGGCTGATTTCCGACCTGGACGACACCGTCGCGGGCTATGTGGACGGCGACTGGTTCACATCGGAACAGAATGCATCCATCACCTGGCGCCACCTTTTGACCCAAACGTCGGAATGGCAGGGCACCCTGTTTTCCAAGCCCGATCAGGTCGATCATTTCCGCACCCTTGGCCATGGCGGCGGTGAATTGAAAAAGGGCCAAAAGCGCGACCTGGGCGCCCCCGGCACCTATTGGGAATACAACGACGTGCGCGTGAACGTGCTGGCGCTTGCCTTGCTGCACGTATTCCGCCGCCCCCTGCCCGAGGTTCTGCGTGATTCCATCATGGCCCCGATCGGGGCATCGGACGATTGGCGCTGGATGGGCTACCGCAATTCCGGGGTCACCATCGACGGGGTCGAAATGATTTCCGTGCCCGGCGGCACCCATTGGGGCGGCGGCATGCAGATTTCGTCCCTCGACCATGCCCGGTTCGGCCTGCTGATCAAAGAAGACGGCGTGTGGAACGGCCACCGCCTCCTGCCCGAGGGCTGGGTGTCGGCCCTGCGCACGCCCTGCCCGCTCAATCCTGTCTACGGCTACCTGTGGTGGCTGAACACGGACCGGGCCCAGTATCCATCGGCCCCGGAAAGCAGCTTCTTCGCCATGGGGGCCGGCACCAACCTGATCTGGATCGACCAGGACCTGGATATCCTGGCCGTGTTGCGTTGGGTCGACCAACCGTCCACGGACGCGGTAATATCGGGTTTCATGGCGGCGATGGAATGACCGCCTGACTGTTCCCGGAGCATCCGAACATGACCCCTGAAGACATCCTGCGCCATCCCGCGCGCATCCTGACCCAAGCCCAGCGCGAGGCCTATTTTCGCGACGGTTACCTGGTCGCCGAACGCCTGATCCCCGAAGACATCGTCGACGAGATCAACCGCGTCACCGCGGATTGGATCGAACGCTCCCGCGCGCTGACCAAACCCAACGACGTGCTGGATGTCGCCCCCAGCCATTCCGCCGACAGGCCCGTTGTGCGCCGCCTGAAAAAGCCCGACGGCATGGATCCCGCCTATTGGCAATTCGCCAACGGCATCATCGCCGACGTGGCCGCGGACCTGCTGGGCCCCGACGTCTGCTTTCACCATTCCAAGCTGAATTTCAAATGGTCCGACGGCAAGGACGAGGTCGCCTGGCATCAGGACATCGCCTTCTATCCCCATACCAACCATTCGGTGCTGGCCATCGGCACCTACTTGGCGGACGTGAACCCGGGGGACGGGCCGCTCGGCGTCATTCCGGGCAGCCACCTGGGGCCGGTCTATGAACATTACGACGCGAACGGCATCTGGACCGGGCGCCTGACCGATGCCGACGTGGCCAAACTACCGACCGACACGGCAGTCTATTGCCCGGCACCCAAGGGATCCATCACCGTGCACCACGCCCGCGCCGTGCACGCAACCGAAGCAACGACCCAGACCGTTTCCGGACGGCCGCTGCTGATCAATTCCTATGCTTCGGCGGACGCCTTTCCCTACACGGCGCTGAAGGATACCTACACGGAGCATTTCCGGGCCTTGGTGCGCGGCGAAGCCGCCAAATGGGCGCATATGGACCCGGAGCCCTGCCCCACGCCGCCGGACTTTTCCGCGGGCTATACCTCGATCTATGCCCAGCAGGCGGGCGAGGCGGGCACGCCGACCCCGCGCGATCCTGGTCACCGGCCCCCGGCCGCCGTCGCGGCGGCGCTCAAGCCGGCGGCGGAGTAATC
>CAXAVJ010000146.1:0-4693 GCA_963972065.1 uncultured Rhodospirillaceae bacterium
CGGGTGGCGCGGGGTCGGGGCGGGTCTGAGGCAGGTCATGGTGTCCGGTTGGGCGAGGGGAGGCTTTTCGAAAAGCCTCCTGAGGGCCTTCGAAGGCCCTCGCCGCCCGCGTTGCCCAAGCCCGCATCGATGCGGGCTTGCCCCTCAGCCCTCCTTGCGCATCGTCTTGGGCGCGCCGGTGGCCATGTCGGTGCCGGTATAGGGCAGGCCAGCCGCCTTCCACGCCCCGAAACCGCCCTTCATATGGGCGACGCGACCGAAGCCATGGTCGAGACAGAGCCGCGCCACCTTTTCCGACCGCACGCCCGAGCCGCAGTGGAACACAATGCGCTTGCCGTCCTGGGCGGGCATGTGTTCGGGGTGAAACGCCTGCATCGGGGCCAAAAGCGCGCCTTCGATCCGCTCGACGTTGAATTCCTGCGGGGTGCGCACGTCGATGACCACGATCTTGCGATCTTCAAAGGCCCTGGAGACCTCCTCGGGCGTCCATGTCTCCAATGTGCCGTTCTCGGTCTTCTCGGTGTCCATTCGGTTCTCCTTCAAAAGCGGTTCAGCGGGATTTTCAGGTAGCGGTTGTCGTCGCTTTCCGGCTCGGGCAGGCGGCCCGCGCGCAGGTTCATCTGCAGAACGTGCAGCATCCGGTCGGGCAGGGCCAGGGTCTTGTCCCGGTCTTCCCTGGTCTTGACGTACTCCGCCTTCGCCACGCCGCCGCCGATATGGGCGTTGTGGCGGCGCTGTTCGGCCACGGTCGAAACCCAGTCAGGCGTTTCGCGAAAATCGCTGCCGTAATCGTGCCCGATGAAGAGGCGGGTGCGGTCCGGCAGGGACAGGATCGCCTGAAGGCTGTCGTAAAGCTTCCCGGCCGAGCCGCCGGGGAAATCGGCGCGCGAGGTGCCGACATCGGGCTGCATGAAGGTGTCATGGACGAAGGCCGCGTCGTCGCCGACCACATAGGTGATCGAGCCGAGCGTATGGCCGGGGGACAGCATCACGCGGACGGGCAGATTTCCGATCTGAAACGCATCGCCATCCGCGAAGAGGTGGTCGAAATCACGGTCCGGGTCGAACGCCTCGGGCATGTTGTAATAGTCGCGCCAGAGCTCCGCGATCTCTTTCACCTTCTCGCCGATGGCATTGGGTTTGCCGATCCGGTCCTTGAGGACGGAAGACGCCATCAGGTGATCCGCATGGGGGTGGGTGTCTAGGATCCATTCGATCTCGAACCCCTCGGAAGACGCGAAGGACAGGATCGCATCGGCCCCGGCAGAATGGGTCGCGGCGCTTTCGGGGTCGAAGCCCAGGACTACATCGACCAGGGCCGCTTTGGCCGTTTCGGGGTCGGCGACCAGATACTGGATGCTGCCGGTGTCGTCGTCATAGAACCCGAACACCTCGGGCGAGCCGAGGCCGGTGGATGGGCTGGTGCTGGAATAGGTCATTTGTCGAACCTCCTTTCGGGGGACAACAGGCGGGCAGGCGGCGGGGTTCCATCCGTTCCGGGTCAGTCCGGGCTGTCCACTTCGCGCACATCGACGGACACGGAGAGGCCGAGGAAGCTCGCTTCGGTGCCGTCGTAACTGCCCGAGACCGGCGAGGCCTGGGCCGGTGTGCGGGTGGTCGCAACCCGGATCAGGGCGCTGCCTGCCGTGATTCGATTGGTCGGGTCGAATTCGACCCAGCCCTCACCGGGAACGAAGACATCGGCCCAGGCATGGGTCGCACCGCCGCCGACGGGCGCGTCCGGCCCGCCTACGGAATCGTTCAGATAGCCGGTGACAAAACGGGCGGCAAACCCGAAACGGCGCGTGGCCTCCATGAACAGAAATGCGAAATCCCGACAGGTGCCTTCCCCCCTGGCGATGGTTTCGCCAGCCGTCTGCGTGCCCATCTCGTCGCGGCTGGAATAGCCCAGTTCGCGGTGGATTGCGTGGCTGAGGCGACGCAGGAACAGGAAGGCCCCATCCGGTCGTTCGGTGAAATGCGCGTTCAGCCAATCGTCCAGCGTCCCGGCATCGTGTTCATTCTCAAGGCCAATGTAGGGAAACAGGTCGCGCGCTTCGTCTTTGGAATAGGTGAACGGGTAGGGACAGACATGCGGCCCGTCCTGGCGCGACATGAATTCGGTGACGTAGCGGCGCAGTACCAACTCGCTCTCGATCACCAGGCGATTGGCGGGCTCGGTGAACGTCGCTTCGGCGATGGAATTCCCGAACGTGTCGAAATACCAACGCAAACTCGCCTTGGGTCTGATCGTAAGGAACGCGTCATCGACCCACAGGTCATGTCCGTCGCGGGGCCGCAACATGAGGTGGTGCGGGTGCAGAAAAACAGGACGGTCGTAATTGTATTCGGTCCGATGTAGGATGCGCAGGATACGGGGCACACGGGAACCTTTCCGGGTTTGAGGCATTTTCCACGATGGCACGAGGCCTTCCCGAGACACCGAACCTTGGCCGCCAGCGACCCTGAAAACAAGGATGAAGTGATGCTGATCCGTTTCGGATTCGAGATTGATGTCGAATGCACGTCACCTGTCCCCATGCTGCTGGCGCTTTCGACGCATCGTGACGTGATCGGGCGGCTGATCGGCGAGGATTTCGTCCGCGTTCCGGCCAACTGTCCGACGCGGGCGTATTCCGACCAGTTTGGCAACCGGATCACCCGTATCGTTGCGCCAGTGGGGCCGACGCGGATGTGGTCGGACTGTGTCATCGAGTTTGACGCGCAACCCGATCGCCAGGTGCCGGACGCGCGCCAGCACGCCATTGAGGATCTGCCCGACGACGTTCTGGCCCACCTCTTGGCCAGCCGGTATTGTGACAGCGACAACCTGATCCAGCAGGCTTGGGCGTTGTTCGGCCATACTGTGGAGGGATGGCCGCGCGTGCAGGCCATCACCGGGTTTGTCCATAGCCACGTCACTTTCGGCTATCAGTTCGGTCGCGCCAACAAGACGGCGTCGGACGTGTTCCGCGAGAAGACCGGCGTGTGTCGCGATTTCGCCCATCTGGCGATCTCGCTGTGCCGGGCCATGAACATTCCGGCGCGATACGCCAGCGGCTACCTGGGCGATATCGGCGTGCCGGATTCGGGGGCGGGCGATTTCTGCGCCTGGTTCGAGGTGTTCCTGGGCGGCGCGTGGCATACGTTCGACGCGCGGTACAACGAACCCCGGATCGGCCGTATTCTCATGGTGCGCGGCTCGGACGCGGCGGATGTGGCGATGATCACGTCTTTCGGGGATTACCGGCTGAGCTATTTCCGGGTCTGGACCGACCGGATCGAGGATGGGCTGGCGGATGGCGAGATCCTCGACATGTTACGCACGCGCCCCGAGGGCGAGGCGCTGGTCTTCCCGTCTTCCGCGCGCGTGGCCTGAGCGTTGGCGGGCCAAGGCTTTTCGAAAAGCCTCATGAGGGCCTTCGAAGGCCCTTTGCGCCCCCGGAGTCAGTCCTTGTCCAGCCCCCGCGCGATCAATTCCTTCATGATCTCGTTGGTGCCGCCATAAATCTTCTGCACCCGCGCATCGGCGTAAAGTTCTGCTATAAGATATTCGTTCATGTAGCCATAGCCGCCATGCAGTTGCAGGCATTCATCGACGATCTCGCATTGCGCCTGGCTGCCCCACCATTTCGCCATCGCGGCCTTTTCGGCCGTCAGCGTCCCCCGTTCCAGCTCCGCCAGGCAGGCATCTAGGAAGGCCGCGAGGATCTCCACCTTGGTGGCACATTCGGCCAGCCTGAAGCGGGTGTTCTGGAAATCCATGATGCGCTGTCCGAAGGCGCGGCGTTCGCGCACGTAGTCCAGCGTCACCGCCAGCGCGCATTCGGAGGCGCCGAGCGCGCCGTAGCCCAGGATCAGCCGTTCCCAGGGCAGTTGCTTCATCAATTGATAGAACCCCTGCCCCTCCTCTTCGCCTAACAGATGCGTACGCGGGATGCGGACATTGTCGAAGCTCAGCTCCGCCGTGTCATTCCTGCGCATCCCCATCTTGTCCAGCTTGCGCCCGACGCTGAACCCCTCAAGCCCACCGGTTTCCACCACCATCAGCGAGACACCCTTTGAGCGCGATTTCGGGTCGGTCTTGGCGACGGTCACAATGAGGTCGGCGCTGGCCCCGTTGGTGATGAAGGTCTTGGAGCCGTTCAGGCAGTATTCGTTGCCATTGGCAATCGCGGTGGTCTTGACCGCTTGCAGGTCCGACCCGGTGCCGGGTTCGGTCATGGCGATGGCGGCGACCATCTCTCCGCTTGCCAGTTTCGGCAGCCAGCGGGCGCGTTGCTGCTCGGTGCCATAGGCGGCGATGTAATGCGTGGCGATGTTGTGGACCGAGAAGCCCCACCCGCTGTCGCCGATGCGGCCCTGTTCCAGGAAGGTGACGACATCGAACCCGTAGGAGAGGCCGAGGCCGCCATGTTCCTCGGGCACGGTCGCGCCGAGAATGCCGAGATCGCCCGCCTTGCGCCAGAAGTCCTTGGGGATCATCCCCGCCTCTTTCCAGGTGTCGCGGTTGGGCTGAAACTCCTCGCTCAGGAACCGTTTGACAGTGTCGGCAAAGGCGCGGTGGTCGTCGGTCATCCAGGCGTGGGTCGGCATGTTCTCATCCCCCTTCTTGAGTCAGGGAATGGTGGCGCGGGGCGCGCGGTCTGGCAAGCCTCGCGCAACGTCAGGGACGGGGCACGGTGCCCTCCGC
>CAXAVJ010000147.1:0-4693 GCA_963972065.1 uncultured Rhodospirillaceae bacterium
CGATCGCCTTGAACGCCCGTTCGGACAATTCCATCGCTTGGTCATAGACGCCCTTGTCGACCTCGGCCGGGATCACATGGATCGACCCGCCGTTGGCGTATTTGGCGTCGTAATCGTAGAACCCCCGCCCGGTGGTGATTTCCGTGACCGCCAGGGCCTTGCCGCCCATCACCGAGACGGTTAGCTCGCGGCCCGGGATATAGCGTTCGATCATCACTTCCTCACCGTAGCTCCAGCCCGAACCTTCGAACGGCGGCTCGTTATCTCCCTCGCGGACGATATGCACACCGACGCTGGACCCTTCGTTCATGGGCTTGGCGACATAGGGCCGGGCCATGGGCTCCTTGGCCCGGGCCGCTTCGATGGTGGTGACGACGTGGTCGGCGACGGGGATGCCCGCGGCCTGGAACAGGCGCTTGGCCATGGGCTTGTCCATGGCGACGGCGGAGGCCAGAAGGCCCGAATGGGTATAGGGAATGCCCAGGATGTCGAGCAGGCCCTGGATGCAGCCGTCCTCGCCGAAACGGCCGTGCAGGGCGTTGAACACGGCGTCCGGGCGCGGATAAAGGCGCGTGATCAGCGCCCCCACGTCGCGCTGCACGTCGATGGTCGTGACTTGATATCCGGCGTCCTGCAAGGCCTTGGCGCAGGCCGCACCGGACACCAGGGAAACCTCGCGTTCGGCGGACCAGCCGCCCATTAACACGGCGATATGCGCGGTCATGGCGTGACCTCCCGCGCCTTAGGGAAGGACGGCATGCCGATGCGGCGGATTTCCCAATGCAGTTGGATGCCCGTTTTCTCGATCACCCGCCGGCGCACTTCCTCGCCCAGGCCTTCCAGGTCCGCCGCCGTGGCGTTGCCCGTGTTGATCAGGAAGTTGCAATGCTGGGGCGACACCTGGGCCCCGCCCCGCGTCAGGCCACGGCAGCCGGCTTCGTCGATCAACTCCCAGGCCTTGTGGCCGTCCGGATTGGCGAAAGTCGATCCGCCCGTGCGCGATTTCACGGGCTGGGTATCGCCCCGCGCCTTCTGAATCTCGGCCATACGCTGCGAGATGGCGTCCACCTCACCAGGTACGCCCCGGAACGTCGCCCGGGTAAAGATCACGTCTTCGGGCTGGCCGCAGTGGCGATAGGCAAAGGCCATGTCGGCCGGGGAGAGGGCCGCAACCTCTCCCCTGCCGGTCACTGCCCATGCGGCCGCGAAAATATCGGAAACTTCGGCACCGTAGGCCCCGGCGTTCATGCGCAGCGCACCACCCACCGTGCCCGGAATGCCGATCAGGAATTCAAGCCCCGCAAGACCCGCGTCGCGGGCGGCGCGGGCGACATTGACGTCCATGGCCCCCGCCCCGGCGGTAACTGTGTCGCCATCGACGGTGATTTCCGCAAACGTCTTGCCCAAACGGATCACCACCCCGCCGACACCGCCGTCACGGACCAGAAGGTTCGACGCCACGCCGATCACCGTGACCGGAACGTCGACGGGCAGGTTCGCCATGAAGATGGCAAGATCGTCGGCGTCCGCCGGCTCGAACAGAACCTCGGCCGGACCGCCGACGCGGAACCAGGAAAAGCCCGCCAGGGCGGCGTTGGCCGTCAGCCGGCCGCGCACGGGCGCAAGCCGGTCAAGCAGCGTCGTATCGTAGCGGACCGCCATCATGCGCTGACCTCCCCGCTTTTGCCGCCGCCACCGGGAATTTCACGCAGCCCGCCGCCCAGTTCCTGCAGTTGTTCCGGCAAGGCATTTGCCCAGGCCGTGATCGTGCCGGCGCCCAGGCACACGACGAAGTCGCCGCTTTTGGCGAGATCGAGGGTGATACGGGCCAGGTCCTCGGGTGCTTCCAGGGCGATCACCTTGCGGTGGCCGTGAACCTTCAGGCCCTCGATCAGGGAATCCCGGTCGATGCCCTCGATCGGCGCCTCACCCGCCGCATAAACGGGGGCGACAACCACGGCGTCGGCGTCGTTGAAGCAGGTGCAGAAGTCCTCGAACAGATCGCGCAGGCGAGAGTAACGGTGCGGCTGCACCACGGCGATGACCTTGCCGTTGGTGGCCTCGCGGGCCGCGGCCAGGACCGCGGAAATCTCCACCGGATGGTGGCCGTAGTCGTCGATCACAGTGATGCCGCCGACCGTGCCCGTGCGGGTAAAGCGCCGCTTGACCCCGCCGAACTTGGCCAAGGCCCGCGCCACGTCGGCGTCGGACAGCATCATTTCGTTGGCGATGGCGATGGCGGCCAGGGCGTTCTGCACGTTGTGCTGACCGTACATGGGCAAGTGCAGGTCGGCGATCTCGCGGGTCTCGCCGGTCTTGCGGTCGCGGATCACGGCGTCGAAGGCGATGCCGTCCAGACCGGGCGTCATGTTGACGGCGCGCACGTCGGCCTGGGGGCTGAAACCATAGGTCACGACGCGGCGGTCGGACACGCGGGGGATCAGATTTTGGACCTCGGCATGGTCGATGCACAGCACCGCGAAGCCGTAGAATGGAATGTTTTCCACGAACTGCACGAAGGCACGCTTCAGGGTGTCGAAGTCGCCGTAATGTTCCATATGTTCCGGATCGATGTTGGTGACCACGGCGATGGTCGACGGCAGCTTCAGGAAGGTGCCGTCGCTTTCATCGGCTTCGGCCACCAGCCAGTCGCCGGTGCCCAGGCGCGCGTTGGTCCCATAGGCGTTGATGATGCCGCCATTAATGACCGTGGGGTCGAGCCCGGCGCCGTCCAGAACCGCGGATACCAGGGAAGTCGTCGTGGTCTTGCCGTGAGTGCCGCCCACCGCAATCGACCATTTCAGGCGCATCAACTCACCCAGCATTTCGGCGCGGCGAACGACGGGAATCAGATTCTGGCGCGCGGCCACGACCTCGGGGTTGTCGGGCTTCACCGCCGACGACACGACGACGACCTGAGCCCCGCCCAGGTTCGCCGCGTCATGGCCGACATGGACGTCGATACCCATGTCGCGCAGGCGCTTCACGTTGGCGCTGTCGGCGATGTCCGATCCCTGAACCGAATATCCGAGCGAATGCAGAACCTCGGCGATGCCGCTCATGCCGATGCCGCCGATGCCGACGAAGTGCAGGGTGCCGATGTCGAGGGGAAGCGCTCTCATGCCGCCTGCCTCCCTTCGCCGGAATGCCCATTGGGCATCATGTCCGCCACCATGTCGGCCAGGGCATGGGCCGCGTCGGGACGCCCGATACGACGCGACGCGCGGGCCGCATGGACGAGGTGCCGCGGGCTTTCGAACAGGCTGGTCAGCCGACCGGCCAGACGTTCGGCCGTGAACACATCTTCGGCCATCAGCCAGCCGGCCCCGGCCTCGTCGACGGCCTGAGCATTGGCGAACTGATGGTTGTCGATGGCATGGGGATAAGGCACCAGGATCGCCGGGCGGCCGATGGCCGTCATCTCAGCGACGGTGGAGGCCCCGGCCCGCGCGATCAGCAAATGCGCCGCCGCAAGGCGACGGGGAACGTCGTCGAAGAAGCTGTTCAAATCGGCTTTGATCCCGGCCTGGACATAGACGGCACCGACACGTTCCAGATCCTCGGCCCGGCACTGCTGGGTCACGTTCAAACGCTTCTTCAGGGCGTCCGGCAACGATGCCAAGGCCGCCGGCACCACATCGGACAGCACCCGCGCCCCTTGCGAGCCGCCGGTGACCAGCAGGTTGAGCGGGCCGCGGTCGGTAATTTCGTCATAGGCCGTGTCCCGCGCCGCCAGCACGGTGGGGCGCACGGGCATGCCGGTCAGGTGGATCTTCGATTTGGCCGCCTCCGGCACCATCTGCGTGCCGTCGATCGACGTCGCGATGCGCCGGACCCGCGTCGCCAAAAGGCGGTTGGCGCGGCCCAGCACCGCGTTCTGTTCATGGATCGCCGTGGCCAGCCCGGCCCAGGTTGCGGCCATCATGGTCGGCACCGAGGCATAACCACCAAAGCCGATGACCGCATCGGGCTTCAGCTTCGCCAAAAGCTTGCGCGCCTGCAACATGCCGAGGCCCAGTTCGAACACGCTTTCCAACCGTGCCGTGAAGCGCTTGCCGGCGATACCGCCGGCGCGGATGTGATGGGTTTCCAGATCGGCCAGGGCGCCGCCGAAGCCGCCGCCGCGGCGGTCGGTGATCAGCGCCAGGCGGTAACCGCGGGCCCCCAGTTCGGCCGCCAGGGCTTCCGCCGGGAAGACATGCCCGCCGGTGCCGCCGGCGGCGAGAACGGCCAGATGACCAGTCATTTTATCCGTCATCGCGCCCCCCCTTCACCCGGGCGCAGGCGGGTCAGCGCCAGCATCATGCCGAAGCCGAGCGCGATGGCGACCGTCGACGACCCGCCGTAGGACACGAACGGCAGAGTCATGCCCTTGGGCGGGATCAAGTGCAGGGTCGAGGCCAGATTGATCATGGCCTGGACCGCGAATTGGACCAGCAGACCCGCCGAGGCCAGCAGCACGAACAAATTGTCGTCCTTGTAAGCGCGGGTCAGCCCCCGGATCACCACGAAAGCGAACAGGCCGACGATGGCGACGCAGACCAGCATGCCGAATTCCTCGCCGGCGACGGCGAAGATGAAATCCGTATGGGCATCGGGCAGCACTTCCTTGACCCGGCCTTCGCCCGGGCCGCGTCCTGTCAGGCCACCGTTGTGAAAGGCGTCGAGCGAGCGCATGACCTGATAGCCTTCG
>CAXAVJ010000148.1:0-4477 GCA_963972065.1 uncultured Rhodospirillaceae bacterium
CGACGCTGGGGGCCGGCAGGAAGCGTTCAAGCTGGCTGGTGAAATGCACGGTCGCCATGGCGCTGTCGATCACCCCACCGCCAAAAGACCGGCAATCTTGTCGAGGCACATGCCCCAGCCCTGACCGTGCAGGTCGCGCGCTTCGCCATCGGCGAACGCCTCATGACGCAGGGTCAGTTCCGTGCCGCCGTCCTGTTCCGCCAACGCCACGGTGACCAGGGTATCCGAGCCTTTGAAGCCTGCGGCTTCCCAGGACCAGGTGAAGACCAGACGGTCCGGTTGGGATATCTCGCGGTACACGCCCCAAACACGGTTCACGGTGCCGTCCGGCATATGCCCCTCGGAAACGAATTCGCCGCCGACGCGCAGGTCGTTGCGGAAACTGACCTCGCTTTCCGGGGCACAGCCGAGCCAGCGGACGACGTGCTGCGGCTCCGTGAACATGCGGAAGACCAACGCCCTGGGGGCTGCGAACCGGCGCGTGACGATCAGGGCGTCGGCGGTGGTCGGGGCTGTTTTGATCTGTGAGGTCATGGCACCGTGGCCCTTTCAACCGTTGCAATCGACAAGATAGCCGCCCAGGCGGTCGAGGCTCGCACCCCAGCCTTCGCCATGGGCCGCACAGGCGTCTTCGGTGTCGAAGGATTCGTGACGCAGCGTCAGTTCCGTCTGGCCGTCCTTGTCCTCGAAGGTGACGGTGACCAGCGTCTCGCCGCCCTGGAAGCCGTCGGTGCTTTCCCAGGCCCAGGTGAAGACCAGGCGCGACGGTTCCTCAATCTTGCAGTAGACGCCGGTGATGCGGTGCGTATGGCCGTTGGACAATTGCATGACGGCGGTGAATTGGCCGCCGACCCGGAGGTCGTTGGTGAAATCGACCTCGCCCGTTTCCGCGCAACCCCACCAGCGGACGATATGTTCCGGCTGGGTCCAGAGTTTGAACAACAGGGCGCGGGGTGCCGCGAAGGTGCGGGTCAGCAGCAGGGTCGTCTGCGGGTGGTCCAGTTCGGGATGGGCGGCGGTATCCATGGGGCATTTCTCCCTTGGGACAAGGTCTGTCAGTTGGCGTGGTTTTTCAGATGATCGTCCAGGCGGGCGAAGGTGCCGCCCCAGCCGCCGAACATGGACGGCATGGTGGCCGCGAACGTCGCCTGCTGGGCTTCGGTCGCGTTGAAGGGCTCGGACGTCAGGGAAATTTCCGTCTCATCGCCCAGGTCCTTGAACGTGATGACGGTCAGCATCTGGCGGGGCCAGTCACCGGGGAACGGGGACGCCGCGAAGTCGCCTTCGGGATTGGAAAATCCGTTGAGAACGACCAGCCGGTCCGGCGCCGTGATCTCGCGGAACACGAACTTGCCCCATACCTCCATGCCATTGGGAAACATCAGCTGATAGTGGAAGCTGCCGTCGACGCGAAGGTCGAGGTCGCACTTTCCGACGGTGCAGCCGGCGGCGCCCCACCAGCGCACCAGGTGTTCGGCCTCGGTCCACATGCGCCAGACAAGATCGCGCGGCGCCTTGGCGCGGTGGCCGGTTTTGAAAACCGGGTTTTGCGCGCTGGTTCCGGTTGCGCTAGTGGCGTTCATCGCTGGCATCCTTTTTCTGTATTTCTTCCAAATAGGCTTCAAGCCGGTCGAAGCTCTGCTCCCAGAACCGGCGGTATTCCTCGACCCAATCGAAGACCGGCTTCAGCCCTTCGCCGTTCAGGCGGCAGGGCCGCCATTGCGCCTGGCGGCCGCGCTCGATCAGGCCGGCGCGCTCCAGCACCTTCAGATGCCGGGAGATCGCCGGCAGGGACATCTCGAACGGCGCGCCAAGCTCCGACACCGACGCCTCGCCCGAGGCGAGCCGCGCCAGAATGGCCCGTCGGGTCGGGTCGGCCAAGGCCTGGAAGGTTTCGCTGAGGGGGTCCGTGGTCATGCCGTATCGATCTTTCTTTATTTAACGTATTGGTTAAATACTAAACCGGCATCGGCCTGTCAAGCGCGCGCGCATGACCATTTCGGGTCAGCGCACGGCTTGCGGCTTGAAGGTCCGTTCCGGTTGCGTCAACAGATCGCGGCGGCGGATCACCGGCAGGTCCAGATCACTTTCATCGGCCGCTTCCAGCAACCCATGAACCGAGGCCGTGGCCCGCGCCGCCGCATCGCGCAATGCCATGCCGGCGAGCAGATGTCCGATCAGCAGACCTGCAAACACGTCGCCCGCCCCTTTCGCCCGGCGAGCCAGTTTCGGCGCCTCGATCAGCCACTCACCTTCGTCGTCGACGGCGAGCGTCCCGATCATCAATCCACCTAGGTCCGGATCGGGATGGTCCGGCACGGAGGTCACGACAACGGCCCCCGTGCCGCGGGCGCGCAGCGCATGGGCGGCGGCCACGGCCGTGCCGACATCGACCACCCGGTCGCCGGTCAACTGTTCCAGCTCGAACGCATTGGGCAGGGCCAGATCGGCGCGCGGCAGGGCCTCGCCGCGAAAGAACGGCACCAGGGCGTCGTCCACGTAAAGGCCTTCGTCGCGGTCGCCGAGAATAGGATCACAGACGTAGATCGCCCCGGCCCGCGCCGCCTTGACCCGGTCGACAATGCCGAGCGCCGCCCGTGCCGTGTCGGCCCCGGCCATGTAGCCCGTCATCACCGCCCGGAAGGCCGGAGCCCCGGCCAGCCCCAGGATCGCATCGGCCAATGCCCGGACCTCTTCGGCCGGCACTCGCCGCCCGGTCACCGTACGGTGGCCCGGATGATTGGACAGCACCACCGTGTCCACGGGGGCAACGTCGCGGCCGAGGGCCTGTAGCGCCGGCACGACGGCACTGTTGCCCACGTAGCCGCGGGAAACCCGCGAATGGAAGGACAGAACGGACATGCGCGGAAGCTTGCCACCGGCGGAACGAACTTGCTAGTGTGCGCCGCAACATAATCATTCTATTTCCAGTCCAATTCATTGTCTTAAGGAGAGCTTTCAGATGGCCCCCTCCATTCGGCCCCGCCGTTCCGTTCTGTACATGCCCGGCTCCAACGCCCGCGCCCTGGAAAAGGGCCGCAGCCTGGCCGCCGACGGCCTGATCCTGGACATGGAGGACGCCGTCGCCCCCGACGCCAAGCAGACCGCCCGCGACCAGATCACGGCGGCCATCGCCGAGGGCGGATACGGGGCGCGCGAGTTGATCGTGCGGACCAACGGTCTTGACGGCCCCTGGGGCGAGGACGACCTGAAGGCCGCGGCCAAGATGGGCGCCGATGCGGTGCTGCTGCCCAAGGTCGAATCGAAGGCCGTGGTCGATCAGGCCATCGCCATCCTGGACGCCGCCGGGGCGCCGAAAGACCTGCCGATCTGGGCCATGATGGAAACGCCGCTCGGCATGCTGCACGCCGAGGAAATCGCCTTTTCCAGCCCGCGCCTGCAATGCCTGGTCATGGGCACGTCGGACCTGGCCAAGGACCTGCGGGCCCAGCACACCCCGGACCGCATTCCCTTCGTGACCTCGCTGGGGCTGTGCCTTCTGGCCGCCCGCGCCGCCAAGATTGCAATCCTTGACGGTGTGCATCTGGACCTGGCCGACGACGACGGCTTCATGGCGTCCTGCCGCCAGGGCCGGGAATTGGGTATGGACGGCAAGACCCTGATCCACCCCAAGACCATCGCCATGGCCAACGAAGCCTTCTCCCCGTCGGAAGACGAAATCGCCTGGTCCAAACGGATCATCCAGGCCCATGCCGAAGCCGAAAAAGAAGGCAAGGGCGTGGTGCTGGTCGACGGCAAGCTGATCGAGAACCTGCATGTCGAGGGTGCCAAGCAGATGGTCGCCATGGCCGACGCCATTGTCGAAATGGAACAGGCATGAGCGACAAGACCAACCGGGGCAATTTCTTCGAGGACTTCGTCCCCGGCCAGATCCTCCGCCATGCCACGCCGCGCACGGTGACCGAGGGCGAAATCGCGCTCTACACCGCGCTCTACGGCAATCGCTTCGCGCTGCATTCGTCGGACATGGTCGCCATGGCGCTGGGATACGACGGCATGCCGGTCGACGACATGCTGGTGTTCCACATCGTGTTCGGCAAGACGGTGCCCGATATCTCGCTCAACGCCGTGGCCAACCTGGGATACGCCGACGGGCGGTTCGGGGTGCCGGTCTATCCCGGCGACACGCTGAGCGCCCAGTCCGAAGTGATCGGCGTGAAGGAAAATTCCAACGGCAAGACCGGCGTCGTCTGGGTCCGCACCACCGGCACCAACCAGCGCGGTGAGGAAGTTCTGTCCTACGTGCGCTGGGTCATGGTGCGCACCGACGCGGCGCTGACGGTTTCGACCGGGTGCTGCATTGGTCGCCAACAGAGATGGACAGCCGGCCCCCCGGTGTAAATCGGGGGAATGACAGCTGTCCCTCTTGATATTGTTGGATGCTCTTTGACATTGTTGATTTTTGATGAAGGGACATGTGGGCGACGGCGCCCGGTCCGGGGACCTCAAGGCTCCG
>CAXAVJ010000149.1:0-4415 GCA_963972065.1 uncultured Rhodospirillaceae bacterium
GGGCGGAACGATAGACGCCGGGTGTCGTTGCCGCTTTCGTCGCGCGACACGGCCAGGATGCTGGCATCGACGTTGAAATTGCCGCCGAAGCGATCAGGCTCACCGACATGGCTGAATTCGACCAAGGGCAGGACAAGGGGGCTGTCGATGGAATCCGCGTCGGCGCGCTGGTCCTGGAAGGAGTAGGCATTCACCGCAAGGTAATTACGGCCGCGGAATCCTTCGGCGAAAACCCGGCTTTCCAGAACGGGCGGGCTGTCGAAGCCGAACCGGCGCAGGTAGGTGTCATCGGTGGCCCGGTTGATGTCGAAACCGGCGCGCCATGTTTTGTTTATGTCCCAAATGCCTTCGGAGAACACGTGACCGCGGAAATCGCCTTCGGAATCGTTGATGCCACTGACCTCAGTGTCGAACTTGCCGTTCATGAACCGCTTGCGGTAATCGAGCGTCAGCTGGAATCCCTCGGATTCGGAAAATGCCGGCGTTGCGGTGACGTCGGACGATTCGTCGAAGGGATAAAAATAGGGCAGCCGAGCCACGAACCCGAGATCGGATGATCCGCCAAATCCGGGTGCCAGGAATCCCGCCTTGCGCCGAATGCTGGGGTCGGGATGGATGAAATAGGGCGTATAGAGGACCGGATAGCCGTAAATTTCGAGCCAAGCATCCCGGTATTCGATCGTCTTGTTGCGCTTGTCGTGGATGACGCGGACGGCCTTGATCTGCCAGAGCGGCGGCGCGTCGGGGGATTCGGCGCATTGCGCGCAGGGCGTATAGACCCCTTTGCGCAATTCGGTGACGACGGCGCCGGAGCGCTTGGCACCCTCCGCTGCGAGGCGGGAGCGGTCGGTGAGAATGAGGCCGATGTTGCGAACAAGACCATCTTTCAGGTCACCAGTGATGGTGATCTGATCGGCGAACATGGTTTCGCCGGACGGTTCCAGAATGGTGATGCTTCCGACCGCCTGCACGATGTCCGTATTTTGATTGTAGGTCACCTTGTCGGCCAGCATCGTGCGGTCGCCATGGGTGATTTCCACATTGCCGTAGGCCGACACCAGACCGTTTTCCTGGTCGAAGCTCATTTCATCAGCCAGCAGATTGACCGGGACTTCTGGTTGTTCTTCGGTCGATGCAGGCGGTCCGCCGCGCGGAGTGACGCGTGGCCCTGGGGTCGCGCGGGGCAGCGTTGGCCGGACGGGCTCGGCGATGGGGTCGGGGATGCCTGGGCGTGTAAGAGGGACGCCGGCAGGGGGCGGGGAAGGCCGCGGAGATGTTTGAAACAGCATGCCGAGCGGCCGTTCGGCGGTTGCGCCGGTCAGGCCGGCCCGCGCGGGGGTTGCCAATGCCGCCACCAGAAGCGGTGCGGTCAACAGGCTGAGAATTTTTTGCCGACGGTTCTGCATGGTGTTCAGCCGTCTTCCAGATGTAACAGCATCGCGGCGCCCAACATGGTCGCGACGCCCGACGGGGTCCAGGCGGCAAGCAGCACGGGAATGCTGTCCGACAAGCCAAGGGCGAAAACGATGTCGGAGAAGAAATAGAGGACAAAGCCGGTTAATACGCCGCCCGAGACGATATATGTCGTGCCGCCACGTCGGGTCTGGCGCAGGGTAAAGGTCGCGGCGATCAGCACCATGGCGCACATCAGAAGCGGCGCCGACAGCAGCGTGTGCCAGTATAGACGGTGGCGGACGGCCGAAAATCCCGCGGTTTCCAACGTGTTGATGAAGTGTGGCAGGTCCCAGAAGGACATGGTTTCCGGCGGTGCGAAATTGTCCTGGATGCGGTTGACGGTGAGGTCCGTCGGCAACCAGTAATCCTTCTCGAAGCGGGCGGGGGCCTCAGGTTCGAACAGCCAGGCTTCCTTGAGGTGCCAGAAACCATCCTCAAGGCGGGCCGCTTGTGCGTCGATCCGCTGACGGAATGTGTCCTTGCCTTCATAGAGGAAGACCAGGACGTCACGCAGTTCGACCTCGCTTTTCTGTTGCAGGACGCGTTCCGCGTGAACGACGCTTTGCCCTTTGTCATCAGCTTGGCGCAGCCACAGACCCGAATTGGAAATCGACAGGAAACTGGTGTGCCCTTCGATGCGGGTCGCCTCCAGCCGTTCGTAGCGGGCCAGCATGGACGACGACAAGGGGTTGATGACCGTGATCTGCAGAAGGCCCAGCAGGAAGGCAAGAAACAGAACCGGCAGCATGAACTGCCAGGCGGAAATTCCCGTCGCCCGGGTCACCACCAACTCGTTGGTGCGCGTCAAACGCCAAAAGGCCGCCATGCCGCCGAACAGGATGGCGAACGGAAAGGTCTTCTGTCCCATGAACGGAAGCTTCAGAAGGGACATCTCCATGACCATCGCGAAAGTCACGGCATCATGCTGGGCCGTGCGCCGCAGCAATTCGACGGAATCGAACAACAGGATCAACATCAGGAACAGGCAGAAGATGCCAAGGAAACTGATTAGGAAATGCCGCCCGATATAGAGGGAAAGGATCGCAGATAACCGCATGGCGCTCTCCTCCCCCTCAGGCCGTCTTGGCCATGGCCGGCGCCGCTGACGGCGGACGGACCATGACCAGCCAGGCCAACGGGATGGGCGCCAGAACGACGACATAAAGCAGCGGCATCAGTTCCAGATTCTTGGCGATCATATTCTCCACGCCCAGGATGACGGCTTGTAGGACGACCATGCCACCGACGGCGGCGAGGACACGGGTGGTCTGGGTTCGGCGGCCGAAATTGCCGGTCAACAGGCAACTCAGGCCGATTACCGCGAAGGTCAGGCAGAGCATGGGCGCAATCAGCCGTCGATGGGCCTCGACGATGAATTTCCCGACGTTCTTCTGGCCGATCAGATGAGCTTGATTAGGAGTGTCGAAAAGTTCGTCGAGCGTGCGTTCTCGGGGTTCGCGCCATCGCGCGCCCTGGGGCCCGCCAATCGCCAGATTGTAGACCCATCGATCAAAATACAGGATCGACAGTTTGTTGGTGGCCTTGTCGACTTCCTGCCGGTTGCCCTTGAACATGACGACGCGGGGGCCCGTCGGGGTGTCGATCATCGCCCCCCGGTCGGCCATCAGGGTGAACGGTTTGGCCTTGTCGCGGGTGTCGTGAACCAGGATACCGTGCAGTTGCCCGTCAGGCGTGCGGGCGCGCACATAAACCGTGGTGGTCCGGCCGACGTTGTTGAACTCGCCTTCCTTCAGCAGGACATGGGAGACGCTGTTACGGATGTCCCATTGCAGATCGCGAAATGCCCGGTAGGAATCCGGAACTAGTTTCAGATGTAGGGTGTAGGACAGAACGACAATGACGGCGGCCAGGATCAACGCCGGCTTGGCGAGCGCGAACTGGCTGAGACCTGCGGCCCGCATGACCACAAGTTCGCGGTCCGTAATCAACTTGGCATAGATGAACACGACCACGGTGAACAGCGCGATCGGCAGGATGACGATCAGGAAGTTGGGCAGCAAAAGCCCGGAAAGATAGAAAAATGTTCCCGCACTCAATCCCCGATTGACGATCATCTCGACAAACCGTAGCGACTGGGTGAGCCAGATGATGCAGGTCAGACCCGTCGTCACCAGGATCATGCCAACCACAAGTTGGTGCAATATGTATCGCGTCAGCGAGTTCATTCGAATCCCCAGGGAATGAGGACCTCAAACTGTAGGAAAAAGGTTAATAAATCAAGGCACAAACCCTGATTTTCCGGGCCGTTACGGGGTAGGACGCAGGAACTAGAAGGCGTCCGGCGAAACCGTTGCAATCGTGCCCCCGCCGGCCAGGATCGTCGCCCGCAATGCCGCCGCCTGGGGCAGGTACTGTTCGGCGAAGAAACGGGCGGACACGATCTTATGGTCGAGAATGGGATCGGTGTCGCCGCGGACCTTGCGTTTGGTGGCGCACAACGCCCCCTGGGCCAGCAGCCAGCCGCCCGTGGCGATGCCCATCAGGCGCAGGTAGTGCGCCGCGCCGGCCGCCGCGGGGGCGGGGTCCTGGGGCCAGGTTTCGACGATCCAATCCGTCGCCGTTTCCAAGGCGCGGACAGCGGTGGTCAAGGGTTCTGCCAGATCGTCCAGGCCGTTGTCATCGGTGGTAAGGTCGGCGACGGTCTCGCGCATGGCCTTGATCAGTTCGCCGGCGGCGATGCCTTCGTCGCGGGCGACCTTGCGGCCGACCAGATCGTTGGCCTGGATGCCGTTGGTGCCTTCGTAGATGCGGGTCACGCGAATGTCCCGCGCGTGCTGCGCGGCCCCGGTTTCCTCGATGTAGCCCATGCCGCCGTGAACCTGGATGCCCAGGTCGGCGACCTCGGACGCGATGTCCGTGGAAAAGGCCTTGGCCACGGGTGTCATCAGATCGATGAAGTTCTGGGCGCGGGCACGTTGCACTGTATCCGTGTGATGCCG
>CAXAVJ010000150.1:0-4345 GCA_963972065.1 uncultured Rhodospirillaceae bacterium
GCTTCGCCATAGTCAATGTTGGCGCGCAGGGTATGCAGGGGCACGCGGCCCTCGCGGTACCACTGCATGCGCGCGATTTCCGCACCGCCCAAACGGCCCGCACAGTTGATGCGGATGCCTTCGGCTCCAAGACGCAACGCCGACTGCACGGCGCGCTTCATGGCCCGACGGATCGACACACGGCGTTCCATCTGCTGGGCGACGTTTTCGGCGACCAGCTGGGCATCGATTTCCGGCTTGCGGATTTCGACGATGTTCAGATGCACTTCCGACGAGGTCATGGCGGCGACTTCGCGGCGCAGCTTTTCGATGTCCGCGCCCTTCTTGCCGATGACCACGCCCGGACGGGCCGTGTGGATCGTCACGCGGGCCTTCTTGGCGGGGCGCTCGATGATGATTTTCGACACGCCGGCCTGGTGCAGGCGTTCCTTCAGCATCTTGCGGATCTTGATATCCTCGTGCAGCAGGGTCGCGTAATCGCCGTCGTTGGCGAACCACCGCGAATCCCAGGTGCGGTTGATGCCGAGGCGGAGCCCGACCGGATTGACTTTCTGACCCATTTAGGCGGTCTCCTCACGTTCGCGCACAATAACCCGAAGGTTCGAGAACGGTTTCTCGATGCGCCCCACGCGCCCGCGAGCGCGCGCTTTCCATCGTTTCATGACCAGACTGCGGCCCACGGTGGCCTCCGACACGACCAGACGGTCAACGTCGAGCTGGTGGTTGTTTTCCGCGTTGGCAATCGCGCTTTCCAGAACCTTCTTCACCTCGATCGCGATGCGACGCTTGGAGAAGGTGAGCTGCGCCAGCGCCCGCTCGCACGGCAGACCGCGGATGCTTTCGGCAACCAGGTTCAGCTTGCGCGCGCTGGTCCGGATGTGCCGGGAATAGGCCATCGCTTCGTTGTCCTTGAGGGGACGTTCTGCTGAAGACTTACCCATGATTAGCCCCTCTTCGCCTTCTTGTCGGCAGCGTGGCCGTGATAGGTCCGGCTCGGCGAGAATTCGCCGAACTTGTGGCCGATCATTTCCTCGGTCACCAGGACGGGGATGAACTTCTGGCCGTTGTAGACGCCGAAATTCAGACCCACGAACTGGGGCAGAATGGTCGACCGGCGAGACCAGGTCTTGATCACCGAATTACGTCCGGACGCGCGAGTTTCTTCTGCTTTCTTCAGCAGATAGCCGTCGACGAAAGGACCTTTCCAAACGGAACGTGACATCGATCGCTCCTTTACCGCTTCTTACGGACGTGACGCGACCGCATGATCAGCTTGTCCGTTTTCTTGTTGTTCCGGGTCTTCTTACCCTTCGTGGGCTTGCCCCACGGGGTCACCGGATGGCGGCCGCCCGAGGTGCGGCCTTCGCCGCCGCCATGCGGGTGGTCGATCGGGTTCATCGCAACACCGCGAACCGACGGGCGCTTGCCCAGCCAACGCTTGCGGCCGGCCTTGCCGATCTTGGTGTTCTGCTGATCCGGGTTGGACACGGCGCCGATGGTGGCCATGCACTCGCCACGGACCATACGCAGTTCACCGGATGACAGGCGAATCTGGGCGTAGCCCTGATCCTTACCGATGATCTGAGCGTAGGTACCGGCGGAGCGAGCCAGCTGGCCGCCCTTGCCCTGCTTCATCTCCACGTTGTGGACGATGGTGCCGACCGGGATGTTCTTCATGGGCATGGCGTTGCCCGGCTTGATATCCGCATGTTCGCCGGCGACGACCTTGTCGCCGGGGCGCACGCGCTGCGGCGCCAGGATATAAGCGATCTCGCCGTCTTCGTACTTCACCAGGGCGATGAACGCCGTGCGGTTGGGGTCGTATTCCAGCCGCTCGATGGTCGCCTCGACGTCGTACTTCTGACGCTTGAAGTCGATGACGCGGTAGCGTTGCTTATGCCCGCCGCCAATCCGGCGCGCGGTGATGCGACCCGTATTGTTGCGGCCGCCCTTCTTGCGCAGGCCTTCAGTCAGCGTCTTTTCGGGCTTGCCCTTATAAAGATCGCTGCGGTCCACCAGAATAAGGCCCCGGCGGCCGGGCGTTGTCGGTTTAAATTGTGTCAGAGCCATTGGTCTCTGCCCTTTTTCTTCTCAAATCCCGTAGGGAACCCCGAAAGGCCCCTAGATACCCGTGGTCACGTCGATGGAGTTGCCTTCAGCCAGCGTAACGACAGCCTTCTTGGCATCGGCACGCTTGCCGGGACGACCGCGAAAACGTTTCGCCTTGCCCTTGGAGATCAACGTGTTGACCGAAGTCACCTTCACCTTGAACAATTCTTCGACGGCGGCCTTAACTTCGAATTTGTCGGCGTCCATGGGCACAAAAAAGCTGACCTGATTGTGTTCGGCCATCAGGGTGGCTTTTTCAGTGATCACCGGACGACGCAGAATTTCCATCATGCGCTCTTTCGAGACCGTCGCGTTGTTGGGGCTGTAGCGGCTCATTTCAAGCGCTCCATCAGCTTGTCCACACCGGCCTGGGTGATGACCAGGGTATCGCGGCGCAGGATGTCGTAAACGTTGGCCCCGCCGGACGGCAACACGTCGATGCCGATCAGGTTGGCGGCCGCCTTGGCGAAGTTCGTATCGACCTGTTCACCGTCGATGACCAGGGCGCGTCCCCAACCCAGCTTTTCCAGCTGCTTGGCCAGTTCGCTGGTCTTCGGCGCCTTCATGGCGGCGCTGTCGATGATGACCAGCTTGCCTTCTTTCTGCTTCGCGCTGATGGCCGACTTGAGGGCCAGACGACGAACCTTCTTCGGCAGATCGTGCCCGTGGTCGCGGACGACCGGGCCGAACACGATACCGCCGCCGCGCATCTGGGTCACGTACTTGGACCCCTGGCGGGCGCGGCCCGTACCCTTCTGCTTGAAGGGCTTGGCGCCGGTGCCGTTGATTTCGGAACGGCCTTTGGTCTTGTGCGTGCCGGCACGGCGCTTGGCGAGTTGCCAATTGACCGTGCGCGCCATCAGATCGCCGCGGACGTCGATCCCGAAGATCGCTTCGTCCAGGTCGATGTCACCGACCTTCTTGTTGGCGAGCGAGATAATGTCCTGCTTCATCGCCCTTATTCCTTGCTCTCGCCGCCGGCGTCACCCGCCGGGGCGTCTTCGGCAACGGCCTGCTCGGCCGCGGCTTCGGCTTCCGCCTGGGCCTGCTGCTTCGCGATGTCCTCTTCGGACAGCGCGGCCGCTTCCTCGAACACGTCCTGATTTTCAGCTTCTTCGACGGCCGGATCACCCTTCAGCGCGGCCGGGAACGGCGCGCCTTCAGGCGAGGCCTTCTTCACGGCGTCGCTGATCAGCACGAAGCCGCCCTTAGAACCCGGCACAGCACCCCGCACCAGGATCAGGCCCCGCGCCGCATCGGTCGCGACGATCGGCAGGTTCTGAACGGTGCAACGCTTGTTGCCCAGTTGACCGGCCATCTTCTTGCCCTTGAACACGCGGCCGGGATCCTGACAGTGACCCGTGGAACCGTGCGAACGGTGGGAAATGGACACGCCGTGGGAGGCCCGCAGACCGCCGAAGCCGTGACGCTTCATGGCCCCGGCAAAACCCTTACCGACCGAGGTGCCAACCACATCGACCATCTGGCCGTTGATGAAATGGGCGGCCGACAGTTCCGCGCCGACGTCGATCAGGTTGTCTTCCGACACCCGGAACTCACGCAGCCGCTTGCCCGGCTCCACCTTGGCCTTCGCGTAATGTCCGCGCAGCGCCTTCGGCATGTTCTTTGGTTTACCCTTGCCCCAGGAAAGCTGAACCGCCGAATAGCCGTCCTTTTCCATGGTGCGCTGGGCCACGACATGAACGCTGTCCACCTTGAGGACGGTCACCGGCAAGTGCCGGCCGTCTTCCTGGAAAACGCGGGTCATGCCCAATTTCTGTGCGATCAATCCGGTCCGCATCATCGTACCCTTTAGAGCTTGATCTCGACGTCGACGCCGGCCGCGAGGTCGAGCTTCATCAGCGCGTCCACGGTCTGCGGCGTCGGATCGACGATATCGAGCACCCGCTTATGGGTGCGGATTTCAAACTGTTCCCGGGACTTCTTGTCCACGTGCGGCGACCGCAGCACCGTGTACTTTTCGATCCGGGTCGGCAAAGGAATGGGGCCGCGCACCGAGGCGCCGGTCCGCTGGGCCGTGTTGACGATCTCGCGCGCGGACTGGTCCAGCACACGATGGTCAAACGCCTTCAGCCGAATTCTTATGTTTTGTTGGTCCATGGCTCTTGCCCCAAAAGTTCGCCGGCCCCTTTCGAGGGGGGGCCGGCTGAACGGTTACCCTATTCGATGATCTTGGAAACGACGCCGGCACCGACGGTGCGGCCGCCTTCGCGGA
>CAXAVJ010000151.1:0-4327 GCA_963972065.1 uncultured Rhodospirillaceae bacterium
AAGCGCGACCGTCCCACCCCGTCCCGTGTACTTGATGGCGTTGGCGATCAGGTTGGACATGATCTGAATGGCGCAGATTTGATCGGCGTAAAGCCGCAAGGCGTCGTCGGCCATGTCGAGGACAAGCGTGATGCTTTTTTCTTCCGCCTGCGGCTGAAAGGATTTCAGGCAGGCGTCGGCCAACGGTTTCAGGGCGATCTCGGCGCGGTGGATTGGCCGCTTGCCGGCCTCGATCTCGGCGATGTCCAGGATATCGTTGACCAGGGCCAGCATGATGGCGCCGCTTTGATGGATGTCGTCGACGTATTCCGCGTATTTGGGTGCGCCCAGAGGGCCCAGATGCTGGGCTCGCAGGATATCGGAAAACCCGAGGATGGCGTTCAGGGGCGTGCGGAACTCGTGGCTCATGGTCGCCAGGAACTCGGTTTTCGCCTGGCTTGCCTGCTCCGCGCTCTCCAGGGCGTTCCGTAATTCCGCTTCGGCCCGCCGACGTTCCCGGTTTTCCGCCTCAAGCGATGCGGACAGGGCGCGGGTCAGCCAGAACACCAGCCCCCCCGTCACCAGAACATAGAACCAGCCCTTGACCGTCTGCAGCCGGTTTTCCGTTTCCGGGTCGTTGACCAAGGCGTGCAGGGTGGCGTCGGAAAACAGGATCCATAAGGATCCGAACAGGATGTAGATGATCGTTATGCGGACGGGGGTCAGCAGCGTCGCCTCCAGAGATTGGATCTTCGAACCTCTGGCGACGCTGCCTGGTCCGATGATCATTATCCCCGCGTCCCCCCGGCGGCGGGTTGGTTTTTATCCGTGAATGATTAAAGGCACGATAAGCCCCCCTGTCCAGAGTCTCGTGAGGGACGTGTCGATCCGGGACTGCTCAGGGAATCTCGAACACCGCGCGCACGGGGGCATGGTCCGACGGCTCCGGCCAATCGCGGGCCGCGTCATGCACGGCGGCGAAGCTGAGCGCCGGGGCGAGGGCCGTGTTGACCCAGATATGGTCGAGGCGGCGGCCCCGGTCGGCGGCGCGCCAATCGGCGGCGCGGTAGCTCCACCAGGTGAAGACCTTTTTGTCCGGGGGCACGAAGCGGCGGAGCGCGTCGGTCCAGCCATCGGCCCCGTCCGCACTGTTCGCAAGCATGTCGTTAAGCTTGTTCCGTTCGATGGGCGTGTGGGTGATGACCCGTTTCAGCCGCGCGTGCGACCACACGTCCGTTTCCAGGGGTGCGACGTTGAAGTCGCCGGTCAGCACCACGGGCAGGCCGGCCGCCGCGCGCTCCGCGAGAAAGGGGGCGAGCGCGTCGAGGAACGCCAGTTTGTGGGCGAATTTGGGATTGGCGTCCGGGTCCGGGTCGTCGCCCCCGGCCGGGACATAGAGGCTGTGGACTTCGACCGGCCCGACGCCGGTCTCGACCTTGGCGTGGATATGGCGGCAATCGTCGCGGCCCAGCCAGGGTTCGATGCGCACGTCGCTCAAGGGCCGGCGCGACAGGATGGCGACGCCGTTGTAGCCCTTCATGCCGGCGATGGCCTGATGGGGAAAACCCATCTCGGCGATGGCGTCCACGGGAAACAGCTCGTTGACCACCTTGGTTTCCTGCAGGCACAGCACGTCGATCGCCGTGTCGGCGGCTAGGCGCGCGACCTGGTCCAGGCGCTTGCGCACGGAATTCACGTTCCAGGTGGCGACGGTGAAGGGCATGGACCCTGGTAGCGGGGATCGGGCGGGCGGACAAGCGGTGTGGTGATAGGTGCGCAATGGATTTGGTAAAAAGATGCGCCCAGCGGGGGAGGGCTGCAAATCCTAAGGGGAATTGCGACATTAGGCAGCAAACACACCTAACACCACAGGAGGTTCTTCGGAATGAGTATGAAATCAGGCATTATTGCAGGTCATGGGAAACCGACGCGCGCAACTTAGGCAGGCCCTATCCGGATTATCGGGGCTTTTTCTTTTATTTGTCATTGGCCCGCTAATTTCTGAGTTTGTTATCAAGTGGGCCGAGGAAGAGGGAGCTTACAACGAACCCTCAAAGCGAGTTGCTAGCGTAATGGATTGGCTGGCGGCGATTACGGGGAATTGGTGGTTTGCCATTGCGTTTGGCTTCGTGGCGGGCGGCACAATTTTTATGTGGGTTGACTATTTTATCCGCCAAAGGGTGAGGCCCGGCACTCAGGAGCATACAAAATATCCAATAGACCCAACTAATGAACAGCTTCGTGATCTGTCTAAACAGATTGATGCCGTTAAATCTTTAGTTGATGAAATGTCCCTGTTGAAGGGTGACGACCATGCAACAGCTGACGTGTTCCACGAAGTAATGGCTCTATTCGTTGTATTGGTAAAATTCGGCGTTTCAACGCCCCTTATCTATATCAAGGATGGCAAACATCAAACAAAGCAGGAGCAGATAGTGGCCGAAACATTTAACGCGGATGTGTATAAATATCTTGCTGCAATTGCTCCAGCCGCACGGATTGGTGACCTTGTACATATAAGGAGCATGGCTGATATTGCCGTTAAGAATTTCGGGTCGAAAAATGACTGACTAGTCTATTTGCCCTTTTCTTAAACTAATCGCTTCAACACGACGGACAGAGAACACTGCTGTGGCCCCGCCTTCGGGAAATCTTGTTGATCACACTTCTCTCAACTTATTTCACGCCAGCATCCGCCAGTTTTGATAGTTAATAATCTTCCATTCAAGTTCAGCAAAAAGGATGCTCCTAATGGGGGATCGCAAATCCCGAGGGAGCCGGAGGTTCCCGACGACGATTTGCGTCAAAAGAAAACCCGACCTCCCATCCACCGGCCCAGGCAAAAGAGAAGCGCCCGGCGGGGGAGGGGCCGGGCGCTTCAACTCCATCTTAGGGAGCTGCCGGGCTGGCGAGGGGGGCGCGCCGCCCGGCGGCGCGGCATCATTGGCCGCGCTGTATGACTCCATATGGGACTGAATGGCGCCGTGTACCAGGGGCATTTTTTTGCCATCAGATATGCATTTTGCGCATATCTGGCGCGGACCCCGGCTAATCGCCGCTGCGGGTCTGCTCGAACTCGGGCACGGTGAACAGCTTGGGGTCGATCTGGCCGCCGTAGAAGGGATCGGTCAACACGATGTCGGTGATCGTGCCCTGGGCATCGACCACGGACCATTTACGTAAACTCATCGGATTGGTGCGGAAGATCAGGGTCAGCCGCCCGGCGAAGGGATCGGCGCGCTCGCCCACGGTCAGGAACACCGCGCCGTCCTCCTCCGCGGCCTCGTAAAAGGCGACGCGTTTGGGATCGAAGCGGATGTTTCCGTTCAGCAGAAAGGCGGCCGGAGTGTCGTCGACGGGAATATGGGTGACGTTCTTCAGTTCCTTGTCGATGTAACTGAGGAACTCGCCGGTGGCGACGATCAGGATCGGATTGGGCGCCTTGTACTCGATACGCATCTTGCCGGGGCGGGACAGAAAGATCTGGCCTTCCGCGAACTCGTTGGTCGAGGCCTGCTGAAAAAACGTGGACTGCAGGGTGGTGATGCCGTTCAGGTAGGTTTCGACCCGGCGCACCAGGGTCTTCTGCTTGGCGCTCAGGGTAATCTCGCGCGGCTCGTCCTGGGCCCGGACGGAATCAGGGGCAAAACATAGGGGCAGGATGAGCGCCGCCGCCAGGGCGGCGCGGATAAGACATGTGACCATGGGGGTTATGTAGGCTGGCGGGCGGGCCGGGTAAAGCGCCATGACGCCGATTTAGTGGTTACCCACCAGGACTTCGCGGCGGCCGACGCGGTCGGCGGGGCTGACGACGCCCTGTTCCTCCATGCGCTCGATCAGACGCGCGGCGCGGTTGTAGCCGATCTGCAGGTGGCGCTGCACGAAGCTGGTCGATGCCTTGCCTTCGCGGGCCACGAGGGCGACCGCCTGATCGTACAGCGCATCGCCGGAATCATTTCCGCCGCCGCTGTCGCCGAAGGTGCTGTTGTCGTCGTCGCGGGTGACGTCCTCGATGTATTCGGGTGTGCCCTGGGTTTTCAGGTGACTGACGACCTGTTCGACCTCTTCGTCGGACACGAAGGGTCCGTGCACGCGGGTGATGCGCCCGCCGCCGGCCATGTACAGCATATCGCCGCGGCCGAGCAGTTGTTCCGCCCCTTGTTCGCCCAGGATGGTGCGGCTGTCGATCTTCGACGTGACCTGGAAGGAAATGCGGGTCGGGAAGTTGGCCTTGATGGTGCCGGTGATGACGTCGACGGACGGGCGCTGGGTCGCCATCATGATATGGATGCCGGCGGCCCGCGCCATCTGCGCCAGGCGTTGGATCGAGGCCTCGACGTCCTTGCCG
>CAXAVJ010000152.1:0-4237 GCA_963972065.1 uncultured Rhodospirillaceae bacterium
GCTATTGCCTGGCGGATCCGGTCGAGGGCGGCCGCCAGGCCGTGGCCGAAGCCTGGCGCAACCTGGTCGCCGTCGGCGCCAAGCCCATCGCCATCACCGACAACATGAACTTCGGCAACCCCGAACGCCCGGAAATCATGGGCCAGTTCGTCGGCTGCATCGAAGGCATCCGCGAGGCCTGCGTGGCGCTCGATTTCCCCGTCGTCTCGGGCAACGTGTCGCTGTACAACGAAACCAACGGCACCGGCATCCCGCCGACGCCGACCATCGGCGGCGTCGGTCTGTTGCAGGACGCGGCCAAGCGGGTTGGTGCCGCCCTTCCAGGCGAAGACCAGACCCTGGTTCTGATCGGTGCGACCAAAGGTCACCTGGGCCAGTCCCTGTATCTGCGTGAGATCGAGGGCCGCGAGGCCGGATCGCCGCCCCCCGTCAACCTGGGGGTTGAGCGACGCACGGGTGATTTCGTGCGCTCCTTGATTGAGGCGGGACAGATCACCGCCTGCCACGACCTGTCCGACGGCGGGCTGCTGGTGGCGCTGGCTGAAATGGCGCTGTCGGGCGACCTGGGGGCTCAGATCACCCTGCCGGACGGCGTCCATGCCACCGCCTTCCTGTTCGGCGAGGATCAGGCGCGCTATCTGGTCACCACCGGCGACGCGGCGCAGCTTGCCACCGCCGCCCGCGATACGGGCGTGCCGGCGCTGGTCCTCGGCACATGCGGCGGCGGCGAAATCGCCGTTGACGGCCATGGCGGGATATCCTTGGTGGACCTGCGAACCATCCATGAAGGCTGGATGCCGGCTTTCATGGCCGCCCCCGGGGCCTGACGGCGGAATTTCCGCACACGCGGACTGTTGACCTTGGGCCGCAGGCACGCCATATCTTCACCCAATGGATTGCTGAATTTGGGGACCCAATCATGGCCATGGCCGCAGGCGAGATCGAAACGCTTATCCGGGACGGAATTCCCGGCGCGGAGGTGACTATTGAAGACCTGCGCGGTGACGGGGACCATTACCTCGCCGTCGTGGTGTCCGAAGCCTTCCGGGGCAAATCCCGCGTTCAGCAGCACCAGATGGTCTATCAGGCACTTCAGGGCCGCATGGGCAACGAACTGCACGCCCTTGCCCTGCAGACATCGGCCCCGGCCGGCTGAACTCCAGGCCGTCTCAGGCGATTCGCCCGGAAATTTTGCCCCGGGCCCAACGAAAGGACACACAGATGAGCGAGAATCCCGTTTTCGCCCAGATCAAGCAGGAAGTAGACGACAACGACGTGGTGCTGTTCATGAAGGGCACGCCCATGTTCCCGCAGTGCGGTTTTTCCGCCGCCGTGGTGCAGGCGCTGTCGACCATCGGCGTCAAGTTCAAGGGCGTCAACGTCCTGGACGACATGGAGATTCGCGAGGGCATCAAGGCCTATACCAACTGGCCGACCATCCCCCAGCTTTACGTGAAGGGCGAATTCGTCGGCGGCTGCGACATCATCCGGGAAATGTTTGAGACCGGCGAGCTGAAGCAGCTGTTGGACGAAAAAGGCGTTGAAAACGCCGCTTGAATTTCGTCTTATTTGTCTGGGTTTAATCACCCCATAAAAATGAGGCCCCCGAGTTTCCAGGGAGGGCTTGAGGGAAGGGCCGCCGTTTGGCGGTCCTTTTCGTTTGGGTATCCATTCGCGGCTCTTGCGGCCCGCCCGACTAAAAAATCACTATTTTGACCTTTTTAATTTGAATTAATCGTATTTTCCGATTTAATTTAATCAGTAAATTCATTTTAATAGTCATTCGCATTTGGCTATCTAGGGGGTGTACCCAACAACACCAACCAACGGAGCCGATATGTCTCTCATCAATACCGAAATGAAGCCGTTCAAGGCCGAAGCCTTCAAGGACGGCAAGTTCGTCACCGTCACCGATGCCGACGTGAAAGACAAATGGGCCGTCTTCTTCTTCTATCCGGCCGACTTCACCTTCGTCTGCCCGACCGAGCTCGAAGATCTGGCCGACAACTACACCGAGTTCCAGAACATGGGCGTCGAGATCTATTCGGTCTCCACCGACACCCACTTCTCGCACAAGGCCTGGCATGATTCCTCGCCCGCCATCGGCAAGATCGCCTTCCCCATGGTCGGTGATCCGACCGGCACCATCACCCGCAACTTCGAGGTGATGCGCGAAGGCCAGGGCCTCGCCGACCGCGGCACCTTCGTGGTCGACCCGGACGGCGTGATCCAGATCGTCGAGGTGACCTCCGAAGGCGTCGGCCGCAACGCGACCGAGCTTCTGCGCAAGATCAAGGCCGCCCAGTACGTGCGGGCCCATCCGGATGAAGTCTGCCCGGCGAAATGGGAAGAAGGCGCCGAAACGCTGGCCCCCTCCCTGCAGCTGGTCGGCAAGATCTAAGCCCGACCCGGCAAGCGGGCGCGTCTCCCCCTCTCCCCCTTAGGGGCGACGCGCCCCGTCCGCCGGGTCCCGCGACACGAAGAAACGACCCCAGACGCAAATTTAAAGAACGAAAGACAGGACCATGTTGGACGAGACCCTGAAGACCCAGCTGAAAGGCTATCTGGAGAATTTGCGCGAGCCCATCGAGCTCGTCGCGACCCTGAACGACGTCAAGGCGTCGGGGGACCTGGAAACCCTGCTGGGCGATATCGCCCAATTGTCGGACAAAGTCTCCTGGCGGCGCGCCGAAGGTGCGGAAGCCGACGACCGCGTGCCGTCCTTCACGATCCTGCGCGGCGGCGCGGAAACGGGCCTGCGCTTCGCCGGCATCCCGCTGGGCCACGAGTTCACCTCCCTGGTGCTGGCCTTGCTGCATTCGGGCGGCCACCCGCCCAAGGTCGCCCCCGAGGTCCTGGAACAGGTCAAGGGCCTGAGCGGTGAGTTCCATTTCGAAACCTATTTCTCCCTGTCCTGCCAGAACTGCCCCGACGTGGTCCAGGCGCTGAACGTGATGGCCGTGTTCAACCCGGGCGTCAGCCATGTCGCCATCGACGGCGGCCTGTTCCCGGACGAGGTCGAGACCCGCAAGGTCATGGCCGTGCCCTCGGTCTACCTGAACGGCGCGCCCTTCGCCCAGGGCCGCATGGAACTGGAACAGATCCTGGCCAAGATCGACACCGGTGCCGCCGACCGCGCCGCCGAAGCCATCGACGCCAAGGAACCGTTCGACATGCTGATCGTCGGCGGCGGCCCGGCCGGTGCCGCGGCCGCGGTCTATGCCGCCCGCAAGGGCATCCGCACGGGCGTTGCGTCGGAACGGTTCGGCGGCCAGGTGCTGGACACCATGGCGATCGAGAACTTCATCTCCGTGCCCCATACCGAAGGCCCCGCCCTGGCGGCGTCACTGGAGGCCCATGTGCGGGATTACGACGTCGACATCATGAACCTGCAGCGCGCGACGGCATTGACGCCGGCCACGCAGCCGGGCGGCCTGCACCGGATCACGCTGGAAAGCGGCGCCACGCTGGACGCCCGGTCGATCGTGCTGAGCCCGGGGGCCCGCTGGCGGCAGATGAACGTGCCCGGTGAGGACGAATACCGAAACCGTGGTGTCGCCTACTGCCCGCACTGCGACGGCCCCCTGTTCAAGGGCAAGCGCGTGGCCGTGATCGGCGGCGGCAACTCGGGCGTCGAAGCGGCGATCGACCTTGCCGGGATCGTCGCCCATGTCACCCTGATCGAGTTCGACAAGCAATTGCGCGCGGACGAAGTCCTGCAACGCAAACTGCGCAGCCTGGCCAACGTCACCGTCATCACCCAGGCCCTGACCACGGAAGTGCGGGGCGACGGCGGCAAGGTCACCGGCCTGACGTATCAGGACCGGGCGACCGAGCAGTCGCATACAGTCGACCTGGAAGGCATCTTCGTGCAGATCGGCCTGGTGCCCAATACGGAATGGCTGAAGGGCGCCCTGGAGCTGAGCCCGCGCGGCGAGATCGAGGTCAATCAACGGGGCGAGACCTCCGTCCCCGGCATCTTCGCCGCCGGCGATGCGACGACCACGCCGCACAAGCAGATCATCATCGCCATGGGCGAAGGGGCGAAATCAGCCCTCTCCGCCTTCGATTACCTGATCCGCCAGGCGCCCGCCAACGACGCGGTCGCCGCCTGACCTCCAACCCCGGCCCGTCGCCCCCACTCTGGATTGCTCCTGGGGCGGCGGGACCGGCGGTTACGCCCAGGCGGTTTCCGTCAGGCCCAATTGGCGTTTCAGGCCGTCAATATCACCCAGCA
>CAXAVJ010000153.1:0-4098 GCA_963972065.1 uncultured Rhodospirillaceae bacterium
ACCGTGGAATACGTAACCGTGGACACGGAGTTCATCCGTGAGCGCACCTATTGGCCGGTGCTGTGCCTGCTGCAGATCGGCGGGCCCGATGGGGCGGCGGCGGTCGATGCCCTGGCGCCGGGCATCGATCTCGCGCCCGTGTTCGAACTGTTGGCCAACCGCAACGTGCTCAAGGTCTTCCATGCGGCGCGCCAGGACATGGAAATCTTCTGCCGCGCCATGGACGACTGCCCGGCCCCCGTGTTCGACACCCAGATCGCGGCCATGGTCTGCGGGTTCGGCGATTCCGTCGGCTACGAAACCCTGGTCGCCAAACTGGCCAAGGAGACTGTCGACAAAAGCTCGCGGTTCACGGATTGGGCCGCCCGGCCGCTGTCGGACAAACAGATCAGCTATGCGCTCTCCGACGTGACGCACCTGCGCACGGTCTACGAAAAACTGCAGGCCAAGCTGGAAAAAAGCGGCCGCCTTGCCTGGGTCGCCTCCGAGATGGAGGCCCTGCACAACCGCAGCTTCTACGAAACCGATCCCATGGAAGCCTACGAGCGGCTTAAGGTGCGACGCCCGTCGGCGCGCCTGCTGGCCATCCTGCGCGAGGTCGCGGCCTGGCGAGAGATCGAGGCCCAACGTGCCGATGTGCCCCGGAACCGCATTGTGCGGGACGAGTCCATCGTCGAGATCGCCCACCACCCACCGAAGTCGATCGAGAACCTGGCCCGTATCCGCGGGCTGTCGCAAAAGATGGCCGAGGGCTGGCAGGGCCGCCAGATCATGGAAGCGGTGGAACGTGGCCGGGCCTTGCCCGATGACGAATGCCCCACGCCGGTGGAGAAACTCGTTCTGCCGCGCGGCATCGGGCCCGTGGCCGACCTGTTGAAGGTTTTCCTGAAGATGTGCGCCGAGGAATCCGGCGTGGCGCAACGCCTGATCGCCAATTCGGAAGACATCGACACCATCGCCGCCTTCGGCGAGGAGGCCGACGTGCCGGCGCTCAAGGGCTGGCGGCGCGAACTGTTCGGTGAGGCAGCCCTGAAGTTGCGCGACGGACGCATGGGCCTTGCCATCAAGGACCGTGTCCTGACGGTCGTCGATCTGTAACTGCGGAGCCCGGCTTTCATGCACCGTCTTGTCGGACAGTACGATTCTCCGTTCCTACGGCGCGTCGCCGTAACCATGCAGTATTACGGCATTCCGTATGAGCGGGACGTGCTGTCCGTGTTCCGCAATGCCGATCAGGTCGCCGAGATCAATCCGCTGATCAAGGTGCCGGTACTGATCCTTCCCAATGGCGAAAAGATCTTCGACAGCCAGATGATCCTGGATTACCTGGACGAGGAAGCCGGCCCGGAAAAGGCCCTGACCCCGGAAAAAGGGGCCGAGCGCCGCGCCGTCCTGCGCGCTGTCACCATCGGCTGGGGGCTGGCGGAAAAAAGCGTGGCCCTGTCCATCGACAAGAACCTGCACGCCAACGCGCCATCCCTGCAATGGCGCCACCGGGTGCGACACCAGATCAAGCTGTGCCTGGATTGGCTGGAGACCGAGGCGTCGCCCGACGGCCCCTGGTTCTTCGGTGAGAAATTAACCCAGGCCGACATCACCGCGGCGGCGGCCATGGGTCATGTCCGGTTCCGCCACGAACGGGAACTGGATTGGGACAAGCATCCCCGGTTGAAGCGGATTTACGACGCCGCCATGGCGCTCGACTGTTTCCAGGCCGTGCCGCTGATCGAAGGGTAGATCAGCCCGCCATCAGCTTTCCGACGTCTTGCCGAAGGCCGAGGCACCGAACCCCATGGCCGTCGCCAGGGTCTTCAGCCGCCGTTCGACCGCATCGCCCGTGAACACGTCGCGGTCCTTGACCGGCAGGCCCAGGAACAGCTTTTCCCGTGTCGGCTTCAACGTCGTGCGGCCGATCAGGTCCGGGGCCGACCCCGACACCGTATGGCCCAGACGCAGCGCCAATCCGACCGCATTGGCGATCCGCCGGTCGTCGTCATCCAACAGGTGCAGAACGGGGGCCGCATAGGACAGCTCGGGATTGCCGTTGTAGCGGACCAGTACGGCCATGGCGAGGAACGCCCGATCAAGATGCGCCAACCCCGCATAAGGCAGACGCAGGACGCGGAAAAAGGCGTGTTCCGCCCGATAGTCGGGATGTTCGGTCCAGCCGATGTCCGACAACAGACAGGCGACGTAACGCAGCCGCGCGTGGCGCGGTGACTCACCCGGGAACAGGGGCGACATCCAGTCTCGCATTTCGGCGCCGGAGACGGTAAAGCGGCCGCTGCGCTCCGCCAGGGTCTCGCAGCCGGCGATCAGAGGGTCCTGACTGCGGATTTCCTTGGGCAGGCCCTTGATCATCTGCCCTTCGCGCATGCCGAAGCCGGAAAACACGATCTTTTCCGGGCGTGCGGCGTTCAACAGCTTATCCATGGTCAGGGCCGCGAACGGCAGGGTTTCGATGCGCCGCCGGGGAATCGGCATCTGCTGCATGGTTTCTTTGCCCAGGCCCGACAACACCTGACACAGATGTCGCAGATCGGAATAACCCATGGTGAAACCGTCGATGATATGGACCGGGTAATGGGTCTGTTCGATGAAGATACGGGCCAACACGCGCCACGACCCGCCGACGGCGAACAGGGTGCGGCCGCGAATGTCCTTCAGCCAGTCATGCTGCGCGAGTTGTTCCTCGACCAACGGCGCCGCCTTGCGAATGTCGCCGCCAACGGCATCGGGAAGGCGCAGATGGCCCAGCGGCAGGGTCGCGTTGGCGCCGAACTGACCCTTGTCCAGGCTGATCAGGTCGAGGGACCCGCCACCCAAGTCGCCGAGCAGCCCGTCGGCCTTGGGCACACCGATCAGAAGGCCGAGCGCCGACAGTCGCGCTTCTTCCGCACCTGACGGGATCTGCACCGAAACCTTGAACGTGTTTTCGATTTCCTCGACGAAATGAAGCCCGTCGGCCGCGTCGCGCACGGCGGCCGTGGCAATCAGTTCCAGGCGCTCAACACCCATCACCTTGGCCAGGCGGATGAAACGGGCCAGGGCCGCACGCGCGCGCACCACGCCCTTTTTGTTCAGCTTTCCGGTCTTGGCCAGACCGCGCACCAGACCGCAGTCGGATTTTTCGTTGAAGATGGGGACCGGCAGGCGGGCCGGCGTGTCGTAGACGACCAGACGCACCGACGACGATCCGATATCGACCACGGCGACACGCCCATGGGCACGGTCGTCACCGAACAGGCCGCGCTTGGACGCGGCATCGCCGGTGCCGGTGTCTCTGAAAAGGCTCATGCTTCCGCCGGGCTTCTCTCGGTCGATGGACGGCTACCTGCCGCTCTGCCCCTTCTTCCCAGGCTTCTTGTCCAGCGCGCTTCCGCGGCCCGACAGCGAGGGATTGGTGATGAAGTAATTATGCGCGGAAAAGCCGTCGGAATCCAACCGTGAGAAACTGCCGTCGCCATTCAGGATCCAGCTTTGTGCCGTATCCTTCAGGTTAGCGCCCATGATTTCGTCGAGAACCTGGGCGTGCACGGTCTCGTTTTCGATAGGGACCAGGGTTTCGATGCGCCGGTTCAGGTTGCGGGGCATCCAGTCGGCGGAGGAAATGTAGATTTTGGCATGGCGTGATGGCAGGGCATGGCCGTTGCCGAAACAAATGATGCGCGAATGCTCCAGAAACCGCCCGACGATGCTCTTGACCCGGATGTTCTCGGACATGCCGGTTACGCCCGGGCGCAGGCAGCAGATGCCCCGGATGATCAGCTCGATCTTCACGCCGGCCTGCGATGCCTTGTACAGCGCTTCGATCATCACCGGATCAACGACGGAATTGAGCTTGGCCCAAATACCGGCGGGTTTTCCGGCCTTGGCGTTGGCGGCCTCGACCTCGATCATGTCGACCAGATTATCGCGCAGGGTCAGCGGCGAGAACGACAGCTTCTGCATGGCTGTCGGCTTGGCATATCCGGTCATGTAGTTGAACAGCTTGGCCGCATCCTGGGCCAGCAGCGGATCGCAGGAGAAGAAGCTGAGGTCCGTGTAGATCTTGGCCGTGATCGGATGATAGTTCCCGGTCCCGAAATGGCAGTAGGG
>CAXAVJ010000154.1:0-4041 GCA_963972065.1 uncultured Rhodospirillaceae bacterium
TGCCGAGCGACGACATGGCGGCGGATAGCTCGCGGATTTCCTCGTCGTCCATGCGTTCGAACAGCAGGGCCGCCTGGTCCTGGTGCAGGGACAGCAGGAAGATCGCCGCTTTCTCGGTGCCCGATAGGGCTCGATAGTCGTCCTTGATGCGGGCCATTTTCACTCCGAAGGGGATTACAAGAGCTAGACCAACAAGAGCGGCGAGAGCTTACGCCCGGACCACCGAAAAATCAGCCAGAATTGTCTGCCGTACATCTTTCTTTACGCCCTTATTGGTTAACAGCTCATTTACCCGAATATCGTAGGGTTTAGGGAGTTGAAGTACGTATTTTCGGAGACATTTCATGTTCCGCGACACGCCCCCGTCCCGCATCCGCCCGGCCGCCGCCGCGATTTTGATTGCGCAGTTGGTCGCGCCGCTCGCTGCGGGCGCTGCCCATGCCGCTGATGCCGGACGCATCACCGGGCCGGACATCAACAGGCCCGGCGTGGCTTTGCCGCTGGATCGTCAGGGCGGTGGTTCCGTGGTGCGTCAGGCGCAGCCGGGGACCAGCGACGGCACGGGCGGCAATGGGGGTGAGCAATCCCAGGTCCAGATGACCAAGGAGCCGAGCCTGTTCATTCACCCGGTGCGCGGGTTCTCCCTGCCGCTGCCGGCGGGGGTCGCCGTGTCCCACCGGGGCAAGGAATTGCACGTCGCCGTGCGCTCGCCCAAGGGCTATGTCATGAACCTGCAGACCGGTGACAGTAACCCCTTGGTGCCGCTGACAGGCATGCAGGGGCGTTTGGAATCACATTACCTGAACGAACAACGGGGCCCCTGGCTGCGCAAGCTGGCGGACGGCACCACCGTCGTTGCGGGCCTGCCGGCGATCGACGCCATCTATCAGGGCCACCGCACGAAAACGCGGGTCATCATCGCGCGCGGCGGCCGCACGGATTTCGTGTTCACCTTTACGGCGCCCCTCGACCTTTATGACGAACATGTTCAGATTTTCAATTGGGTGCTGATCAACTTCGTGCCGGGCGAGGGCGAACGTCCGGCCCAGGCGCCGGTCGCCGACGCCACGGGCACCAAGACATCGAAGACGCCGGTCAACGTGCCCGTGCGGGCCGGCGATCACGTCGCATCCATGGCCGCCGGCCGTCCCGAACCGGGACCCATGGCAGCACCGCCACCGGACATGAAGCGGTTTGTCGAACCGGGCTACGGCTTCCTGATGGACTATCCCAAGCAATGGACGGTGTCCAAGCCGACGGCCTTTACGGCGACCTTCAGCGGGCCGGAAGGGGCGGCGTCCCACGACGCCGTCGTCTCTGTGCAGAACGTCAATCCGGCGGGCGCGCGGACGGGCGACGAGTCGGCCGTCATGGCGACGGCGGATTTGCTGAAGGCGCTGGAAGCCGGCACCCGCGGAATGACCGTGCTGGGTGAGGGGAAATTGGCTGAATCCCCCGGCTCGCAGTTCATCGCCCGCTATGAATATTCCGGCACGGCCTACCGGAAATGGGCCGTCGTCGTGCCCCGGCCGGAAGGCACCATCGCTCATATCTGGTCGTTCACGGCGCCCGAGGGGTCGTTCGACAGCTTTCGGCCCGTCGCCGAATCCATGCTTCGGTCCTGGACCCTGACGCAGTAGACTGCGGTCTTGCGGCCGCTTCCGGCCGCCCGCAGGGTGACCGGGATGAACGGCATGCGCCAGTTCGCACAGCTCATTGAAAAATGGGCATCTTCCATTCGCCGTACCGCCCGTTTCGCGGCGGTCGTTCTGGCCGCTACCCTCTGCCTTGCCGGTGCCGCCCCGACCGCCCGCGCCGATGGCGCCCTGCCGCCGGTCGACGATCTGGTGAAGGCGTTCGAGACCGTCGCTTTCGGCTCGGAAACCAAGGCGTTGGCCGCGCGCTCGGCCCTGCTGCGCTGGGACACGGACGAAATCGCCGTCAACATGACCCAGTTTATAAGCGAGGGATCGCGCGAGTTGAAACCCGTGCCGGCGCAGGATTTCTGGGCCAAGTTGGCATGGAATCATCTTCGTACCCTCGAAAACCTGACGGGTCTGACCTTCGTCGACTCCATCACCGCCAAGAAACGCCCGCGCCTGACCATCGTGTTCACGCCCCGCGACCTGTTGGTCAAGGTGCCGATACCGGGCGTCAGCGCCAAGCTGCAGCAGGAATTGTCGGCACCGGGCGGTTGCTATTTTCTGTCCTTCGCCGGGGGGCGCATGGGGGGCCTGGACCGGGCCTTCGTCGTCGTCAACACGGACCGCGACGGCTTCCTCATCGACCATTGCCTGCTTGAGGAATTGACCCAGTCCCTGGGTCTGCCGAACGACACTGATTTTCTGCGTCCGTCGATCTTTTCCGACCACGACACGCTGCGCAAACTGAGCCCGAGCGACGAAATCCTGGTCCGCACGCTTTACCACAAGCGCATGTTCGCCGGGATGACGCGCAAGGCGGCCATGACCATGGCCCGCCTGCTGATCGCCCAACAGTTGGCGGCGAAGCGGTAAAAGCGTACCTTTTCAAGGGCTCAGGCCGTTTAGGGGTAGCGGATTGTTAACCCCTGGCGGGTAGGTTGAGGGTACGTTCCGGCCGATCTGCGGCCTGGCCGGGAAAACTGGGGTGACATGATTCCACGGGCACAGACCTTCGGTGCGGTCTTCGGTCCTGCGTCCGCTCGTGGCGCGGGTTGGGAACTTGCGGCCGCGGGCGTGGTCCGCGCGGTGCTTTGGCTCACCCTTCCCATGCTCATACTGCAGGTCTTCGACCGCGTCCTTCCGGGGGCGCGGAGCGATGATTTTATCCTTCTCGCGGCGGCCGTCGCCGCGGCGCTTGCAGTGCGGGCCGCGATTGATCTGGCGGCCGCGTCGCTGGTGGAAACCGCCGCCCAGGCAGAGGCGCGGGCCAGCAGTTGGGCGGCCATTTCCCGTCTGTTTTCGGGGGGGGCTTCCGTCGCGCCGCCGGTCGGCGCGGTTTCGGTGCCGGTATCCCATTTATTGATTCTGGCCGGATTGCCCGTTCTTGCGGTGGCGCTGGCGTATCTCGCGGGTGCGATGGCCTTGCCGGCGATCCTTCTTGCCGTGGCCGCGGCGGGCGCCGGCCATGTGATCCATCGCCGAGAGAATCCTGCACCTTCCGCCGACGGCATTGCTGTCCACATCCTGGACATTCTCTGGACCGTCAAGGCCATGGGGGCGGAAAACCTCGTTCTGCGCCAGGCCGAGGGGGCTGCTCGTGACGCCGCCGCGACAGGACGCAACCAAGTACGCTCACTGTTCGCCGCCGGTCGGACGATGACCCTGTTCGACCGCATCACCCTGGTCCTGGCCATTCTTACGGGAACCGTGCTCTGCCTGAACGGGCTGATCACGGTTGGGCAATTGGCGGCGGGGGTATTGATTTCCTCGACCCTGGTGCGCGATGCATTTCGCGGCACGGCGGCCTGGACCCTGGCGCGGGCGAGGCGCGATCAAAATGACACAGCGGCACCGGCCAGGGATGCGCCGCAGGAACCGCTACCCCGCGTGACCGGCAACTTGATGCTCAATCGGGTCAGCCTGGACCAACCTGCCGATGGTCTGCGCGCCGTGGCGCGAAATCTGTTCGACCGTATTCGCATCGAGGCCGAAGTGGGCGAAATGGTTCTGATTACCGGTGGCGACGCCCAGATGCAGTCGGCGTTGCTGCGCCTGATGGCCGGGCTGGAACGCCCGCAGTCGGGAACGGTGACCGTTGACGGGTATGACCTCACCACCTACCGCCCGGACAGCATCCGCCGCCAGATCGCCTATGTGCCGAATCTGGGTAACATCCTGCCGGGAACCCTACTGGAAAATCTGACGGGCTTCGATTCAGGCCGCGCCGCCGATGCCCTGGGGGCCGCACGGCTGACCGGGTTGGATTCCCGCGCCGCCTGTCTGGCGGATGGGTTCGATACGCGACTTGAGGGCGGCGCGGCGGGCTTTCCCGCCGGGTTCCGCCTTAAAAAAAGGGGCCGAAGCCCCTTTTTCTATTTTCGAGAGGAATCGAAATTAC
>CAXAVJ010000155.1:0-3993 GCA_963972065.1 uncultured Rhodospirillaceae bacterium
GGCCACCTGGCGCGGACCCACGAGGCCCTGTCGCGCACGGCGGCGGCCCAAATACTGTCCATGATCCTGGGTAGCGCCGCGGTCATCGCCGGCGCCCCCGATGCCGGTGCGGCGATCCTGGGCGGCGGGCAGAGCATGCTGCAACGTTCGTTCCTGGCCTACAACCGCGGCCATGAAGCGTCCGCGGACCAGGCCGCCATGACCTACCTGGACCGCACGAAACAATCGACCAAGGGCCTGTTGGATTTCATGGGCAAATTGGAATCCAACGAACTTCTGATCAGCGCCAGCCGCGACCCCTATCTGCTGACCCACCCGCTGACCCGTGAACGCATCGACGCGCTGGAAGCGCATCTGGCGCGGTCCCCCTATTCCAAGATCGAGGACGACCCCAAGCTGGTCGCCCGGCACGCGCGCATGCAGGCCAAGCTGCTTGCCTTCCTCACGCCGGGGCAGGCGCTGCGCAAGTTCAAGAGCGACGACACCAGCGTGCCGGCCCGCTATGCCCGGGCCATCGCTTATTTCCGGACCGCACGGGTCGACGAATTCCTGAAGGTCATCGACGGCCTGATCGCCGAGTATCCTGACGATCCCTATTTTCATGAGATCAGGGGTCAGGGCCTGTATGAAAACGGCAATGCCAAGGACGCCATGCCGTCCTATGCCAAGGCCGTGAAATTGAGACCGGAATCGGACCTGCTGCGTCTGGAGCTGGCCCGTATCGAACTGGCGACCGGCGACGATACGGTACTTGACGATGCCATCGAGAATCTGAAGTTCGCGGCCCATTACGAACGGTTTTCACCATCCATCTACCAGCTTCTCGGCAATGCCTATTACAAAAAGGGCGACGAGCCGCGCGCTCGGCTTTACCACGCCGACGCCGCATTCCTTCGGGGCGAAATGGAAAAGGCGATCTACAACGGCGAAGTCGCCGCCCGATCGTTCCCCGAAGGCAGCCCAGAATGGGTCCGCGCCAAGGACATCATCAACGCCGCCGAAATCCAGCAGCAGAAGCGGAGGGAACAATAGGCATGGCACCGCGGCCGCACCCCGTGGCCGTGCGGATGATTGTCGCGGCAGCGATGCTGAGTGCGGCATTGACCGGCTGCGTAACCGGCCCGCATGGCGGCGGCCGCCCTGCCCCCGGCCAACCGCCCAGCGACATCCAGAACATCATGGCGACCCTGGGCCCCTCGCCCCTGTTCGCGGGCCTGGACCCGGGGGACCGCTGGCTGATCGTCGGCGATCCCTTGGGTGGGCGCGCGCGCATGGCGATGGATGAAGGCCTGCCGGTTGTCCACCTATCGGCGGGGCCGGACGATCTGATCTTGGGCCGGCGCATTGACCAACACCTTCTGGCCGCGCCCTTCCTGACCTGGAACTGGAAGATGTCGCCCCATACACCGCCCTACCATCCGGTCCGGGTGATCGTCGGGTTCGCCGACACCTCGCGTCCGCTCGACCCCGAGGACATAACCCTGCGCCGCCTGCCGGACGACGTGCGGGTATTGGAATTGGTGTGGAACGACAAGGCGCTGCGCCGCGGGACCATGGACATGCCCAAGGACGGCACCCCCGCGCGCTATACGGTGCGCGGCGGCGAGGAAGCACTGGGCAAACGCTGGCAGGAAGGCATCGACCTGATCTCCCTGCACGACACGGCTTGGCCGGGCTTGTCGCCCAGCCATACCCGGATCGTATTTGTCGCGGCGCGCGTGGCCGACACGCCGCCGGCCCGTCCCGGCACATCCGTTCCAGCGGCCCTGATTTCCGACATTCGCCTGCTGCGCTGACGGGATCGTGACGTGGCAGCCTGCGCGCCCGCTTGCCCCTTGCCGCGGTCTGGACCAATATGCGCCCACCATTTGGATAAGGAATGACCATGACCTTTCGGTTTGCCGCCTTGCCGGGCATCTCGCTCATCGCCACCGCTCTTGTCGGGGGGATTTTGCTCATCGCGCCGGCCGCACAGGCCCAGGACAAGGCCCCCGCCATGGACCCGCAACAGCGCGGCGCCATTGAGACCGTTGTCCGCGAATATCTCCTCGCCAATCCCGAGGTCATCGTCGACGCCATCCGCATCTATCGTGAGCGCGAACAGCAGGCCCAGGCGGACCAGGCCAAAATGGCGCTGTCGGCGCATAAGGACAGCCTGATCAGCGACCCCAACGCCCCCGTCGCCGGCAATCCCAAGGGCGACGTCACCGTGGTCGAATTTTTCGATTACCATTGCGGCTACTGCAAGCGGGTGTTTCCGGTGCTGCGCGAACTGCTGGACTCGGACAAGAACCTGCGCTGGGTGTTCAAGGAATTCCCCATCCTGGGCCCGGAATCGGTGAGCGCGTCGCGCGCCGCGCTGGCCGCCTGGAAGCTTGATCCGGCCAAGTACCTGGCCTTCCATGCCGCCCTGATGGCGACCTCGGGCGGCCTGCCCGAAGACCGCATCCTGAAGATCGCCAAAACCGCCGGATACGACACTGAAAAGCTCAAGAAAGAGATGGCGTCCGATTCCGTCACCGCCGAGATCAACCGCAATCACCAGATCGCCGAAACCCTCGGCATTCGCGGCACACCGGCCTTCATCGTCGGCGACGAATTGGTGCCCGGCGCGGTCGATGTCGACACCCTGCGCCAACTGATCGCCAAGGCGCGCAAGGGCTGACGCCTCCGTGGCTTGCCGCTGGCCGCACGTTAGCCGCAGTTGGGTTCCGGTAGCGGATGGATTTCCTTGAGCGCCTGAATGACGACGAACCCGCCCAGGTCCATCTCCATGCGGCGCGGCACGCCGTTGTCCAGCAACTCCATGGTGAACTGGAAACTGGGCGTCGATTGCGGCTGTGTGCCCGTGGTTTCGAAATAGGCTGAGGACACGCGCCAGCCCGGGCCGGTGCCCAAGGGCCCCCAGGCCGTCTGCAACCCCTTGCCCTCGCCCGCCTTGAAGCGGCCGGTGATCACGCTGGACATCAGTTGAGGACCGATATCCTCGGTCCCGTCGAAAACGTGAAACCGCACCTGTTTCTCGCCGGCCCGGGCGGCGGCCAGAAGTTTGCGGACCTGCCCGACCGGCAGATAGGTATCCTCGGGGATTGTCACCTTTTTGCCGTCCGGCTCCGCATAGACCGCTTCGCCGCCGGCTCCTTCGCGGGCCACCTCCAAACGGCCCTTCAGCCGGGTATCCTCGTCACCCGCCTTGCTTTTGATCGTCGCGGCGAAACGATAGCGCGTGCCGTCCGCCGCTTCCCAACTGGTGAAGCGGATTTCCCGGTCGATCACCCCACCCACCCGAGTCAGGATATGCATGACCATGTGCTCGGCGACGATCCAGCCGTCGCAGGTCCGCTCGACCGAGCGGGTGACCAGGCCCTCGACTCCGTCATAGGGCACCTGTCCTGAAATGGGGCCGGGCAAAAGGTGGTAGACCGCCTTGTGCGACACCAGATTGTCCGCCGCGACGGGGCTCGACATCATCGTTATGGCGGTTATCCCGGCCGCGGCCAGCGCTGGGGTCATTCTGACTGTCATGATCGTCTCCACCGGTGGTTTGCGCAGGGGATGCATGTCCCCACCTTGCCTGCGACCTTAGAACCTTAAGCGACGGGCCGTAAAGGTGGCGGCCTGCACGGGACGCTGGATCAGCCGCCCCGGAAAGGGTAAATTGTATACAATAAATGGGCCCGAAACGGGCCAAGGCGCTCCGGCGCCCCGCACGACTTGGGAGGACATTCGACCGTGAAAATCACGCCCCTTCATCCCGTTCTGGCCGCAGAGGTCACGAACATCGACCTTGCCGTCGAATTGACCACGGACCAGGTATCCGACATTCGTGCCGCCATGGACACCTACGGGGTTCTGGCATTTCGCGGCCAGTCCCTGGACGACGCGCAACAACGGCGGTTTTCGGAAAATTTCGGCCCCCTGGAAACCAGCCGCAAGCTGCATCGCAAGGGCTATGTCCCGCGGCTTGATCCGAAGATGAGCGACATTTCCAAC
>CAXAVJ010000156.1:0-3798 GCA_963972065.1 uncultured Rhodospirillaceae bacterium
CCGCCGAAACCGTCCGCGTAACCGACATCGCCGGGCGCACGGTCGAGGTCGCCGTGCCGGTCAAGACCATGATCCTGGGCGAGGGCCGGTTCCTGCCGACCTTGGCCATCCTCGATCCCAGCGATCCGTCCGACCGCATCGTCGGCATGATGGCCGACTTCGAACGGTTCGACCCAGCCGGATACGCGCAATACGTAAGGAAATTTCCGAACATCAAGAATATTCCCCAGATCGGCCACGGCAGCGCCGAATCCTTTTCCCTGGAAAAGTCCATCAGCGTGAAGCCGGACGTCGCCATCTTCGGACTGGGGTCGGGCCATGGCCCGGGGGCGCGGCACAAGGCGATCCTCGACCGCCTGGCCGCCGCCGGGGTCCCCGTGGTCGTCGTCGATTTCCGCATGGACCCCCTAGTCAACACGCCGAAAAGCATCGCGCTTCTGGGCAGGCTCCTGGGCCGCGACGCCGAGGCCAAGGCATTCAACGATTTCTATACGGCCGAGTTACAGCGGGTCGCGGACGGTCTCAAGGGCGTCACGGACAAGCCCAAGGTGTTCATCGAAATTCATGTCGGCGGGCGCGACGACTGCTGCGCCACCATGAGCCAAGGCATGATGGGCCGCTTCATCGACTGGGCCGGCGGTGACAACATCGCCAAGGGCAAGGTGCCGGGGGCGCACGGGCTGCTCAGCCTGGAATACCTGCTGGTCACCCAGCCGGACGTCTACATGGCCACGGCCATCGGCGCCGCCGGGGTCGATTATCCCAAACCGGGGCGTGTCGTTTTGGGCCCGGGCGCCCGCGCGGATCAGGCCCGCACGTCCCTGGCGCTGGCGTCGTCCCGAAGGGGCATCGCCGACCTGACCGCCGTCAAGACCAGGCATGCCCATGCCATCTGGCACCATTTCTACAACACGCCCCTGAACGTGGCGGCGGTGCAGGCCATGGCCAAGTGGATACATCCGGACCGTTTCCAGGACCTTGATCCCCGGAAGACCTTGGAAACCCTGTTCGCGGCATTCCAGCCCGTACCGCTTGACGGCGCCTATTGGGTGTCTCTGGACATGGAAGCGGCCGCGCAATGAGTCAGACCGGCGACATCACCAACACGAACACTTCCCTTACCACCGGATACCGCCGCTTCGTCACCCGGCGCGCGGTCTGGCTCTGCGCCCTGGCCGTCGCCCTTTGCGCGACCACGGTGGTCAACGTGATGACCGGGCCGGCGGGGCTCAGCCTCGCCCAGGTCGTCGACGGTCTGCGCCATCCGGAAACGCTCGACCCCGGCACCTACGTCATCCTGTGGGAGGTCCGCCTGCCCTTCGCCCTGATGGCAATCGTCGTCGGCGCCTGCCTCGGGCTGGCCGGGGCGGAGATGCAGACGGTGCTGAACAATCCCTTGGCCAGCCCGCAGACCCTCGGCGTCATGTACGCCGCCACCCTGGGGGCGTCGCTCGCCATCGTGTTCAACCTGGCGGCCCCCTTAGGATTACCGGAAACCTATGTGGTGCCCGTGTTCGCCTTTGCCGGCGCGATTGCCTCTGCCGCCGTGATCCTGCTGCTGTCCCGGGTCTACGGGGCCACCGTCGACACGGTGATCCTGTTCGGCATCGCTCTGGTGTTCGCGCTGCAGGCGCTGATCCAGTTGATCCAGTTCGTCGCCGACAGTGACAGCCTGCAGCAGATCGTGTTCTGGACCATGGGCAGCCTGACCCGCGCGACCTGGGAAAAGGTCGCCATCGTCGGCATCGTATTTGCGCTCTGTCTGCCGGCCTCGATCCGTCAGGTCTGGGCCATGACGGCGCTGCGCGGCGGCGAGGATTATGCCCGCAGTTACGGCGTCGCCGTCGACCGGCTGCGCCTGACCGTGCTGCTGCGGGTCAGCGCCATGACCGCCGTCGCCGTCGCCTTCACCGGGGTGATCGGCTTCGTCGGCCTGGTCGGCCCGCATATCGCGCGGCTGGCCCTGGGCGAAGATCATCGTTTCTTCCTGCCGGGCAGCGCGCTCGCCGGGGCCGTGATCCTGTCCGGCGCATCCTTGATCGGAAAGTCCCTGGTCCCCGGCGTGCTGATCCCAGACGGCATCGTCACCGCCCTGATCGGCATTCCTCTGTTCCTGGCCCTGTTGATTTCACAAAAGCGGCGGGGATAGCCATGACGTCTCTGAAGATCGAAAACGTCAATCTCGCCTATCCGGGAAAGCCGGTCCTGACCGGCGTCACCCTGCCGGAAATCCCGCCGGGATCTCTGGTCGGCGTGCTGGGACCCAACGGGATCGGCAAGTCGACCCTGCTGCGCGCCCTGGCCGGGCTCGGCCCCTATACGGGCACGGCATTGCTCGACGGCGAGGCGCTCGACGGCATGACCCATTTCCGCCGCGCCCAGCGCGTCGGCTACCTGCCGCAAGCCCTGCCCCAGGAAACCAGCCTGGTCGCCTACGAAGCCGTGCTCAGCGCCTGCCGCGCCGTGCGCCCGGACCTGCCCAAGGCCCGGATCGACGCGGCGGTGGAGCGCGTGTTCGACGTTCTCGGCATCCGCCCACTGGCGTTCCAGGCCCTCAACAAGATGTCGGGCGGCCAGCGCCAGATGGTCGGCCTGGCGCAGGTCATGGTGCGCCGGCCATCGGTGATGCTGCTGGATGAGCCGACCAGCGCCCTCGACCTGCGCTGGCAGCTGACCGTGCTGGACACCGTTCGCATGATCCTGGGCCGGCACGGCGGCCAATGCCTGATGGCGCTGCACGACATCAACCTGGCGATCCGTCATTGCGATTTCATCGCCCTGTTCGGCGATGGCCGTCTGCTTGCCTTCGGCCCGCCGGCCGAGGCGGTGACCGCCGACGCCCTGTCCCAGGCCTATGGTATCGCGGGCCGGGTCGAAACCTGTTCGCGCGGCCTGCCCTTCGTCGTCACCGAACCCACGCAACCGATCCTCCCCCCAACCGGCCAATAGGAGATCCGCCATGCCGACCTGTTTCGCCGCCGTCGAAACGGAAAACGCCAGTAAGTACCTCATGCAGTTGTGCAAGCATTTCGCCCATAAGGTCGATGTCGATTACGACAGCGCGCGGGCCCGGGTCGAATTTCCGCCGGGTCGCTGCATGATGACCGCCGAGGGCTCTACCCTGTCGTTCTATTGCCGGTCGGGCGAAGACCGGGGCATCGCCGTCATGCAGCACATCCTGTCGGATCATCTGACACGCTTCGCCTGGCGCGAGGAGATCACCTTCGACTGGCGCGAACAGTTTCCCGACCCCGTGCCCGACGCCGTGCGCCAAGGTTTCGACGCCGGGTGACGGTGCCCTGACATGACCGAGGCACGGCACATGACCCTGCCCGGACCCGGCCCATGGACGGCGGCGGGACTGGTCGCGCTGGCCCTGCATCTGGGCGTGCTGGCGGCCGTTCTGTCGGCACCGGCTGACGGTGCCAAGGCGCCGGGCCTGGGCGGGGTTTCCGTCGCCCTGACCCTGACCGCCGCCCGCGCGGGGGCGGAAACGGACGCCCGCGACCAGGCGGCGGAAACGCCGCAAGAAGCACCCCCGGCGGAGATCGTGCCGCCCGACGCCGACACCGCCCCCCCGGCCGATGCGACACCCGTGCCGCCGCAACCAGTCGAGGCCTTCGCGCCGCCGTCAGCAGCCATTGACGCCGCTGTCGCCGTGGAACCGATGAAACCCGTGCCTCTGCCCGAACGGCGGCCCCCGCCGCCCCTGAAAACACCGCCGCCGGCCAAGGCCGCGCCACCGACTGCGGCTAAATCCATTCCCGCCCAATCGACGCCATCGGCGGCACCCGCCCC
>CAXAVJ010000157.1:0-3652 GCA_963972065.1 uncultured Rhodospirillaceae bacterium
CGACGGCAACCGGACATTGTCGCGCAGCGTCTACGGCAATTTCGGCAACCTGGACGGTGTCTACACGGACAGTAATGCACAGCTGAAGCTGGACGTTGCCGGCACCAGGCACACCTTACTGGCCGGGCTGGATTATCAACTCATGTATCTGGAACAGATCGCGAGTTCCGCATCGGCGACGTCGATCGACGTTTTCGCCCCGGTCTACGGCACGCAGACGTCCGAGGGAAACATCATCATCAACAAGGACTTCACGCGCAGCCAAACGGGCATCTATTTTCAGGATCAGATCGAATGGGGTGACCATTGGCGCTTTACCCTGGGCGGGCGGTTCGACCGCGCGGTGACCGAAACCATCAATCACCTCACCAAGGCGGTTGCCCAGCAATCGGATAGCGCCTTCACCGGCCGGGCGGGCGTGGTCTATCTGTTCGACAATGGGCTGGCCCCCTATGCCAGCTATGCGGAATCCTTCGCGCCCGTGATCGGCACCAACCCGGCCAGCAAGAACTACAAACCCGAAACCGGCCAGCAATATGAAATCGGCATCAAGTTCCAGCCTGAAGGCAGCCGCAGTTCCGTGACGCTGGCCGCCTTCGATTTGCGGCGCCAGAACTATACGGAAACGGACCCGTCAACGAACACGACGGACCAGACCGCCGCCGTTCGCTCCCAGGGGATTGAGCTGGAAGGTGTCGCGAGTTTCGACTTCGGCCTGAACGTGACCGCCGGATACACCTACATGGAAACCGAAGTCATCGAAAGCGTCGACCCGGCCGACCTGGGTGATGTTCTGGCGCCCGCACCCAAACACGTCGCCACGGCCTGGGCCGACTACACCATCCCGGAAGGCCCCTTCAAAGGCCTGGGCTTCGGTGCTGGCGTCCGCTATCGCGGCATGCATTGGGGTGATGGTGACCGGACCCTTTCCGTTCCCGCCTTTCTGCTGTTCGACGCTTCGGTCCATTACGAATGGCAGGGTGTGCACTTCGGGCTGCATGCGCGAAACCTTTTGGACAAGCAGCATGTCGGGTCCTGCTATTACCGAAACAGCGCCGGGATTTGCACGGCCGGTGAACCGCTGACCGTCATCGGCAATCTGTCCTACCAGTGGTAGGCCACGGAACCGCGCAGCGCCTTGTTCCGCCCCCGGGAGAAAATTTTTTCTCCCGGGACACGAGGACAACGGCCGTTTGATTCGTCTTAGAGTCATGAACACGACATTCAACGAAGCAACCGGCCCTTTGCGCATGGCGGCGCTTTCCGCATGACGGAACGTCTGCGCCGCGCCCTGGATGCGCGTCCCCGGTTGACCCGCTGGCTGTTGGCCGGCCCCGGCGCGGTGGCGGCGGCCCTTCTGTTCGCCATGGCCATGCCGATCTGGCTGCCCAAGGGAGCCGCCGGAATCGACAACACCGTCTTTCCCCTGATCCTGGTGCCGCTGATCTGGGCCGTGGTCTTCGTTTATGCCTGCGTGGAGGAAAGCCTTCTGCGCTGTGTTGCCGTGATCTGCGGCACCGCCGCCGTCTGCGGACTGACAGCCGCCATGGCCTTTACCGGATGGATATGACGCGCCCCAGCCGTATCAAACAGCGACGGAAGCCCCAACGATGAAATCCCTTTCGCAATCCCAGCTGAAACGCCTGACCGCCGTGCACGGCTGGTCCGGAACGGTCCTGGGCCTGCTGCTTTACGCCGTCGTCGCCACCGGCACGGTCGCCGTATTCGCCCACGAAATTGCCGAATGGTCCGTCGGCGGCGCCAAAAATCACGCCCCGCTGGCAGGCGGTCTCGACGGCAAGGTCCGGCCCATCGCGGAACGGATGACCAAGGGGTACCTTGAAGAAATCGCCATCTGGGCAACGGCCAAGGGCGACCTGAACGTGTTTCCCCATGCCCATGCCCGTAATCCGGAAAGTGGGAGGATTGAAAATTACGGCACCCTGTTCCGGCTTGATGGCGCGACGGGCGCGGAATTGGCGCGCAACGAAGGGTTCGTGTTCACGAAACCGGAATGGTTCGAAGCCAGCGCGCTCGAGGACTTTCTCGTCGACCTGCATGTGCAGCTCTACGTTCCACGGCCTTGGGGCCTGATCCTGACCGGAATCCTGGGGCTGTCCATGATGGCGGCGGGGGTCACCGGCTTTCTCATGCACCGCCATCTGATCCGCGATCTGTTTGTCGCCACCCGGCCGGGTTACCGCCTCGTCACGGCCCGCGACCGTCATGTCCTGGCCGCAAGTTGGGGCCTGCTGTTCGCGTTTCTTCTGGGATTTACCGGCTCATTCTTCAGTTTTGCGGCCACGGTCTCCCTGCCCCTGATATCGCAGGTCGCCTTCGGCGGCGACCAGAAGGCGATGCGCGAAACTCTTTACGAGCCCGCCGTGACACCCGATCCGCGCCCGGCCGCCCTGGTCGATCTCGATGCCGTGATCGCCCGGTCCACGGCCCTGACCGGCACGCCGGTCCGCTTCCTCGTGGTTGACCACTACGGCCGCGCCGATGCCCGCATCAACCTCTGGCACATGCCGCCACAAGGAACACTGGCCTGGGTGCGCAACGTGTTCGACGGCACGGACGGCCGGTTCCTGGGCGTCAAACCCCGGGTCGGTCGGCAACCGTCGGCGGGCAACGCGCTTTATGAACTGATCTGGCCCCTGCACACGGGCGATTTCGCGGGCACCCTATCCAAGGCCGTGTGGGTCGGTCTGGGCGCCGCCATGTGTTACGTGATCCTGTCGGGAATGCAGCTTTGGGTGCGTCGGCGCGAAGAGGCCGCCCTGTGGCGCGGCTTCGGGCGCGCGGTCACGATCACCGCCTACGGATTGCCGTTCGCCATGACGGCGGCGGCCTATGGCTTCTTCCTGTCCCTGCCGGCCGCCGATCCCTTCTACTGGACACCGATGGGCTTTGTCCTGGGCGCCCTCGCCTGTATCGCGGTCGGTGTCTTCGCGGGCAACGGCAGCGGCCTGATACAGCGGTTCCGGCGTTTGCTCGGCGCCGCCTGCATCGTTTTGCCAATTGTGCGCATGGCCATGGGCGGCTTGGACTGGGCGGATGCCGTGGTCCAGGGACAAGGGGCGGTGCTGTCCTTTGATTTGATGTTCCTCGTGCTCGGCGTTTTGCTGTTCCGCTGGGTGACGCGGCAGCCCCATGGCCGCCCCGCCGGCGACCCGTTGCCGGAACCCGCGGAATGAGCATCCTGGCCGCCGTCGCCGCCGTTGCGGCCTCATCCGCCGCCCTCGCCTACCTTACGGTCGGCAACGCCAAACGGCGGCGGGTGTTCGGTCTGCCTCCCCTTGAACGCAAGGCGTGGCAGACCCGGCTTGCCATCGCCGGCGTTCTGGCCCCCGCCGTGGCTCTGCTCTACGACGGCGGGGCCGGTTTCGTCATATGGTGCGGCGCCGTCAGCGTAATCGGCTGGGGCCTGGCCGCGATGCCCCCCGCCAAGCCCACCGCCCCGCGCCGCCGGAACGGCGGCGATACGAAACCGGATGCCACGCAGCCATCCGGCGCATGATCCGGAAAAACTCTCTATTGGAATTGATAATCATTCTCATTTAATATCGACCGGCCTGTCCCATCCACATCATCGGACAGACGAACTGACTTGGATCCGGCCGGACAATGACCAACAACGGAGCTCATAGAC
>CAXAVJ010000158.1:0-3587 GCA_963972065.1 uncultured Rhodospirillaceae bacterium
TCGGTTTCCGTGCAGAAGGAAGTCGGGGTCAAACTGGCGGTGACGCCGGAAATTCTCGAAAACGACTTCCTGCGTTTGCACGTGGTCGCGGAACGGACCTTTCTGACCGATCCGGCAAGTTCCGTGCTGTTCGAATTCCGCCTCGACACCACCAAGACCAACGTCAATTCGACGGTCACCATGCGGTTCGGCGAAACCCTGATTTTGGGCGGGCTGAGCGAGCGTGAAACGTCGAATGCCAAGGATGGGGTGCCGACGCTTATGGATATCCCGGGCATCAGCCTGTTGTTTTCCGAGCGGTCCAAGCGTCACTTTGAACGCTCGATCCTGATTCTGCTGACGCCTCGGCGCCCGCAGTACACCCGTCAGGCGGAAGACCACCGCAAAAAGACCCGCGAACGTTTGAGCGATCTTGAACGTGATCTGGAGCGTCTGTCCAAACGCCACGAAGATTGGTTCACCCCGCGTCCGACATTCAACCAAATCATTGATACCTTGAAGAAACGCGAGTTCTTCGAGGAGTTTCGTTCCGGCGATTTCCGTCTCAGGGCCTGGAACGAAGACCCCCGAAATTTCGAACATATCGCCAGCATCCAAAAACGACTGGCGAACAATTAGAAACCAAAATCGACTCTGAGCGGTGGGACGCATGAACCCCCATCCGACGCGGTTGCCTGCGATTGATTAGGGAGGTTAACGCATTGTGATGGTGAACAACGTGTTTCTGCGCGGGATAGCCTGTGCGGTCCTTGTGGCGGCGCTGTTGCCGCTTGTCGGCGGTCGACCCGCGACGGGGCAGTCACCGCGTGCCAGCGCGCCGCCGGCCGGTGAAACGGTCAAGGCGACCTGGACGCTGATCCCCGGCCGCGCCAAGGATTTGTCGATCAACGCTGCCGCCATGGCCTATGCCGTGGGGAGCGACGGCGTTGCCCTGCGGTGGCGGGCGGTCAGCCAAAAATGGGCCAGAATGTCGGGAGGTTTCGCGCGCATTACCGCGGCCGAAGGCAATCGGCCCTGGGGCGTGACCCCGGACGGCAACGTCATGCGCTTCAACGGCCTGTGGTGGGAACCGAAAGGCGACAAGGTCGCCGACGTGGCCGGCGACGCGGTCGGAAATATTTATATCGTCCGACTTACAGGCAGCGTCGAGAAATGGGAGCCGCTGTCGCAAAGCTGGAAAGCCGTGCCGGGTCAGTTGGCGCGGCGTATCGCCCTTGATATCCGGGGCAAGCCTTGGATCGTCACGCCGGCGGGACAGATCATGCGCTGGGAAGACGGGGCCTGGATCACCATGCCGGGCATTGCCCGTGACATCGCGCTCGGCGCCGACGGCTCCGCCGTCATCGTCGACGGCAACGGACAGCTGCGGAAACTGCGCATGTCGCCCATGCGCTGGGTGCCTTACGAAGGGATCACCGATGTCGTTGCCGCGGGGCTTACCCCCAACGGCGGCCCCTGGGTAACCTTGGCCGACGGGCGCATTTTCGCCACCGTTCTGATCCGCGATCAGGTGCCGCTGACTGAGGAAGAAAACAAAGACAAGGCGGAAACACCGCATGCGCCGGTCCCGCAGGCGCCGCTGGCGCAGGCAAAACCGATCATCGCGCCACAGATCACGGCGGGCAACGTACAGGCCACGACAAGTACGGCCACGGAAAGCACCGCGCCGGACGCCAAGGCGAACGCGCCGACCGCCCAGTCCATCGGTACGTCGGGCAGCGGCTCGGGCACGGGTAATAAATCCAATTCCAACAGCAATTCGGTATCGCCCGGCGGCGGGGGGGGAACCAGCGACCCAGCCACCAGCACGACGAATGAGAAACTGGAATTCGTCGATACCCGCGGCACTGCCCAGCATATTGCCATCGGCCGGGACGGCAGCGTGTTCGCGCTGGATACCAGCGGCGGCATCACGCGGTGGAGCAATACACGAGGCGCGTTCGAAAGCTTTCCCGGGCAGTTGGCGCGCATCGCCGTGGACAGTCAGGGTAATCCATGGGGTGTGACCAGCGTTGGGCGCGTGTTCCGCCACGATGGCACGGCCTGGGTTCAGGTTCAGGGGGTGACGGCGTCGGATATCTCGATCGGCGGCAAGGACGATATCGTGCTGTTTGCCAATGCCGACGGCATCTTGTCCCGTTTCGACATGGCGACGGGTAAGACCAGCAACGTTCCCGGTTTGGGCGTTCAGGTCGCCGCCGGGCCGGACGGCACGCCCTGGACCATCTCCAAGGACCATATCGCCCAGCGCTGCGACAAGAATCCCTGTACTCCTCTTTTTCAGTTGGCGCGCAGCATCGCGGTGGGGCCTGACGGCACGGTATTTCTGGTCAATACCAACAACCTGTTGATGCGCAAGCGCCCGTCCGACAAGAAATTCTCCCAGGTCTTGGTGCCGGGCCACACGCCCGCCGCCGTCGCCGTCGGCCCCAATGGTTTCCCTTGGGTGGTGACGAGCGCGCGCAAGGTCCTGGCGACCCGCTATTTCGAACGCAACGAGGCCGGTGACCGTGTCCTGGCCCAGAAGTCGAGCGGCGATACCACCGGCAGCGGCTCGACCGCGGCCGTCGTCTCGTCGCAGAGCGCCAGCGCCTTCACCTTCACCAAGAACCTGAAGTTCGACAAGTACAAGTCGAGCGACGCCGAAGCCAACATGGGCATGCTGTCGGATGTCCATGCCGGACATACGGGCGCGGTCTACATTTCGGGTGACACGGGGGTCTTCAAGTTCAACACCAAGACCAAGAAGTTCGAGGCTTTGGACAAGGCGTTTTCCAATTCCTCCCTGGCCGATGTGGGCGAGGATGAAAGCGGTACTCTGTGGGCGTTAAGCGAGATCGCGCCTGCGCGTGTCTACCGCCTCAAGGGAACTCAGGAAAAGACCTATTACGTCATCAATTCCACCGACACCAACACGCCGCGCAACATGGCGGTCGCGGCGGACGGCACGGTTTACGTGGCCGCCGGCGCCCAGCTTTACAAGATGGAAGCCGGCAAAAGCGTGTTCAAACAGATCGAAAGCAGCGACATTTTCTTTGTTCATCTGGGCGCCGGCGGTGATCTATGGATTCTGAACCAGTCGTCCGAGGTGCAGCAGTACACGGGCTCCAGGTTCGAAAATCGGCCCAAGGGCACGGCCCAGAAGGCGCAGGATCTGGGCGTCGGCGCAGATGGGTCGGTGTATGTCCTGGATCAGTCGACATCCCTTCTGAAGAAATGGAATGCGTCCAACGGGCGGTTCGACGACGTCAACATCACCCAAGCCATGCACGCAGTCACCGTGACCATCGAAGGCCGCCCGTGGATCGTCAACACCTCCGGCGATATTACCTCCTCGGGCGACATCTGGCGCGCCAAGGACTGATCCGCCAACCGGTCAGCTGCGTAGCCGCAACTGGATCCAGAAGCCTGCCGGCGCCAAGGCCAGACCGGTGAACAGAACGATCAGCAAGATGAACCCGGGCGTCAGGTCCGGGACCGGGGCAAGCGTCTCCGACGCGATTTGCGCGCGGTGCTGTTGAGCCAATCCGTAGGCCAGAGTTCCCTGAATGGTTGCCGCGATCACGGCGACCGTCGGCAGAATGGTG
>CAXAVJ010000159.1:0-3504 GCA_963972065.1 uncultured Rhodospirillaceae bacterium
CGGCCCCGGGTGTCCGACACGGGCCTGCGCCATCCGGTGACGGCGGCCCTGATGCGGCCCGGCATCGATCCCAAGGCCGACCCCATCTGGGGCCGCTGGTTCCGCCAGATCCCGAGCGATGCCACGGCGGGCGTGTCGCTGATGAGCGGCCTGCAGGACAAGCCGATCTTGTTGTTGGACCGCGTCGGCAAGGGCCGTGTGGCGCAGGTCATGTCCGACCACATCTGGCTGTGGGCGCGGGGCTACGACGGCGGCGGGCCGCAAGGCGAACTGCTGCGCCGTCTGTCCCATTGGCTGATGCGTGAACCCGATCTGGAGGAAGAGGCCCTGCACGCCCGCGTGCGCGCCGGAAAGTTAACCGTCGAGCGGCGCAGCCTGAAGGACGCCGTAAGTAAGGTGACCGTCACCGCGCCATCGGGAGAGGTTCAGGAACTGGAATTGAAGAACGCCCAACCCGGCCTGTGGCGGGGGGAGTTGGCAGCGGCGGAAATCGGGCTCTACCGACTGAGCGACGGCGAGCATCAGGCCCTGGTCGCGTCGGGCGAACTGAACCCGCTGGAACTGTCGGACCTGCGCGCCACGGACGCGGTTCTGACACCGGTCACGGACATCACCGGCGGGTCCGTGCGCTGGCTCACCGACGGTGTGCCCGACGTGCGCCGCGTCGACCCGGGGCGCGATCTGGCCGGGCGCGGCTGGGTCGGGCTGGTCGCCCATAAGGCTTATGTGGTGACGGGGCTGAAGGATATTCCGCTCTTGTCCGGGTTGCTGCTGGCCGTGCTGGCGCTCGGCACCCTGATGGCCGCCTGGTGGCGCGAAGGACGCTGATCGCCTAATTCCCGTCATTGCCTCCAACCGGCGGGCGTGATTATCATGCCCCCAGGGGGGCGCATTTGATCCGACCCGGCGGGAAAAGCCGGGCGGTATCGGAGGAAACGCCCATGTCTGTATCTCTTAATCCCCTGTCGTCGACCTTCGGCATCGAGGCGACAGGTATCGATCTCAGCGGCCCGGTCGCATCGCAAGACCTGTCCGCCCTGCAGAAGGCGCTGAGCGAGCGCCTTGTCATGGTCGTGCGCGGCCAGAATTTCACGCCCGAACGGTTCCTGGACGCAGCCCGTCTGTTCGGCGACCTGATGCCGCAGCATCTGACGAATATCCTGATGCCGGGACACCCCGAGATCGTCGTGCTGGACAGCCGCCAATCGGACAAGGGCGAGGACGGCAAGGCCATTCCCACCGGGTCCCGCGCCTGGCACACGGACCACACCAACCATGCCCGCCCGCCCAAGATGACCATGCTGTACGCGGTCAAATTGCCATCCAAGGGCGGCGACACCAGCTTCGCCAACATGCAGGCGGCCTACGAAGGATTACCGGCGGAAGAACGCAGCAAGCTGGATCCGATGATTACCGTCAACGTGATCGAACAGGATACGGGCAGCGTCGGCGAAGACGCCCGCCAGACCCTGGCCAAGGCGCCGCAGCGCCATCCCCTGATCCGCACCCATCCGGAAACCGGGAAAAAGGCGATCTATGTCCACCCCGGCAAGACGGAACGCATCGACGGCATGGAGCCGGCGGAAAGCCGTACCTTCATCCAGGATCTTTTGGCCCGCGCCATCACCCCCGACATCACCTATCGGCATACCTGGCAGCCGGGCGACCTGGTGCTGTGGGACAACCGGGCGACGCTGCATATCGCGCACCGGGATTATGACGCATCCGAAGGCCGCATCATGCACCGGGTGATCCTGGAAGGCGAAGTGCCGGTCTAGGCCCCGCGACCAAGCGGCGGGGTTCCAGAAATTTCCATAAATGCTACAACCGTTGTGCAGGCGGCTTCTCGCCATGACACAGCATTAACACTCAAGGGGATCAATCGTGCGAGGCGCAGACCTTCTCGTTAAGTCGCTGGCGGCCGCCGGCGTGACACGCATTTTCTCACTGTCCGGCAACCAGATCATGCCGGTCTATGACGCCTGCTTCGACGCCGGCATCGAGATCATCCACACCCGGCACGAAGCCGCCGCCGTGTACATGGCCGAGGCCTATGCCCAGCTGACCGGTAACGTCGGCGTGGCCATGGTGACGGCGGGCGGCGGGGCCGCGAACGCCATGGGCGGGCTGTACACGGCCTGGGAATCGGACACGCCGGTGCTGCTGCTGACCGGCGATTCCCCGGTCAGCCAGGACAGCCGGGGCGCCTTTCAGGAAATGCGCCAGGTGCCGATGACGGCCCCCCTGACCAAGCTATCGATCCGCCCCGTGCGGGCCGCCGACCTGGGCACCGCCGCCGCGCGGGCGATCCGCACCGCCAAATCGGGGCGGCCCGGACCGGTCCACATGTCCCTTGCCTTCGACGTGGTCGAGGCCGATGCCACGGGCGGCAATGTTCCCCCGGCCGACGCCTTCGCCCGCGAGACCATGGCGCTGGCGCCCGAAGACGCCAAGCGCGTGGCCGATGCGGTCGCCGCCGCCAAGCATCCGATCATCCTGTGCGGGCCGGTCTTGAACACGGCGCGCGGCCCGGGTGTCCGCGACAAGCTGGCGGATGCCCTGGACGCGCCCGTGGTCGTCATGGAAAGTCCGCGCGGCCTGAAGGATCCGTCCCTCGGCAGCATCGCGGGTGTGATGGCCGAGGCCGACCTGATCGTCACCCTGGGCAAGCGGATCGATTTCACCCTGGGTTTCGCCGGCACCAATATCTTCGACCCTGCCTGCAAATGGATCTGCGTCAACGCCGACGCCGATGAGCGCGACCGCGCCCACCGCAACCTGGAAGACCGCATCGTGACGGCCCTGGCCGCCGATCCCCGCGACGCGGCCGAGACCCTGATCGCCCAAGGAGCCGGTGGCACCGCCCATCAAGCCTGGCGCGCCAAGGCCCGGGACCAGATCGCCCAGCGCAGCTTCGCGCCCGACGCCCCCGCGGCCAACGGCGGCATTTCCCCGGCCCAGGTCTGCGCCGCCGTGCAGCGCCAGATCGACAAGGCCAAGGACGCCGTGCTGATCATCGACGGCGGTGAATTCGGGCAATGGGCCCAGGCCGCGACGCGGACCGACAAGCGCATCATCAACGGCATTTCCGGCGTCATCGGCGGCTGTCTCGGCTATGGCGTCGGGGCCAAGAAGGCCGTGCCGGACGCCACTGTGTTCGCGCTGATGGGCGACGGCACCGTGGGCTTTCATTTCGCCGAGTTCGAAACGGCGGCCCGCGCCGGCACCCCCTATGTGGTGGTGATCGGCAACGACCACCGCTGGAACGCGGAACATCAGATTCAGCTGCGCGAATACGGCTCCAACCGCCTGATCGGCTGCGAGCTGTCGGATGCCCGTTATGACCTGGCGGTGGCCGGACTTGGCGGACATGGTGAATACGTGACCGACCCGGCGGAATTGGACGCGGCGCTGGACCGCGCCGTGGCCAGCGGCAAGGTCGCCTGCGTCAACGTGGAACTGGAAGGCCTGCCCGCGCCCAGCGGCCCGTCGCACTGACGGGCG
>CAXAVJ010000160.1:0-3292 GCA_963972065.1 uncultured Rhodospirillaceae bacterium
GCAGGCCGTCGTCGGGCATCCAGGGAAAATCCTGGAACTTGGCGTCCATGGGCCGCTCGGCCAGGTCCGGGAAATGATGCAGGACATGATGGGCGAATTCCCGCCACACCAGTTCCTTCAGGAACGTCTCCCGCCCCTCACCGGCCGGGGCGTCCTTGACGGTGGCGGCCCAGACCTGGCGCGGGCCGATGTCGCCCCAGGCCAGATGCGCGGACAGGCCCGAGGTCGCCGCCACGCCCGGGAAATCGCGCTTCGCCGCATAACCCGTGACCGCGCCGTCGAGAAACATTTCCAGGCGGTCCCAGGCCCCTTGCCCCCCCGGTATCCAGTGATCGGAAAACCCCGCCGCCCAATCGGGTGCATTGGGCACCAGCCGCCAGGCGGCCAGATCGTCGCTTACCGGCCAGGCCTGCGGTGCCGGCAAGCTGTCCGGCGCCGCCACCGGCGGCGGCGGATCGCCGGCGGCGCGGCAGGCCTGCCAGAACCGGGTATAGACCTTGTAACCGCCGCCGGCCTTGGTGGTGATCTCCCAAGGCTCGGTCAAAAGCGAACCATTGAAACTTTCCGCATGGAGCCCTCGCCCCCGCAGGCCCGCCTTGATTTCCGTGTCGCGGGCGACGGAGCCCTTGTCGTAACAGCGGTTCCACAGCACCGTATCGGCCCCCGTCTCCGCAATCAGGGCGTCGAGCACCACCGCCGCCGGCCCCCGGCGCAAGACCAGCCGCGCCCCCAGCACCGCCAGGTCGCGGTCCAAAGCAGCCAGGGAATGATGCAGCCACCAGCGCGACGCCCCGCCCGGCGGGCGCAGACCGGGCGTGTCCTCGTCCAGGATGAAGACCGGCACCACCGGCCGCCCGATCGCCGCCGCCCGGGCCAGGGCCGGATTGTCGGCCAGGCGCAGATCGCGGCGAAACCAGACGATGACGGGCGGGGGCGCGGACATGACGGGCGGGCTCCGGATGCGGATCAGGATACGCACTATACCCCAAGCGGGTGGCGGCGGCCCGCCCCTATGGTATACCGTTCGCGAAACGCAGGCCGCCTTGCGCGGCCGCATCGCACATACAGGAGACGACCATGACGACCGCCTTGAAGAACATTGCCAACCCCCAGGACTTCTACGCGCCGAAAGGCATGCTGATCGGGGGCCGCTGGGTCGAGGCCGTCTCGGGTGCCGCCATCGCGGTCGAAAACCCGGCCAACCGCACCACCGTCGCCGAGGTGCCGCGCGGGGGGGCCGAAGACGTGGACAAGGCCGTCACCGCCGCCGCCCAGGCGTTCCCCGCCTGGGCCCGCACCAATCCGCGCGACCGCGGCCGGGCGTTGCTGCGCATCGCCGACGCCATGGACGCCCGGGCCGAGGAAATGGCCCGCACCATCGCCCTGGAAACGGGCAACGCCCTGCGCACCCAGGCCCGGCCCGAGGCCAAGGTATCGGCCGACATCTTCCGTTATTACGGCGGCCTGGGCAGCGAGCTGAAGGGCGAGACCATACCGCTTGGCGAGAACGTTTTAAGCTACACCCGGCGGGAGCCCTTGGGCGTGGTCGGCGCGGTCATTCCGTGGAATGCGCCGGTCCTGCTGGGAGCGTTGAAGATCGCGGCCGGGCTGGTGTCCGGCAACACGGTGGTTCTCAAGGCGGCCGAGGACGCACCCTTGGGCGTGCTGATGATGGCCGACATCTGCCAGGAATTCCTGCCCGAAGGCGTCTTGAACGTGCTGACGGGTTACGGCGCCGAATGCGGCGGGCCGCTCGCCAATCATCCGGCCATCGCCAAGCTGTCGTTCACCGGATCGACCGAGGTCGGCAAGATCATGATGCGCGCGGCGGCGGAGCGGATCGTGCCCGTGTCCCTGGAGCTGGGCGGCAAGAGCCCCTCCATCGTGTTCCCCGATGCGGACGAGGACTGGGTGGTCGACGGCATCATCGCCGCCATGCGCTTCACCCGCCAAAGCCAGTCGTGCACGGCGGGCTCGCGCCTGTTCCTGCATGCGGACATCTTTGATTCGTTCCTCGACAAGCTGGCGGCCAAGGCGTCGACCCTGAAACTGGGCGACCCGCTGGACGAAGCCACCGACGTCGGCACGATCATCAACGAAAAACAGTTCCGCCGGGTCTGCGGCTATGTCGAGGAAGGCCTGAAGCGCGACGACGCACGTTTGGTCATGGGCGGTCTGCCGCCGGAGACGGGGCCGCTCAGCGAGGGGTATTTCGCCGTGCCGACCCTGTTCGCCGACGCCTCCAACGACTGGCGCCTGGCGCGCGAGGAAATCTTCGGCCCGGTCCTGGTGGCGATCCGCTGGACCGATACGGACGAGGTCGTCCGCATGGCCAACGACAGCCATTACGGCCTTGCGGCCTATGTCTGGACCCACGACATCGGCGAAGGCCTGCGCACGGCGCACGCTATCGAAAGTGGCTGGGTGCAGGTCAATCAGGGCGGCGGCCAGGTGCCCGGCCATTCCTACGGCGGTTACAAGCAGAGCGGCCTGGGCCGGGAGTTCTCCCTGGAAGGCATGCTGGAAAGTTTCACCCAGCGCAAGAACGTGACCGTGAATCTGGACACCCCTTCGGGCCGCTGACCGGGCGGCGCCGAAACCGCCCTGATCAGGTTTTGGTTTCCGATGGTGACAGGCCGAACAGGCGCTTGAACGCGGTCGAGAAATTGGCCGGGTTGGAATAGCCCGCGTCATAAGCCGCCTGGGCAACGGACACGCCGTCGCGCTCGATCGCCTCGCGGGCACGTTGCAGGCGCAGTTCCCGGGAATAGTCGGCGATGGTGCGGCCGTAGACGGCCTTGAACGCTCCCTGCATGGCGCCGACGCTCATGCCCAGATCGCGGCCCATGGCCTTCAGGGACGGGTTGTCGGCCAAATGGGCGTGCAGATAGGCGCGCACGGACTGGGCCTTGGCCTGGGTCTTGGTCGTGGGCGCGCTCTGCGGTTCCTCGGGAACATTGGAAATCAGGCTTTCAAGGGCCTCGCGCAGGATTTCGATGGCGCGGCTTTCCGCCGACATCTGGGCCAGCGCCGCGGGGGAACGCGACGGATTGATGATCTGCTCGGCAAGCGCCACGGCATGGGCCGACGGTTGCCAGGTGGCGTATCCCCGATGGGTCGCGGCGAACCGCGCCAGGTTGCGGTTGGGCAGGTTCTTGTCGGCCAGGATGCGGTCGATCCAGCCCCAGGGCACGGTGACGATGACCTTGCGCACGCGCGTACCCTTGCGCGACAGGCGGACCATCTTCGATGTCCTGGTCAGCGACCAGATATGGCCGGTCGCCTTGGCCCC
>CAXAVJ010000161.1:0-3290 GCA_963972065.1 uncultured Rhodospirillaceae bacterium
GGGGCGCAGCTCATTGCCCTCGCGGCGCACGATCATATTGACCTTGGCGTGGGTCTTCATGTCGACGAATCCGTAAACCACCTGCACGCCCGCCCGTTCCAGGTCGCGGGCCCAACGGATGTTGGCCTCCTCGTCGAACCGGGCTTTCAGTTCGACCAACGCGGTCACGGACTTGCCCGCTTCCGCCGCCTCGATCAGGGCCGCGACGATGGGGGAATCGTTGCTGGTGCGGTAGAGCGTCTGCTTGATCGCCACCACGTTGGGGTCGCGCGCCGCCTGACGCACGAACTGCACCACCACGTCGAAGCTTTCATAGGGGTGGTGGACGATGATGTCCTTTTGGCGGATGGCGGCGAAGATGTCGCCGCCGAAATCGCGGATGCGTTCCGGGAAGCGCGCATTGAACGGCGAGAACAGAAGGTCCGGCCGCTCGCTGAGGATCAACTGCTTGGTATCGACCAGCCCGAGCAGGCCCGGGTTCGGCATCACGTCCTCGGGCGAGGCATGGGTTTCGGAAATCACGAAATCGCGCAGTTCCTGTGGCGCATCGGCATTGAAGGTCAGACGAATGACCGTGCCCCGGCGTCGGCGCTTAAGCGCCGATTCAAAGGTCCGGACCAGGTCTTCGGCCTCTTCGTCGATTTCCATTTCGCTGTCGCGGATAACGCGGAACGTCGCCTTCTGTAGCACTTCGAAACTGGGGAACCACAGGTCCAGGAACAGGCCGATGACGTCTTCCAGCGGGATAAAGCGGATGGCATCGCCGGGCAGGCGGACAAATCGGTCAAGCTGGGTCGGCACCGGCAGAAGGGCGCGCAGTGGCTCTTCCATCCCGCGCTGGGTCAACGCCAGAACCAGGGAAAAGCCCATGTTGGGCATGAAGGGGAACGGATGGGCCGGATCGATGGCAAGCGGCGTCAAAACCGGCATGATGCCGTCGACATATTTGCGCAGCCAGGTCTTTTCCTTGGCCGTCAGTTCATCCGGGCCGACCACGGCGATGCCTTCGCCGCGCAGTTCCTTCATCAGGTTGCTCCAGCACGCATGCTGGGCCTGCATCAGGCGGCCAACCTCCTGATGGATGGCCTGAAGTTGTTCCGCCGGGGTCTGGCCGTCTTCGGACGGCGCGCCCACGCCGGCCCGCACCTGTCCCTTTATCCCGGCGACGCGGACCATGTAGAACTCGTCCAGGTTCGATGCCGAGATCGACAGGAAGCGCAGCCGTTCCAGCAGCGGATGGTGAGGGTTGTTGGCTTCCTCGAGCACCCGCGAATTGAAGGTCAGCCAGGAAATCTCCCGGTTGATGTAGCGTTCGCGCAACAACTGCGTCCGGGCCCGGCGCTGCGGCGCCCGCGATCCACTTTCCTTGGCGTCACCGTTGCCGGCGCCTTCGGTATGCGCTCCGGCCTTGGCCGGGGTTTCTAACTGAATATCGTCCATGACGGCGATCTTATCCCTCTGCCCACGGGAAGTCACCGGGGCCAATGGTTATCGTATTATGACAACCTTTAAGGGGCGTTAAGTCACGTTGGGCAAACGCCCCTCCTTCCTCACCCCATCGGCATTCGGCACGGATATTGCCTTATCCGGCACTATGGGCGTTGGCGCGCCGCTTTCCCCGGGGAATCCAGGGAGCGATCGGCTGTCAGTGTCAAAAATGCACTCATTTTGAAATTTTTGCCGGCTAACGTCCGCGTCCACGTCAAGCCGAACCACACCTCGAGCATACCGGCTCACCGGAAATGAACCTTAGGAGAAGTCCTTACATGCCCACCTTGAAAATATCGAAAAAGGTCCCGTTGGCGATTGTCATCGCCTCAGTCCTCGCAACACTGGTGACGGGCGCGCTGTCCTACCGGAAAGCCGCAATTGAACTGCAAGGGGAATCCGAGAAAAAGCTGACCGCGCTTGGCGGCGCCAAAACCCAATTTATCCACAGCTACCTGGACAGCATCCGCCAGGACTTAAAGATTCAATCGGACAGCCCCTTGATCCGTCGCGCGCTGGGAGATTTCTCCCACGCATGGAACGAGCTTGGCGACAACGCTGGCCCCGAACTCCAGAAGCAGTACATCGCCGACAATCCGAACCCCATCGGTGACAAGCACCTGCTCGACGTTGCCCCGGACGGGTCAAGCTACGCCGCCGCCCATCAGGCGTACCATCCCTGGCTGCGCGAATTCATGACCGAGCGTGGCTACTACGACGTCTTCATCTTCGATGCCCAAGGCAACCTTGTGTACACCGTGTTCAAAGAGCCTGACTTCGCGACAAACGTCCTGTCGGGGAAATGGCGCGATACGGACCTGGGCCGGGCCTATCAAACCGCGATGGCCTCCCCCGCCGGTGAAGCGACGTTTTTCGACTTCCGGCCCTATGCACCAAGCAACGGGGCGCCCGCCAGTTTCATCTCCACAGCGGTTAAGAACTTCGACGGCAAGGTCATCGGCGTACTCGCGTTCCAAATGCCCATCGCGCGCATTAACGGGATCATGCAATCCGCGGACGGCATGGGCGAGACCGGGGAAACCTATCTGGTCGGGCGCGATTTCCTGATGCGCAGCGACTCGCGGTTTGCCAAGGACTCGACCATCCTCAAGACGAAGGTTGAATCCGAATCCGTCAAACACGCCCTGGCCGGCGGGACCGGAATCGACGAGATCTCGGATTACCGCGGCATTCCCGTTGTTTCCGCCTATACCGCGCTGGATTTCCTGGGCACCAGGTGGGCTGTAATAGCGGAAATCGATCAATCGGAAATCTTCGCCCCGCTGCGTGACCTGTTGGTGGCCATCGCCGTTTCCGCCGCCATCGTGATCTCGCTTGTCGCCGCCATGGGCATTCTGATCGGCCGAAGCATTTCAAAGCCGATTACCGCAATGACCGGGGAAATGTCCGACGTCGCCGCCGGCAATCTCGAAGCCCAGATCGACGGCGTCAACCGCAGCGATGAAATCGGCGCCATGGCCAAAGCGTTGCTCGTGTTTCAGGAGAACGGCATCGAACGCCGGAAGCTGGAGGAACAGGAACGAGCGAACCAGGCCCGCCGTGAGGAACGAACCAAGCGCATGGAAGAACTGACAAGCGCGTTTGACGCCAAGGTCAGCGAGCGCCTGCAGACCGTGTCGGCGGCCTCGGTCGAAATGCAGTCGACGGCGGAAACCCTGACACACACCGCCAGCACGACCCAGGACAGAACCGCCAACGTGTCTGCCGCCATCGAACAGGCATCGGCCAACGTGCAGACGGTATCGGCGGCTGCCGAGGAACTGTCCAGTTCCATCACCGAG
>CAXAVJ010000162.1:0-3226 GCA_963972065.1 uncultured Rhodospirillaceae bacterium
TGCGCAGGCTGGTCAGGTCGTGGGTTTCCTTCGGGTGAAGGTCCGACTTGGCGACCGCGTCGATGTATTTGGCCGAGGTCCCGAACAGGGTCATGTTTTCCGCGTCGGCGTAATCAAAGATTGTTTCGGGCCCGGGATGGAACGGCGATCCGTCATAAAGCAGCAGGCAGGCCTCGCAGGCCAGGACCGAAACCAGCCAGTTCCACATCATCCAGCCGCAGGTGGTAAAGAAATACACCCGGTCATCCCGGCGGATGTCGCAGTGGATGGCCTGTTCGCTGGCGTGTTTCAATATCGTTCCGCCTACACAATGAACCATGCATTTGGGCGCGCCGGTGGTGCCCGAGGAAAACATGATGTAGAGCGGATGGTCGAACGGGACGGGGACAAAGTCGATGTTGCCGGGTGCGTGGTGGGCGGCCGCGTCGGCCATCAGGACCGCATCCGGAATCATCGCGATTTCGGGCCGGTCGGCGGGGTCGTAAGGGGCGACGATGACGTCCGTTACCGTCGGCAGGCCGGCCAGGATTTCCGCGTTCTTCGCCCGCACGTCGTGGCGCTTGCCGTTATAGAAATAACCGTCCGTGCAGAAGAACACCTTGGGTTCGATCTGCCCGAACCGGTCGAGCACCCCTTGGACCCCGAAATCGGGGGAGCACGACGACCATACGGCGCCCAGCGCCGTCGCCGCGAGCATGGCCGCCACGGCCTCCGGCATGTTGGGCAGGTACCCCACGACCCGGTCACCCGATTGCACGCCCTGTGCCTTAAGATACTGTGTCAGCGACGAGACCTGATCGTATAGCCCGGCGAAGGTCTGGGCCCGCCGCGCCCCGGTTTCCGAACGGAACACGATGGCTTCCGCCCCGTCGCGGCGACGCAGCAGGTTTTCCGCATAGTTCAGGCGCGCATCGGGAAACCATTTGGCGCCCGGCATCTTGTCGCCGTCGACCAGGACGGTGTCGCCCCAGGTTTCCGCCCGCACGCCCGTATAATCCTTCAGCGCGACCCAGAAGCGTTCCCGATCATTGACGGAAAAGGCATGAAGGTCCGCCGTGTCGGCCAGGTTCAGGCCGAGGATTTCGTTGAGGTGGCGGCGGAATTGGTTGATCGTCGACCCGTCGGCGTATTCGGGGGACGGGATCCAGAGGGGCTGATCGGTATGTGTCTGATCCATGGCCTGCAGGTGCACTCCCTGATGTGATTTTTTTTCGCCGGGAAACCGGCCCGGCGGGATGTTTCGCGCATTCTGCCCGCACCCCGGCGGCGCGGCAACGGTCTGTTGCGCCGCTGTTAACCGGCCACGGGCTGGGAAAAGCGCACAACGGCGAGCGCCGCAACCCAACCCGCGTTGATCAGGCAGGCGACGGCGTACAGATAAAGGGCGCGGCCGATGTCCGCGGCCGTCGCCTTGGCCGTGCCGTGGCCGATCCAGGGGTCGCGGGCGATGTCCTGGGCATAGCGGCGCGGCCCGGCGAGGGCCAAGCCGAGCGCCCCTGCCATGGCACCCTCGGGCCAGCCGGCGTTGAGAGAGCGGTGCTTGCCGGCGTCGCGCAACATCACCTTGACCGCTTGCCAGGGCTTGCCGCCGGGGGCGAAGGGGGCGCCCAGGCAGATGAACAGGCCCGATAGCCGGGCCGGAATCAGGTTCAACACATCGTCCAGCCGCGCCGCCGTCATGCCGAAGGCCCGGTATTTGGGCGTGCGGTGGCCGATCATGCTGTCCATGGTGTTGACGGCCTTGTAGATGAACAGGCCGGGGGCGCCGAACAGGACATAGAAGAAGACAGGGGCGACGACCCCGTCGCAGAAATTCTCGGCCGCGGATTCAATGGCGGCGCGGGCGACGCCGTGGCCGTCGAGCTGCTGCGGGTCGCGCCCGACGATGTGCGACACGGCCTCGCGGCCGGCCTCCAGATTGTCATCAAGCCCCCGCCGCACGGCGCGCACGTGGTCGTAAAGGCCCCGTTGCGCGATCAAGAGGACGATGCAGAACAGCTCGACGATCCAGCCCCAGGGATGGACGAAGGACAGCCAGGCCACGCCCAGTCCCAGGCCGCCGGTCAACGCAACCACGGCCAGCACGGCCACCGCGCCGCGCACGGCGCGGTCCATTTCCGGGCGTTTGTCGCGGTTCAGCTTGCGGTCGAGCCAATCGATCACGGCGCCCAGCAGCGCCACCGGATGCTTGGCGCGCTTGAACAGCCACGGCGTGTCGCCCAGATAGGCGTCAAGCAGCAGGGCAAGCAGCAGCAGAATCAGGGGGTCGAAGGCCGCCTTCCCCCCGTCGATGAGACCGATCAACAGCATGGCGCCGGCAGAATGGGGGGTGCTCCCCGTCGGGTCAATGGCGCTGCGTACAAAGGTATGGGCGGGCGTGGGGGCTGTATCGGTGTGATTTTAAGGGTAATGTAAGGGTCGATGATTAGGCTCCCGCGCGGACAAGCGGCGACATGGGCACGAGATAAGCAGGAACATGGCGGAACAGGCAAAACCGAAGGCACCCGGCGCGGCGCCGGCCAAGACAAAACCCAAAGGGAAGGGGAAGCCGAAGGCTGGCGGCAAGGCCAAGAAGGGCCTGCCGAAAAGCTTCTTCTGGGGCTTTATCCTCATCCTTGTCGTGCCGGCCGTGGCCCTTTTGGGCTGGTACGCCTACCAGGTGATGGGCCATGTCGCGAAGGACAGTCAGGAAGCGCTCGACGCCAGGGCCAAGGAACTGGCCAGCAAGGCCAACAAGTTTGCCCGTCGCGCCGCTAAGGAAGGCTTCAAGATCCAGGATTTCGATGCCTGCGCCCAGATCAAGGAGCAATACCGGATCCCGGCGGGCGTTGTGTACACGGAATTTACCCAGCGCCAATTGGTCGGCCTGTCCAAGTTCGCGTCAGACGAACAGGTGACCGAACGCTGCATTCAGTTCGCCAAGGCCGTCGCCAAGATGGAGACCTTATCCCATCACGCACGCCATGTTTATGTCTGCCAAAAGGCGCAGTTCAACGCCGATAAGTCCGGGCGCTACTTCCTGACGGCCGATGCCGAGGGTAAGGGCGTGGTTGAGAATTTAAGCGGCAGGGCAACCCTTCATCCGATCCAGGTGGGGGAATCGATCCTGCTGCGCGGATGGCAGATCTATAATCAGGGGGATGGTTGTGTGATCGTCGGCATGTCGAAATCGGGGACCTTCAGCTTCCGAGGCGGTGTGACAATTATCGAATAAACCTGCGTTCGG
>CAXAVJ010000163.1:0-3213 GCA_963972065.1 uncultured Rhodospirillaceae bacterium
AGATAGCTCGCCTGCCGACGGTTGTCGGACTGAGAGGCGAACATCTTGTCCGGGTCGCCGATCACATTGAAGTTCAGGCTTTTCATTTCATTGAAGAACAGGTCGGCGAATTCCGCGTCGCGGGCAAGGACCCGGCCCGAATTCCAATGGATGTTTCCCTGGCGGCCATAGCAGCCGGACAGACCCATGGCATAGGGCTCATATAAACCGATCACCGTGCCGCGTTTCACCTTCACGCCGACTCGGTCGAATTGCATCGTCGAGAGGGCCGAGGGATCATTGATCTCGACGGCGGCCTTTTCTTCGACCTGGGGGACAGGGACGTTCTGGATGGTACGACAAGCGGATAGACCGAGCAGCAGGGCCACCCCCACGAAAAACGGTTTCAGCATGATGGCCTCCTCGATTAGTTCTTGCTATGTTCTTATATGGGATAATTATTAAAAATAGAAAATCAGTCAATGAATTATTTTTCACGCGAGTATTTTCGCCGGATCCGGCGACAGGGGTTTGTTCGGGGGTGATTGATCTTCCGCCCCGCCCTGCCCTGCGCTAGGTTATCGGCCAAACCTACAAGACCATTCCCCGGGAGGACCATCATGGGACAAGACATCACGCTGACCGCCGGCGACGGCTTCCAATTGCACGGCTACCGCGCCGATCCGGAAGGCACGCCCCGTGGCGGCATCGTCGTCATCATGGAAATTTTCGGCGTCAACGAACATATCCGCGATCTGTGCGACCGCTTTGCCGAGGTCGGCTATCTGGCCGTGGCGCCGGCCCTTTATGACCGCTTCGAAAAAGGCTTCGAGGTCGGCTACACGCCGGACGACATCGCCCGTGGCCGGGTCATGAAGGACAACGGCAACGCCAATTTCGACAACGTGCTTCTGGACGTGGAAGCCGCCCGCAAAGTGGCGGCCGAGGCCGGCAAGGTCGGCATCACCGGCTATTGCTGGGGCGGCGTCGTCACCTGGGCCGCGGCCTGCCGCCTGGATTTCCAGGCCGCCAGCGCCTATTACGGCGGCGGCATCCTGCCCTATGTGGGCGAGCAGCCCAACGGCCCGACCATCCTGCACTTCGGCAAGCTGGACCAGGGCATTCCGCTGACCGACGTCGACCAGATCGCCAAGGCACATCCCGAATGCCCGGTCTATCTCTATGATGCCGACCACGGCTTCCATTGCGACATGCGGGGCTCGTTCAACCCCCATGCGGCCCAGGTCGCCAGCATCCGCACCTTCCGCCTGTTCGATGAACATCTGGCGGGGTAGGGGCAGATGACGGCACCCGGCACGCCACCGGTCATCGGGGTCATCGGCGGCAGCGGCATCTACGACATCGACGGGCTGGAAAACACCCGTTGGGAAGCCGTCGCCTCGCCCTTCGGCGCGCCGTCGGACGACCTTTTGTTTGGCGAGTTGGCGGGGCAGAAAATGGTGTTCCTGCCCCGTCACGGGCGCGGCCACCGCATTCCGCCCAGCGAGGTCAACTACCGCGCCAATATCGACGCCCTGAAGCGCGCCGGGGTGACGGAAATTCTTTCCGTCTCCGCCTGCGGCTCGCTCAAGGAACATCTGCCGCCGGGCACCTTCGTGATCGCCGATCAGTTCATCGACCGGACCATCGCGCGGGAAAAGTCGTTCTTCGGCACGGGCCTGGTCGCCCATGTGGCCTTGGGCCATCCCGTGTGCGGGCGGCTGGGCGACGCGGTCGAGGCGGCCTGCAAGGAAGTGGGGATCGACGCCGTGCGCGGCGGCACCTACCTGGCCATGGAAGGCCCGCAGTTCTCGACCCTGGCGGAAAGCAACCTCTATCGTAGTTGGGGTTGTGACGTGATCGGAATGACCAACATGCCCGAGGCCAAATTGGCCCGCGAGGCGGAGATCTGTTACGCCACCGTGGCCATGGTCACGGATTTCGATTGCTGGCATCCGGACCACGACCACGTGACGGTCGATGCCATCATCAAGGTGCTGCTGGACAACGCTGAAAAGGGCCGCACTCTGGTCAAACAGGTCGCCCCCAAGCTGTCGGGCCGGGCGGATACCTGCGCCCACGGCTGCCACACGGCCCTGGAACATGCCCTGATCACGGCCCCCGAGGCGCGCGATCCCGACATGATCCAGAAACTGTCGGCCGTCGCCGGGCGGGTTCTTTAAAAAATATCGAGGAGGAGACGACCCATGGCCAAGGCCTATTGGATGAGCCTGCGGATTCAGATTCACGATGCCGACAAGATGAAGGCCTATGCGGAAAAGGCCGGGCCGGCCATCGCCGCCGGGGGCGGCACGTTCCTGGCCCGGGGCGGCAAGGTCAAGTCGCTGGAAGGGTACGATCAGGGCCGCGTGGTCATCATCGAATTCCCCGATTTCGATACCGCGCTCAAGACCTATCATTCCCCGGCCTATGAGGACGCCCATTCCCATATCCTGAACGGTGCGGTGGAGCGCGACACCTTCATCGTCGAAGGCATCGAGGATCCGGCCCCCCGGGGTGAGACCGCCGGTCCCGTGGCCTATTGGATCGGCGCCCATATGACCGTCCACGACGCCGACAAGATGGCGGCCTATGTGGCCAAGGCGACCCCGGCGATCCAGGCCGTTGGCGCACGCGGCCTGGTGCGCGGCGGCCGGGTTCAGACCATGGAAGGCTTTCCGCAGACCCGCATCGCCCTGATCGAACACCTGAACTGGGACGTTGCCGCCGGTTATTACGATTCGCCGCTGTATGCCGAGGCCCGCAAGGCGCTGGACGGCGGCTGCACCCGCGATATCTGTATCACCGAGGCATTGGCGTAAGGCAGGCGCGGCATGAACGTCGACGGCACCCCCTACCGCACGATCTGGCTCGCCGACGACGGCTGGGCGGTCGAAATCATCGACCAGACCCGCCTGCCGTTCGATTTCGTCACCCGGCGGCTGGAAAATGTTTCGGACGCGGCGCAATCCATCGCTGACATGTGGGTGCGGGGGGCCCCCCTGATCGGGGCCACGGCGGCCTACGGCATGGCGCTGGCCATGCACGCCGACCCGTCGGACGCGGGCCTCGTCACGGCCTACGACACCCTGCTGGCGACCCGGCCGACGGCGGTCAATCTGCGCTGGGCCCTAGATGAAATGAAAACCCTGCTGGCGCCGCTTTCCGCCAACCAGCGGGCCGAGGCGGCGTATAAACGCGCCGCCGACATCGCCGACGAAGATGTCGCCATCT
>CAXAVJ010000164.1:0-3142 GCA_963972065.1 uncultured Rhodospirillaceae bacterium
TCTGCTCCGAGATCAACCGGCAGATGACGCAAACGACCACCATCATCCGGGAAGCCGTCCAGGAATCCAAAACGGCCGAAGACCTGATCCGGAACCTGGCCTTGTCGGCCAACAAGGTGGGAGAAGTCGTCGCGTTGATCACCGATATCGCGGAGCAGACCAATCTGCTTGCCCTGAACGCGACGATCGAAGCGGCCCGGGCCGGCGACGCGGGCAAGGGATTTGCCGTCGTCGCCTCGGAAGTCAAGAATCTGGCCAACCAGACCGCCAAAGCGACCGAAAGCATCACCGGCCAGATTTCCGGTATCCAGAATGCGACCAACGCCGCCGTGTCGGCGATCGAGGGCATCGGCAAGACCGTCTCCCAGGTTGATGAAATTTCGGCTTCCGTCGCGTCGGCGGTCGAGGAACAAGGTGCCGCGACCCAGGAAATCGCTCGCAATGTCGAAGAGGCGGCGCAAGGGGCCAACGAGGTCGCGGAAAACGTGGTGGGCGTCAATACCGCGTCACAGGAAACGGGCGCCGCCGCCACCGATGTTCTGACCGCTGCCGAAGAGTTGTCGCAGCAGGCCGAAGAACTCAAGGCTCAGGTGCAGACGTTCCTTGCGGATGTAAGGGCTCTCTGAAAAAACCGTGCGGGCGGGGCGGTATTACCCACCCCGCCTGCCCGTCATTTCAAGGCGGATTCCACGGCAGTCAGCAGTTCTGCCGGCGTAAAGGGCTTCAACAGGCTTTGCGCGGCACCCATGGCGGTCATGGAATCCGCATAGGGTTTCTTGACGCCTGTGAACCCGCCGGTCACCGCGATCACCGGAAGGTTGGGATAAAGCTGGCGCAGACTGCCCAGGAACTCGATCCCGTCCTTGCCCGGCATGAAGATGTCGCTGATGACCAGGTCGAATGGTGTGTCCAGGCGGTCCTTGACGGCGGCCATGCCGTGCTCGCCGTCCGTCGCCGTCACCACCTCATATCCGGCACGGATCAACGTCATGGAGATGACGTCGCGCATATCCTCGTCGTCATCGATGACAAGAATGACGGTCATTCGGACACCAATACCGTTTCCGCCCGTGCCGCTGCCATCATAACGTCCCCGGATAGGCGCCGCCGTCCATCAGGAAGTTCTGCCCGGTCATGAAACCGGCCTGGTCGGAACAGATGAAGGCGCACATGTCGCCGAATTCCTCGGCCGTGCCGAAGCGTCCGGAGGGATTTTCGGCAGCCCGTTTTGCCGTCATCTCGGCAACACTGATGCCGGCCTGATCGGCCTTGACCTTCATGTTGGCATGCAGGCGGTCCGTGTCGAACGGCCCCGGCAGCAAATTGTTGATGGTCACGTTGTGGCGCACGGTCTTACGCGACAGCCCGGCGATGAAGCCGGTCAGACCGGCGCGCGCGCCGTTCGACAGGCCGAGAATTTCAATCGGCGACTTCACCGCGCCCGAAGTGATGTTGACCACCCGGCCGAACTTGCGTTCGATCATGCCGTCCACGGTCGCCTTGATCAGGAAGATCGGCGTCAGCATGTTGGCGTCCACGGCTTTGATCCAGTCGTCCCGGTCCCAGTCGCGGAAATCGCCCGGCGGCGGACCGCCCGCGTTGTTGACCAGAATGTCCGGATTGGGACATGCCGCGAGGGCCAGATTGCGGCCTTCCTCGGTCGTGATGTCGCAGGCGACGGCGGTCACCTTGACGCCGGTTTCCTTGCGAATCTGCTCGGCCGTTTCCTCAAGTGGGCCCGGCGTGCGCGCCGTGATGACCACGTCGACGCCTTCGCGGGCCAGCGAAAAGGCACAGCCCCGGCCCAGACCCTTGGACGCGGCGCACACCAGCGCCGTCTTGCCTTTGATCCCTAAATCCATGCGATGTCTCCTTTTTTATGTTGCGGCGGCAATCTCGCGCCGATCATTGGCTGCTATAGGACATGGGAAGGCCCCACCCGGTCAAGAGCCCCCGTCACAGGCTCGTCCTGTCATTAGAACGTCACTTTACTTCCAAGGGGCCGGAACCCAGAAGGAGCCGGTTGAAACCGGCCAAAGGGCTCCTCCCTTGAACAGCCCCCTCCTGCGCATTGCGGTCGTGACCGATGCCTGGTACCCGCAGCCAAACGGCGTGGTCCGCGTCATGGGCACGGTGGTCGACCGCCTTCAGGCCCTGGGCCATGAGGTCCAGGTGATCTCCCCCAATCTATTCACCACCCTGCCCTGCCCGACCTATCCGGAAATCAGGCTGTCCCTGTTTCCCGGCCGCGGGGTGGCCGACATGCTGGATGGCTTCGCGCCCGAGGCGATCCATATCGCCACCGAAGGCCCTCTGGGCGCCGCCGCCCGGCGCTATTGCAAGGCCCGCAACCTGCCCTTCACCACCGCCTATCACTCCAAGTTTCCCGAATATATCCACGCCCGCGCGCCGTTTGTGCCGCTTGGCCTGCTGTACCGCTGGATCCGGGGGTTTCACGCGCCGTCGTCGCGGGTCATGGTGCCCAGCCATTCCGTCCACGACGAACTGGCGGCCAAGGGCTTCACCAACCTGCGGGCCTGGTCGCACGGTGTCGACACCGACATTTTCAAACCGGGCCCCAAGGATTATCTGGATCACCTGAACCTGCCGCGCCCGCTGTTCATGTTTCTGGGCCGGGTCACCGTGGAAAAGAACCTGCCGGCGTTCCTCGACCTCGACCTGCCGGGTTCCAAGGTTGTGGTCGGCAGCGGCCCGGCGCGCGCGCCCCTGATGGCCAAATACCCTGAAACCCCGTTCTTCGTCGCCGACGGCGATCAGGACCTGGTGCGCTATTACAACGCCGCCGACGTCTTCGTGTTCCCCTCCGTGACCGACACTTTCGGTCTGGTGATGTTGGAAGCGCTCGCCTGCGGCGTGCCCGTGGCGGCCTTTCCCGTGACGGGGCCGAAGGACGTGATCGGCACCTCGACCGTGGGCGTTCTCGACACCGACCTGGCCCAGGCCGCGGTCAATGCCCAGGGCATCGACCCGGTGCTGTGCCGCGAACACGCCCTGAAATTTTCCTGGGACACAGTGGTCAGCGAATTCGTCGACTATCTGGCGCCGTTCACTCCGCCTCAAGAACCTTCCGCACAAGCGGCACAGTGACGGCCCGCTTGTGCGGAAGGTTCTTGAGGCGGAG
>CAXAVJ010000165.1:0-3055 GCA_963972065.1 uncultured Rhodospirillaceae bacterium
GAATTCGAAATCGAGCCAGGAGCCGCGATAGGGAATGATGCGGCAGGCGAACAGCAGTTTGCCCGAGGAATGGGTCTTGCCCTTGTCGTGGTCAAAGAACACGCCCGGCGACCGGTGCATCTGGGACACGATAACCCGCTCGGTCCCGTTGACGACAAAGGTGCCGTTCGGCGTCATCAGGGGCATGTCGCCCATGAACACGTCCTGTTCCTTGATGTCCTTGACGGATTTCGCGCCGGTATCTTCGTCGATATCGAACACGATCAGACGGAGGGTCACCTTCAGCGGGGCGCTGTAGGTCATGTCACGCTGCTGACATTCCTCGACGTCGTATTTGGGCTTTTCGAGTTCGTATTTCACGAATTCGAGCACGGCAGTCTCGATGAAATCCTTGATCGGGAAAACCGACTGGAACACGCCCTTGATGCCTTCGCCGTCAAGCGGGTCGGGCTGGTCGCCGGATTTCAGGAACAGGTCGTAGGAGGATTTCTGAACCTCGATGAGGTTCGGCATCTCCAGGACTTCACGGATCTTGCCGTAATACTTGCGGAGTCGCTTCTGGCCGAGGAAGGTCTTCGCCATGTGGATCGTCACCTTTCGTCTGTCGCGCATGCAGGCCTGCGGGAAAGGCCGCACCGCTCACGAATGAAGGGGGTTTGAGGTCCAATTCCTGCATACCGTCCCACCGGCAGCTCCCGAACCTGCGAACTCCGCCTTAGAAAGGGCTCCGACCGGGCCGGATCCGGGGCCTTGGTGCTTCGCGGCGGGCCGCGAAACGAAAGCCCTTTCTAAGACAGGTTCGGCTGGGCCCGGAAAATACCGGACCCAGCCAATTTTCGAACGGGTTTGACCCCGATTACTTGAGCTCGACTTCGGCGCCGGCTGCTTCCAGCTTCGCCTTGATGTCTTCGGCTTCGTCCTTGGAGACCTGCTCCTTGACGGCTTTGCCGCCGGCTTCGACCAGCTCTTTGGCTTCTTTGAGGCCCAGGCCGGTCAGGGCGCGGACTTCTTTGATGACGTTGATTTTCTGAGCGCCAGCGGCTTTCAGGATCACGTCAAACTCGGTCTGCTCTTCAGCAGCGGCAGCGTCGCCACCGGCAGCCGGACCAGCCATCATCACAGCGCCGCCAGCGGCGGGCTCGATGCCATACTCGTCTTTGAGGATGGTTTTCAGTTCTTGTGCTTCGAGAAGGGTCAGACCCACGATCTCTTCGGCAAGTTTCTTCAGATCAGCCATAATACTGTTTCCGTTTCTTTAAGATGTGTTCCAACGTCAGGGTGTTCAACCCTACGCAGGTCTCTCGATCACGCGGCTTCCGCCCGCTCCTCGATGGTCGACAGGATGCTCGCGATGTTCGAAGCAGGCGCGCCAATGGCCCCGGCGATGTTGCTGGCGGGTGCACCGATACAGCCGACGATGGAAGCAATAAGCTCCTCGCGCGACGGCATATCGGACACTGCCTTGACACCGGCCCGGTCCAGGAACGTCTCGCCCATGGCACCACCGAGGATCTCGAACTTCGAGTTATCCTTGGCGAAGCCCTCGGCGACCTTGGCAGCAGCCACGGGGTCTTCCGAGTAGGCAAGAACGGTCATGCCCGTGAGAAGGTCGCCGATGCTTGCGCAAGGCTTCCCCTCGAGGGCGATTTTGGCGAGCCTGTTCTTGGCAACGCGCACAGACCCACCCGCTTCACGCATGTTCGCGCGCAGGTCCTGCATCTCTGCAACCGTGAGACCTTCGTAGTGGGCAACCACAACGACGCCAGAGCTTTCGAAGATCTGGCCGAGTTCCTCGACCACTTTCTCTTTCTGGGCTCTATCCACAGTTTCACTCCAAGTATGGAGGGTCTCCCCTCCGGCTCATGTTGCCCCGCGTTCCGGTCAGGCCGGCACACGAGGTTCGGGTCCAATTGCATGGGTCCCGAGGCCAAAATCACCCGAGGGAACACCCTCGAAGAAACTTGTCTCGTTCCCCATCTCAGGAAGGAATTACGAAGCTTCCGCTCCACCCTCCGTCTCGGACAGGACGGGGCCGGTAGGGTGGCCCCGTCATTCAATCCGGGAGATACCCCGGACAGAATTCTTATTCGGCGGCGACGGCCTGTGCCTCGGTCGCGTTGGCGACATCGACGGACACACCCGGGCCCATGGTCGAGGACAGCGACACGCGCTTCATGTAGGTGCCTTTGGCGCCGGCGGGTTTCGCCTTGGCCACGGCATCGCAGAACGCGCGGATGTTCTCGGCCAGTTTCTCGGCGTCGAAGGAGGCTTTGCCCACACCGGCGTGCACGACACCGGCCTTCTCGACCTTGAACTGAACCTCACCGCCTTTGGCGGCTTCGACGGCGGCGGCGACGTCGGGGGTCACGGTGCCGACCTTCGGGTTCGGCATCAGGTTCCGGGGGCCCAGAACCTTACCCAGACGACCGACGATGGGCATCATGTCCGGGGTCGCGATGCAACGATCGAAGTCGATCTTGCCGCCCTGGATGGTTTCCATAAGGTCTTCCGCACCGACGATATCGGCGCCGGCTTTCTTGGCTTCTTCTGCCTTGTCGCCACGGGCGAAGACCGCAACGCGGACCTCTTTGCCGGTGCCGTTGGGCAGCGAAACCTTGCCGCGAACCATCTGATCGGCGTGACGCGGGTCAACACCCAGGTTCACGGCGATCTCGACGGTTTCGTCGAACTTGGCCGAGGCGTTCGCTTTGATCAGCGCAACGGCGTCCTCGACGGTGATGTTATCTTTGCCAGCAAAGGCTTCGCGCGCGGCGCGGGTACGTTTTCCGAGCTTGGCCATGACTTACCCTTTCACCTCGACACCCATCGACCGGGCGGAGCCCAGGATGATCTGCATTGCTGCTTCCACGTCGTTCGCGTTGAGGTCCTTCATTTTGGCCTCAGCGATTTCCTTCACCTGCGCTTTGGTCACGGTGCCTGCCGTGGCGCGGCCCGGCGTGTTGGCGCCGGATTTCAGCTTCGCGGCCTTCTTGAGGTAATAAGACGCGGGCGGCGTCTTGATTTCCATCGTGAAGGATTTGTCCTGGTAATAGGT
>CAXAVJ010000166.1:0-2881 GCA_963972065.1 uncultured Rhodospirillaceae bacterium
CCCACGGTCGCCCGGCCCCAGACGCACGGCGAACCCATCCAATTTGACCACCAGATCGCCTTCCAGCATGACGGCGACCGTGCAGGCCGGCGACATTTCCCATTCGGCGAGCAGGTCATGGGCCTCGACCGTGTCGGTGGCGTGGACGAACAGACCGGAATGGCCACGCACGTTGTTCATGCGCCCGTGGATCGCCGTGTCCTTGCGCGCCAGCACGGGCGCCGAGATGTGGAAGGTCTCGGCATCGGTCTTGACGGCCATTTCCTGAAGGTCGGCGCTGGTCACCGCGGTGTCCGCCGGCCGGAATCGCCGGGGGCTGACCTCCACGGTCGTTCGATCCACCATGTTCTTAAACTTCACTCCCCATTGACCCCGCCAGGGCCGGGCAGCCGCCCAACCCGTTGGCGTTGCATGTGCATATTAATAATAATTATTATTCGCAAATAGTAAAGCGCCGCCTGCTCTGGCCTCAAGACGGCATCAGCCGCCTATCGCCCGGGCGGCATGGTGAAATCCAGGGGGACCGGGCCGAATTGCGATTTTTCACAAAAGAAATGTGTTTTTTGAAACGGCACGATGATGGCCGCTGCCACCGCACAATGATAATGAGAAGCATTCTTAACACAAGCGGCAACGACCAATCGAGGACCACCATGTCAATCACCCGATCCCGGGGCGCCCGCCGTCCTGCCCTGCTCCCTGCTCTTCTCTGCGGCACCGCCGCCGTGGCCCTGCTGATCCCCGCCGATCCGGCGGCGGCTCAGGATGCGACCATGCTGGCGCCGATCTCCGTGACCGCGACGGAAGTGGCGCCCGGCGGCTACCAGATCGGCGCGGAGTATCTCGAGCACGCCAACCCCACCACCATCAAGGACGTGTTCCAGGGCGAGGCCGGGGTCAACGTGGGCGGTGGCGCCGACCTGGCCCGCAAGACCTACGTCAACGGCATCGAGGATTCGAACCTGAACGTGAAGATCGACGGCGCCCGCCAGGTCGGCACCACCTTCCACCACCTGGGCACGACCATGATCGATCCGAACCTGCTGAAATCCGTGCGGGTCGAGACCGGCGTCGCGCCGGCGGATGTCGGTCCGGCGACCCTGGGCGGGTCCATCGCCTATGAAACCAAGGATGCCCGCGACATCATCGAGCCGGGCAAGATGCAGAAGGTGTCGCTGAAGTATCAGCACGACACCAACACCAACCTGCACAGCCCGACCGTGACCTACGCCGCCCAGGCCCAAGGGTTCGAAGGGCTGTTCCACGGATCCTACGATAACGGAACAAACTATGAGGACGGGCGCGGCAATGAGGTCATCGGGAGTGCCCCCCGCATCAAGAATTTCCTGACGAAAGGCGCTTGGACGAGCAATACCGGGCATCGCATCGAATTCAACAGCTCCTATCTCCAGGACGAAGCCGTACGCCCCAACCGGGTCAACTTCGCCGAACTGTCCAACGGCTCCGTGCCGGTTCCGCAGTCCTATCAGCGCCGGTCCCTGGGCGTAACCTACAAGGACGAGGCGCCCAGCGAATGGGTCAACCCCGAGGTCGTCCTCAGCTTCAACGAAATCCGTTATTCAGTAGAAAACCTGGCGCTTGCAGGAAATCACGACCTCAAATCGAAAACCACCAGCTACAGCGGAAAGCTGGCAAACACCTTCGCCACGGGCCTGGGGCTCGCCAATACCGGCAACGTCACGGCCGGTGTGGATTTCTACCGCGACGAAGGACAGAACGTGTTCGGCACTCATCCGTTCGGCTCCGGACGTCAGGGGATCTACACCGAACGTTCGCTCAACGTCGGCGCGTTCGTTCAGACACGTCTGAACTGGACGGAAAAGTTCCGCACCTCGGTCGGCGCCCGTTATGACCGGCAGGACCTGCATGGGATGGACGGCACCAAGCACGATTTCCAGGGCGCCAGCGGAAACGTCAACGCGGAATATGATGTCGTAAAGGGACTGACCGGCTACGTCGGCGGCGGCACCAGCTTCGGCGGCGTGCCGCTTGGCGAATCGCTGATCTACAACTTCACGTCCGTCTGGAACTACACCGACCTGGACCCGTCCCGGTCATTCAGCGGGAAGTTCGGCTTCAAGGGTGAGCAAGGCCCGTTTTCCGGCGACGCGCATATTTTCTACACCCGCGTCCTGAACGCGCATCAACGCGGCGACAACGACCGTCAATCGAACAACAACCTGACGACCAAGGGCCTTAACCTTTCGGGCAAGTATACTTACGGGGACGGCTTCGTCCGCGCCACCTATTCCTATCAGAACCTGCGCGCCAACGGCCAAGTCCTGGAAACCGGTTCCGCCAGCTATCACGGTTTCAACATGGGTTCGACCATGACCTTCGACGCCGCCCATAGCTTCCCGTCGTGGGGCCTTCGCATCGGCACGTCCAACGAACTCGCGTTCCATCAGGACGACGATCCGGCCTTCTACAAGAACTTTTACGTAACGACCAATATCTACGCCCAGTGGGAGCCCGAGGCGATCGGCGACATGAATATCGAGGGCCTGACCCTGCGCCTGGACGTGAAGAACCTGTTCGACCGCAGTTATGTGGATCGCGCCACGTCGGGCACCGACAGCAACAGCGCCACGGCCTACAACGAACCCGGGAGGACGTTCCTGCTGACGGCAAAAATGGATTTCTGACCTTACCCGAACGTACCTGTTTACTGCGCGGCGGGCCCGCCCCCAGACGATCTTCGCATCGCCGGGGGCGGCGCCCGTTCCGCGCGTTCGGGCGTTGGACCCAACGCGGAGACAAAGGACGAAGATCATGGACACGAAAGTTGAACGAATGAACGGCAAGACGACGCGGCGGGCGCTTCTGGCATCCGTCCTGGTTCTCGCGGCGGGACTGCTGG
>CAXAVJ010000167.1:0-2792 GCA_963972065.1 uncultured Rhodospirillaceae bacterium
CGGCGGCGGCGGCCCGCAGCTTGCGGAACACGTCCTGAGATCGGCCCTGGCTGTCGAGCGCGCGTTCAACCTTGTCCAGCAGGCTGGTCGGCCCCAGATCGCCATCCAGGAAAAACAAATCCCGGAAGGCGCTGTTGGCATACATGCCGACGCCGTCCCAGGTGGCGATCAGAAGCCCCTCGCCTGACGATCCGGCGGCCATCTGGATCAATTCCGCCATGGGCCCGCCGGACGGCCGGGCCGGCGCCTTGCGGCCCATGCGCCAGGACGCCGCCAGAAGCCCCAGCGCCGCCGCCGTCAGCACGCCGCCCGCGGGCAACGCCCAACCGGCATCTAGCCCGAACATCAGCCCGGCCGCGACCCCCAACAGGGCCGCACCGGCGTTCAGGACGTGGGGCATTCTGTGCTTCATGATTTCGATGTCGAGGCCCGGCAATGACGACGGGCCCGCCCAAGGCGGCCCGCTTCCGGTGACAGGATTACCACTGAACGGCCCCTGTCAACAGCGCTCGCTGCCGGGACGCGGCCCCCGAGGGCCAAAGGCCGCCGGACCCGTTAATGGGGCAGCTTACCCTTGAGCCGCATGACGTGGCCGATGACCTCGGCGACCGCCTTGAAGTGTTCCGCCGGGATTTCCTCGTCCAGTTCCACGGAAGCGTAGAGAGCCCGCGCCAACGGCGCGTTTTCAACGATGGTGATCTCGTTTGCCTCGGCGATTTCGCGGATTTTAAGCGCCACCAGGTCCTGTCCTTTGGCAATCACCTTGGGGGCGGGCATGGTTTCCATCTTGTATTCCAAGGCGACCGCGAAGTGGGTCGGGTTGGTGATCACCACGTCGGCATTGGGCACGGCCGCCATCATGCGCTTGCGGGCGCGCTCCATCCGGATCTGGCGGATTCGCGCCTTGATCTGGGGATCCCCGTCGGTCTGCTTGTGCTCGTCCTTGATCTCGGTCTTGGACATCCGCATCTGCTTCATGAAGGTCGCGCGCTGGTAAATGTAATCGAGCGCCGCGATAAACCCCATCACCCCGATGGTCGCGAGGGCCATGATGATGGCGATCTCGTGAATGCGGTGAAGGGCCGCGGATGTGGAGATCGCGGGCATCATTTCCAGATCGTGCAACATGGGAATGGCAAGCCCGAACGCCACCGTCGCGACCAGGGAGAGCTTGAGAATGCCTTTCGCAAATTCCATCAGGCCCTGGCTGGAGAACAGCCGCTTGAAGCCACTCAAGGGATTGATTTTGCTTGGTTTCGGCTGAATTTTCTTGGTCGACCAGATAAGGCCGAACTGGCCAACGTTGGCAACGATCGCCAAAACCACGAACATCGCCATGGTGGGGGCGAGAATCACCCCGACATCCATCGCAACCCTGGAGAACAACAGGCGCAGATGTTCGAAATCCATCGGGATCGAGTAGGAGGCCCCGATGAACCGCCGGCCGATCAGGGTGATATCACGGGCCATGGCCGGCGCCAGGAACATCAGCATCCCCACGCCGCCGATCAGGATCATCAGGCTCTTGATTTCCTGAGATTGGGCGACCTGACCTTCGTCACGGGCCTTGGAAAGTTTCCTGCCGGTCGGCTCTTCTGTTTTTTGTGAGTCGTCTTCTTCTGCCATGTGTCCCTGCCGTCGATCCGGGCCCTAGCCCGTGAAGACGGCGTACCCCTGTTGGAAATGATTGAGAAACACCAGCATGATCGACGAGAACACGATCATGAGAGCACCGATCTGGACCGTGACCTGCACTGGCAGCCCGAAGAAGAACACCGGCAACTGAGGCATCAGACGGCCAAGAACACCGAGCCCGATGTAATAGACCATGGCGATGACCAGGAACGGGATGGACAGCTGAAACCCCAACGCAAAGCTGTCGGCGACCCGACGCGCCAACATCAGCGCCATGTCGCCGGTCGACACACCCTCGCCGGGCACGAACAGGGCGTAGGAATCGGCAACCACCGTGAAATACACATGATGGCTGTCCGTGACGAAGATCATCACCAGCCCGCCGATGGTCAACATGTTGGAAATGACGGAGCTTTGCTGTTCGGTAATCGAATCCTGAACCAGGGCATTGGCCATGGCCGCGAACAGCGCGATCAAAGTCCCCGCGGTTTGCAGGGCACCGATCAGAATGACCGCGATCCCGCCGAGAAACAGGCCGACGATGATTTCGCCGGCAAGCAGCAGGAACAAAACATAGGGACTTTCGGGGGGCGCCGGCAGGTTCTCCGCCAACACGGGCGTCATGACAACGGCGACGGTAGTCGCCAGGACGATGCGGATGCGTGCGCTGACATAAGCCGCCGCGATGCCCGGCAGAATGGCCATCATGGCGCCGACGCGCGACAGAACCAGCAAAAATGCGAAAACGTTGAGTTTGAGGAGTTCTTCGAGCATATCCGCCGCCCTTCGCCGCCTATAGCGCCGAAATTCGGTCGAACAGGGTGTCTGCGAAGGTCGTGACCGTGTTGATCATGAACGGCAGCAGGACGACGATGGCGATGAAGATGACGATGATCTTCGGCACGAAGGTCAGGGTCATTTCCTGGATCGTCGTGAGCGCCTGAAACAGGGCGATGATAAGACCGCTGATCAGCCCCAGAAACATAATCGGGCCGGCCACCTTGATGACCACCCACATGGCGTTGCGGCCGACGTCGATAACATCCACTTCGTTCATCTGGACTGCTCCCGACGCCGTAGACCGATGGCGCTACACCGGCATCCGAATGATATCGTTGTAGGCTTCCAAAACCTTGTCCCGCACGTTGACCACGGTC
>CAXAVJ010000168.1:0-2752 GCA_963972065.1 uncultured Rhodospirillaceae bacterium
AGCGGGCCCAGGATCATCCGCGCCCCGTCGCCGATCGCGAGCTGCGCCGCCTCGGCCGCCCCTTCGGGCGTGCCGCGGGTGTCGTGGGTCAAAAGCTTGAACTTGTCGTCGGCGAAGGAAAACAGCGCCATCTGCGCCGCGTTCAGCAGCGCCTGGCCGACGCCCGCGTTCTGCCCCGACAGCGGCAACAGCAGGGCGACCCGGACCGCGCCGTCGTCGGGGGCGGTGATGGTCGTGGTCTGGGCCTGGGCCGGTTCCGCCGGGGCGGGCTGGGTCAGGGGCGGCGGGGCCGGGCGTGGCACCGGCGTCACCGCATAGGTCGGCGGCGGCGGCGTGCGCGGACCCGAGACGATGGGCCGGGACGGCGCCTCCGACTTGGACTTGCCGCCTTGAATTAACCCGCCGAATGACGATGATTGGCACGCGGCCAACAACGGCAGCAGCACGGCCAGGGCGATCACGGCCAGGGCCGGGCGCGAAAGGGCGTTTTGCGAATATGACCTGTTCATCTTCATCCGATGATCCGCCGGAAATTGCTGCCAAGGACGTGCGGGCGCCGGACGGCGCCCCGTTGGAGGCCGCACTGTATCTGGTCTCGACACCCATCGGCAACGCCGGAGACATCAGCGCCCGGGCGCACGACGTTCTCGCCCGCGCCGATCTGATCGCCTGCGAGGACACCCGGGTGACCGGCAAGCTGCTGATGATCCTGGGCATCAAGCGCGGCGACAGCGGCCGCCTGCTTGCCTATCACGATCACAACGCGGCCCACCGCCGGCCGCAGATCATGGAACGCATCAAAAGCGGCGGCAGCGTGGCGTTGGTATCGGACGCCGGCACGCCCCTGGTCTCCGACCCGGGTTACAAACTGGTCGCCGCCTGTGTCGAAGAAGGCGTTGCCGTGACCGCCGTGCCGGGACCGTCGGCGCCGCTGATGGCGCTGACCCTGTCGGGACTGCCGACGGACCGTTTCTTCTTTCAGGGCTTCCTGCCCGCCAAGGGGGCGGCCCGGCGCACGGCCCTGGCGGAAATCTCCGCCGTGCCGGCGACCCTTATCTTCATGGAATCGGGGCCGCGCCTGGCCGCGTCCCTGGCCGACATGGCCCAGGTCCTGGGCCCCCGCCCGGCCGCCGTGGCCCGCGAGCTGACCAAGAAATTCGAAGAAGTTCGACGCGGCACGTTGGACGAACTGGCCGCCCATTATGCTGAGGCCGGCCCGCCCCGGGGCGAGATCTGCGTCGTCACCGGCCCGCCCGGCGCCGAGGCGGCGGCGACGGCGGCCGACATCGACGCCTTGCTGACCGAGGCCCTGGCCAAGGGCTCGGTCAAGGATGCTGCCGCCGAGGTCGCGGCACGCACGGGCCAACCGCGCAAGGCCGTCTATGCCCGGGCGCTGGAGCTGAAACGGGCCCGCGCCCCGGCGTACAAACAAGGATGACCCGGGCCGCGCCCGGCACGGACGGCCGCCGCCGCGCCGAAAGACGGGGCCGCGGGGCGGAGGCGCTGGCCGCCTTGCTGCTGATCCTAAAGGGCCATCGCATCCTGGCCCGCCGGGCGCGCACGCCCGCGGGCGAGATCGACCTGATCGCGCGACGGGGACGGGTCCTGGTGTTCGCCGAAGTCAAGGCGCGGGCCAATCTGGAGGTCGGCACGGAGGCCCTGGCCCCCCGCCAGCGGGACCGCATCGCCCGCGCCGCCGAGGCCTTCGTGCATACGCGCCCCGACCTGGCCGGCCTGGACTGGCGATTCGATCTGATCGTGGTTGCCGGGGGCTGGCGGGTGAAACACCTGAAGGATGCCTGGCGGCCCGGCCTGGGCTGACCCCAGTGCCATGAAAACCGCATATTCCATCCCTTATCCTGTGTCTTTATCCCCGGAAGCCGGCGCCAGAGAATTTGTCGCCGGCCCGGACCGGCGTTAGAATGCCCGCCGACCGGGGACCGTCCAATGCAGGAGAGTTCAAGCACCATGACCGCACCAATCCGACCGTCCCGACAAGCCACCCCCGCCCTGCCCCGCGTATTTGCCGCGCTGCTGTTGCTGGGCGCCGCGACCGGGTTGACCGGCTGTGTCGGCGCCACCGTCGGCGCGGGGGCGACCGTGGGTGTTGCCGCCATGGACGACCGGGGCGTGCAGGGCGTGGCCCGCGACGCCGGGCTGGCCACGCGGGTGCGCGGCAAATGGCTGAACTACGATCTGGAAACCGGCGACACGCTGGCCGTCGACGGCAGCGTCAAGGTCTACAACCGCCGCGCCATGCTGACCGGCACGGTCAAGACCGAGGACATCCGCGCCAAGGCCGTGCGCCTGACCTGGGAGGTCGAGGGCATCGAGGAAGTGATCAACGAACTGGCCGTCGGCGACACGTCGCTGTCCGACGCGGCGATCGACAGTTGGATTTCGGCCCAGTTGACGACCAAATTGACCTTCGACAAGGACGTCCAGGCCATCAACTACATCATCGAGACGGAAAACGCCGTGGTCTACCTGCTGGGTGCCGCGCAAAGCCGGGCCGAGCTCGACCGCGTGCTGGGCCATGCCCGGGGCATTTCCCGGGTCCGCGACGTGATCAGCCATGTCCGCATCAAGGCCCCCGAAGCCCCCGCCGCCGATCAACCGAAGAAGGCGTCCTGAGCCATGGCCGGCAATCCCGGCATCCTGGCGGACGACGTGCGGCGCGCGCTCGGCGAGATCGGCCGCCGGGACGACGGCGACTTTCCCATCCCCGCCGCCGCCCTGCATCTGGCGGCGG
>CAXAVJ010000169.1:0-2532 GCA_963972065.1 uncultured Rhodospirillaceae bacterium
GGGGTCTACGCCGTGCCGCGCCCCTACATTCCCGCCTATGCCGAAGTGCAGATCACCGCCGAAGTGCTGGAAGCCCAACGCGCTTCGGCTGAAGAGGCCGCGTCCCGGGCCGAGGCGGCGTTCAAGGCGGCGACCGCCAATTCCGGCCTGTCCGTGGAATGGCGGCAGCAGGAAGGCGACGAAGGCCGGGTGCTCGGTTTTCACTGCCGCTACGCGGATTTGACGATCGTCAGTCAGCCTGACCCGGCGCAAAGCCTGTTCCCTGGTGACCGCGACCTGCCGGACCGGTTGATCCTGACCGCTGGGCGGCCGGTGATGGTGCTGCCCCATGGCTATTCGGGCGACCTTGCCGGCAAGCGGATTCTGGTCGCATGGGACGAAGGCCCATTGGCATCCCGTGCCGTACACGATGCCCTGCCGTTGTTGCAGGCGGCGGAGAAGGTCGTCGTCATGGTCGCCAATCCGACCAAGACACCTGGTGAGAAACGTGATCCGGGCGCGGACATCGCGGCCCATCTGGCGCGCCACGGCGTAAAGGTCGAGGCCAGCCATGTGACCTCGGACGAACTCGACGTCGGCAACCTGTTGCTGTCCCGCGCCGCCGACATGTCGGCGGACATGATGGTGATGGGGGCCTATGGCCATGCCCGCTGGTCGGAACTGATCCTGGGTGGGGTCACCAACGTGGTGCTGTCGCATCAGACAGTACCTGTGGTGATGTCCCACTAACGGGGCGGTGGGGCCGGGTAGGGGGCTGTCCGGCCTCACCCTCCGATGATGAACGCCTCCATGGCGTCGGCCACGTCCTCGGCATAAAGGTCGAGGAAGAAATGGTCGGCGCCGTCGATCACCTTGAACGTGATCCGCGTCCCATCCGCCTTGCCCGCCATCTTCGCGGGAAGGTCGGCGACGACGGTGTCGTTCGACCCCGCCATGATCAGGACCGGCACGTTGATTTCGCCCAGGATCGCGGGCGTGTCGAAACGCGGGTCCGGCCGGTAGTAGCTGACGAAACTGGCCGCCGACACTTTGGCGGTCGGGCAGTAAAGCAGGCCCGGCTTGTCCAACAGCGCGTCGCCCTTGCCGGCCTTGGCCATTGCTTCGGCGGCTTCAAGGTCCGGTGCCAGGGGACGGCCATGCGCTTTTTCGAACCCTTGGGCGGCCTTGTCCGCGCTCCAGGTGGCGGGGGCCATCAGGACCAGCTTGCTCAGCAACCCATTCCCCCGCTCTGCGACATAGCGGGCGGCCTGGTTGCCGCCCCGCGAATGGCCGAACAGAACCACTGGCCCGGCGCCCTGGCCCTTGAGCCAATCCATCCAGGCGGAAATCTCGTCAAGCGCGTCCAGATGCCGGTGGCGGTGCGGGGTCTTGCAGTCGTACATGCCGTGGCGGTCGTCGATGGCAAGGGACAGGTTGATGGCCAAGGTATTGAGGCCCCGGTCGTTGAGCACGCCGCGCAGGGTCTTCAGGGTTTCCATGTCGTTATGGGCCAGGGTGCCGTGGACGATCAGCACCACGCCGTCCTTCAGCGCCTTGCCGGATGCCAAATCCAATTGCGCGTTGAGGGTCAGGGCCCCCGGCTTGATGCGGACTTCCTCGGCGGCGGCGGGCAGGGCCGCAGCCAACAAGAAAAGCAGGGCACAGGTAAGGGCAAGGGTGCGTAACAGGTGCATTTTGGAGGTCTCCCCAGGATGGCGTTTTCGCCAGATTACGTCGTGCCGCAGACACATTCAAAGATTATAAACCGTGACGTGGTCGTCTAGCGCTTGCCGCGCTCCAGCGACCGGGGATCGAGCGCGTCCTGCAGCCCGTCACCGACGAAGTTGAAGGCGATCACGGTGACGAAGATGGCCAGCCCCGGATAGACGGCCAGCGCCGGGGCGTCCCAGATCAGTTCCTGGGCGTTGGTCAGCAGGTTGCCCCAGCTGGGCAGGGGCGGCTGAATGCCGAGGCCGAGGAAGCTGAGAACCGATTCCAGCAGGATCACGTTGCCGACGGACAGCGTCGTCGCGACGATGATCGGCGAGGCCAGATTGGGCAGGATGTGCACGGTCATGATGCGGAAGGACGATGCCCCCTGGGCCCGCGCCGCCAGCACGAAGGGCCGTTCGCGCAAGGACAGCGCCGTTGCGCGGACCAGCCGCGCCACGGTGGTCCAGCCGACCAGCGCCACGATGACGACGATGCGATAGAGGCTCATGTTTTCCGCCTGCGCGGCCTCGGCGGAAAACCCCAGCTTCTGCAGGTCGATGGCCGCCAGCACGATCAACAGCGGCAGCAGGGGCAGGGCGATGACCCCGTCGGTCACGCGCATGAACAGCGCATCCAGGCGCCCGCCGAAATAGCCCGACAACAGCCCCACGGTCGTGCCCAGGACCGCCGCCGTCAGGGCCGCCGCGATGCCGACGAACAGCGACACCCGCCCGCCGTACAGCAGGCGCAGCAGCACGTCGCGCCCGGCCTCGTCCGTGCCCAGTGGATGGGCCGCGCTGGGCGCGGCCAGGCGGTTGAACAGGTCGACCGCGTTGGCAT
>CAXAVJ010000170.1:0-2503 GCA_963972065.1 uncultured Rhodospirillaceae bacterium
GGCGGGATGGCGCTCAGCGAAGGGCAGTTGTTCATCACTGGGTTGTCGACCGGCCGGGAACAGGCGGAAATCCAGGCCACGATCGCGGGTCAGCTCGACAAGGCGCTGGCCTTGATCGATCATCCGCCGCTCGCTTATGCGGCCAAGATGGAGGTCGATCCCAAGGGCACCAAGGGGGCTGCAAAGGTTCGTCTGCGCATCGGATTTCCACTGCTCCTCGATCTGCAGCTGGAAGACGTGAACATCGCCGCCGACGCGCGCCTGCGCGACGCCGCGATACCCCACGCCCTGCACGGCTTCGACCTGGATGCCGCCGACCTGACCATGTCCATCGACAAACGCGGCATGGAGGTCAAGGGCAACGGTGTCGTCGCCGGCATGCCGGCGGATATCTCCTGGCGTGAGAACTTCGGCGAGAAGGTCGCCTTCCGCACGATCCTGGACCTGTCCGGACGTATTCCCGATGTCGAGCGCATCCGCCAACTGGGTCTGAACGTCGGCCTTCTGAACGAGGAGTACGTCAGCGGCGCCGTCGGCGCCAACCTGCGCTTCACGGTACTGAACGACGGCGAAACGCGGGTCGAAGTCCGCGCCGACCTGGCCGAAGCGCAACTGGCCGTCGACCGGGTGAAGTGGAAGAAGCCCTTTGGGGCCGCCGGCCGAGCGGAAATGAACGTCACCTTCAAGCAGGATAAGGCGCGGGAGATCACCCATTTCGCGCTCTATGCCGAAGACCTGGCCGTCGCCGGGCGGGGAACCTTCGAGGACGACGGAAAGTCCGTTCAGCGTATCGATTTCACGCGCATCAATCATGGCCGCACGGACATGAAGGGGGCGTTGATCCGGCGCGCCGACGGTGCCTGGGACCTGGGGTTCCATGGTGCCGGGCTCGACCTTTCGCCGGTGTGGAAGGACCTGATGGAAAGCGAGGACAGCGACCTGTTGGGAAATTTCGTGCTCGCCGCTGAATTCGACAAGGTCTGGATCGACGACAAGCGGACCTTGACCGACGTTTCCGGCACATTCCAACGCGAAAACCAGATCTGGCGCACGGTCTACCTGAATTCGATTCTTGAGGGGGCTACGACCCTCAACGTGGAACTGAGGCCGGGACCGGACGGCGGCAACCGCAAGATCGACATCAGCACTGCCGACGCAGGCGTCGTGCTTCGTACGCTCGGTTTCTACGACAACATGCTGGGCGGTGCCCTGCAATTGACGGGCACCTTCGACGACAGCCATCCCGATCATCCCTTGAAAGGCCGTCTGCTGATCCGCGACTATCGCGTTCTGAAGGCGCCGGCTCTGGCTCATCTGGTTAGCATCATGGCGCTGACCGGGATTCTCGATGCATTGCAGGGCGACGGTCTGGGCTTTGCCGTGCTCGACATTCCCTTCACCATGCGCGCGGGTGTGGTCGAGATCGCCGACGCCCGCGCGGCGGGCGCGTCGCTCGGCTTTACGGCATCGGGCACGGTCTATACCCATGCCGATATCGTCGACCTGGAAGGCACGGTGGTGCCGGCCTATGCCATCAACTCGGCCCTGGGACGCATTCCGATCCTGGGCAACATCTTCACCGGCGGCGAAAAGGGCAGCGGCCTGTTCGCCGCCAACTTCCGCATGACCGGCCCGCAGGAAGACCCCAAGGTTGACGTCAACCCGTTGTCGGCGCTCGCCCCCGGGTTTCTGCGCCGTCTGTTCGGCGTGTTCGGGGATTCACCGGCACAGCCCAAAGATCTAAACCCCGTACCGATACCGCAATGAACGCTTTGACCGGTCGGATCGTTGCCGCCAGTCCAGGCTGGTTGGCCGTGGCGTTGGCGGCCTATGTGGCGGTTCTGCTGGTTCTGCGTCTGTCGTTGTTTCCCGGGGGCTCCGACGACGACGCGGAAATCCTCTATTACACACAGTCCTGGGCGCTGGCCTACAAGACCGGCCAGCCGCCGCTTTATACCTGGCTGATCCTCGCGGCCGAGGCCGTCGCGGGCCCGACCATGGGGGCGGTGATCGGCGTGAAATACGCGCTGCTTGCCGCGTTTTATGCATTTTCCTATCTGGCGGCGCGGCGGTTGTTTTCCGACAACCTGTTCGCGGCCCTGGCGCCGCTGTCGCTGGTTGCCTGTTACTTCATCGGCTGGGAAACGGTGGTCAGTTATTCCCATACGGTTCTGCTGCTGGCGGCCATGGCGGCGGCGTTCTGGCTGATTTTGCGGCTGGAGACGCGATCCGGCTGGGCGGACTATCTGTGGATCGCCTTGGCGATCACCATGGGTCTGCTCGCGAAATACAATTTCATCCTGTTCCTGGTGCCGCTTCTGGCCGCCGCGTGGCGGCACCCCGGGTTGCGGCCCCGGGTGTTCTGCCTGCGCTTTTTGGCGGCGCTCATCCTGGCAGCGGGGATCGCGGCATTTCCTCTGGCCCATTTCCTGACCGATGCCGACGCCCTGGCCGCCGCCGCCGGGGCGGGTCGTCTGTTCCCCATGGTCGACGACCCGCTGGC
>CAXAVJ010000171.1:0-2329 GCA_963972065.1 uncultured Rhodospirillaceae bacterium
CAGCGAAGGCTCATCCAATGGTCGGCGCGGCTTCGACTACCTGATCGTCGGCGCCGGTTTCGCCGGCAGCGTGCGGGCCGAACGGCTGGCGGCCGCCGGCCAGTTCGGCGAGATGGAACAACTGATGGTCCAGGCCGCGTTCGGCGAATACCTGGCCCAGATCAAGGGCGGCATCGCGCTTTCCCAGGTCGAAATCGTGCGGCCTGCGGACATGGGCTTGACGGAGGGCGACCTCGCCCCCCTGGACGGCCCCGCCGTCAAAACCTTGATCGCAGGCGGCAATACCTCGGCGCTGCGTGCCCGCATGGGCGAGATCATGGCCGAAGGCCATTTCGGCGCCCTGGGCCTGGACGACGAGATGTTGGACATGGTGCGCGACCAGTTCCACAAGTTCGTCGAGGATCAGGTCATGCCCCATGCCCATGAATGGCATCTGGCCGACAACCTGATCCCCATCGAGATCGTCGATCAGATGGCGGAACTGGGCGTGTTCGGCCTGACCGTGCCGGAAGAAGGCGGCGGCCTGGGCATGGGCAAGATCGCCATGTGCGTGGTCACGGAAGAACTGTCGCGGGGCTACATCGGCGTCGGCTCGCTCGGCACCCGTTCGGAAATCGCGGCGGAACTGATCCGCCTGGGCGGCACCCCGGAACAGCAGGCCCATTACCTGCCCAAGATCGCGTCCGGCGAAATCCTGCCGACGGCCGTGTTCACGGAACCCAACACCGGATCGGACCTGGCGTCCTTGAAGACCCGCGCGGTCAAGGACGGCGACGTCTACAAAGTGACCGGCAATAAGACCTGGATCACCCATGCGTCCCGGTCCGACCTGATGACGCTGCTGGTCCGCACGGACGCGAACGAGCCCGGTTACAAGGGGCTGTCGATGCTGCTCGCGGAAAAGCCGCGCGGCACGGAAGATGATCCCTTCCCCGCCCCTGGCATGTCCGGCGGCGAGATCGAGGTGCTCGGCTACCGCGGCATGAAGGAATATGAGCTCGGCTTCGACGGTTTCGACGTCCCGGCGGGCCAGCTTCTGGGCGGCCAGGAAGGCCAGGGCTTCAAGCAGTTGATGGCGACCTTCGAAAGTGCCCGCATCCAGACGGCGGCCCGCGCCGTCGGCGTGGCGCAGAACGCCATGGAACTGGGCCTGAAGTACGCCCTGGAGCGCAACCAGTTCGGCCGCGCCATCCATGCCTTCCCGCGCGTCCACGGCAAGCTCGCCTGGATGGCCGTGGAAACCATGATCGCCCGCCAGTTGACCTATTTCGCCGCGCGCGAAAAGGATTCCGACCGGCGCTGTGACATCGAAGCCGGCATGGCCAAGCTGCTGGGCGCGCGCACGGCCTGGTCCAATGCGGACAACGCCCTGCAGATTCACGGCGGCAACGGCTATGCCATGGAATATCCGATCTCGCGGGTGCTGTGCGACGCCCGCATCCTCAATATTTTCGAGGGGGCGGCGGAAATCCAGGCCCAGGTCATCGCCCGCGGCCTGATGTCCGGGCGCAACTAACCCATCCCTCCCGAACGCCTTCACTCATCCCTGCCTCCTGGCCACGAGTTGGCCCGATCCTTGCGTCCTTTCGTAGGGTCAAGTGCGGCCACCCCGGCCATTTGTCCGGCGGGCAGCCCGATTTAAAGTGAGGTCATGGTCATGGGTATGGAAGAATTTCGTCGTTATATGAATGAGTTGGAGGTTCTGAGCCAGGAGATTGAAACGTCTCCCGAGTTCAAGATGACCGCCGGCAGCGTGAGCCGCGCGGAGCTGCTGCACCGTTTCAATTTGCACCGCGCGATGGTCAATCTGCTTCATTTCGTCACCGTGCACATGATGCGCGCCGATGCTCAGGACTATGATATGGAGAGCGAGCGATGGATTTTGGGCGCCCTGGATCAGGCGTCTGAGGAAATCCGCAATGGCCTCGCCCTGCCCCTGCCGGTTGAGGCGCAGCACCTTGCCGAGCAGTCGCTGAAACTGTCCAACCAGATTCTCGCCGACATCCACACCGTCGCCGCCTGAAAATTCAGACGTCCTCAGGGTCACGCCAACCTTCGTATTCCTTTTGGGTTTCCGGGCTGGGTGGATAAACGCCGATGATCGGCCGACCTTCGCGAATTTTCTCCTTGGCGAAACGCTCGAAACGCTCTTGTGCGACTCCCGCCGCACCGACCTCCGCCGCCAATTCCCGAGGAATCACCACGACCCCGTCACCGTCGGCCTTGATGATATCTCCGGGAATGACGGCGACCCCGCCGCAGCCGATCCGGGTTCCCGTATCGCCCGCCGCCAGGCCCACGATATGGGCGGGCGCCGCCGGACCCGCCG
>CAXAVJ010000172.1:0-2287 GCA_963972065.1 uncultured Rhodospirillaceae bacterium
ATCCATGGGCCAAGCCTATTTCGCCGCGGCGGGCACGGCGGAACAGGCCGCCATCCTGGAACAGTTCAAGACTCACGATCCGTCCCGGTTCAAGGACGTGGAACGAACCTTGCGCGCCGCCGAAAAGGAATACGCGGACAAAGGCTATTGCACAGCCGTCGGCATCTGGGAAGACGACGTGAATGCCGTCGGCGTCGCCGTCATGCTGTCGAACGACGTTCTGGCGGCCTTCAACTGCGGCGGCCCGTCATCGCGCATCACCGAGGACTCCCTGCCGGACCTGGGCGGCCGGCTTGCCGATCTGGCACAGCATTTCCAAACCGCCGACTGGGTCGGGCAATTGCCGCCCCGGCCCTATCGCGGTGTACAGCCCACCTAAGCAACCCGAACCACAAAACCACCACCAGGAGGAAACAACACATGCGTGACGTTGGACGACGAGATTTCATCAAAATGGGAACCGGCCTGGCCTTAAGCTCGGCCCTGGTTCTGCCCGCGGCCCTGGCCCGCAAGGCCCATGCGGCGGCGGCCACGCCTGAATACCTGACCATGGTCGGCGGCGGTCAGGGCGGTGCCTGGTATCTGGGCGCTGCCGCCATCGCGGAGCTGAGCAAAAAGGTCTGGCCCGGCGTTGCAACCACCGTCACCCCGGGCGGCGGCATTTCCAACCTGAAAGGCGTCGGCGCCAAGAAGATCGAAGTCGGCTTCGCCTTCGCCATGGACGTCACCGCCGCCTACAAGGGCATGCTCAAGTTCGAAGGCAAGCCGGTTCAGAACCTGCGCGCCCTGATGTCGACCAACGGCGCCTACCTGTCGACGGTCGCCAAACCGGACATCAAAAGCTATGCCGACCTGGCCGGCAAAAGTTCCGCCCCCGGGCGCGCCGGCATGACGGGCCTGGCCAGTTTCGAGCGCATCGTCAACCAGATGGGCGTCGCCAAGGACGTGAAGATCGTCAACACCGGTTACGGCGAAATGTCCGCCCTATTCCAGGACAACGTGGTGCAGTCCGCCACCGTCATCGGCTCCATCCCCCATCCGGTGGTCGATGAAATCCTGTCCGTGTCCGAGGGCCATCTGCTGCCCGTCGACGACGCCGTCGCCGACGCCCTGGGCAAGGCCTTCAATTACGAGAAGGTCACCATTCCGGCCGGGACCTTCAAGGGTCAGGACAAGGACGTTCCGACCATCGGTTCCGTCACCCAGGTGACGACCTATGCCGAAATGCCCGACGAATGGGCCTACAACATCGTCAAGACGACCTGGGAAAACCGCAAGCGGATGGTTCAGGCGCACAAGGCCTACGGCGAATTCGGTGAAGAGATCGCCGTCAAGGGCGTGCGCATTCCGTTCCATCCGGGTGCCGCCCAGTATTGGAAGGAAATCGGCCTGCTGAAGTAAGCAGCCACCCACTCCTTTCCCGTCAACCTGATCCCGCCTCCGCCTCCCCGCCTAACTGGCGGAGGCGGGCGTTAGGAAAATGCGAAAACCGATGCAAGAACACACATCTCCGTCAAATTCCCCGGTCAACGAATTCACCGCCGCGCGCCAGTTTTTTGCCGGCACGGGCCGCAAGTGGTGGCAGGTTCTCGCGATCCTGACCGTGGCAATCGGCACCTTTGCCAGCCTGTACCATTTGTACGTTCCCATCGTCGGGGCCTATGACACCTTTATCCTGCGCCCACTGCACCTGTTGCTGATCAGCCTTGTCGGCCTGCTTTCCTTCAGCATTCGCGGCGGCAAACGGGATTTCTCCAAGCCCGATTGGACCTGGGCGATTGATTTCGTGCTGGGCGTCGCCCTGACACTGTCCCTGGCCCATATCCTCATGGACCCGACCGGGCTGGAAGAACGCTTCGCCTATTCGGAAGCGACGACGCTGGACACCGTTGCCGCCGTCGCGCTGGTAGCACTGGTGGTTGAACTGGCCCGGCGCTGCATCGGTCTGCCGATCGCCATTCTGATCGTCATCATCCTGGCCTACGGTATCTGGGGCGGTGACAGCTTTTCCATTTTCCGCCATCGGCCGATCCCGACGACCGAGGTGTTTCAGGGTCTGTACATGACGACCTTCGGCATCTTCGGCAGCCCAGTGGCCGCCATGGCGACCTATGTGTTCCTGTTCATCATCTTCGGCGCCTATATCGAAAAATGTAAAACCGGCATGCTGATCCAGCGGGTCGGCCTGAAGGCCACCGGCAAATCCCCCGGCGGGCCGGCCAAGGTCGCCGTCGTCACCAGCGCGTCGTTCGGCACCATTTCCGGCAGCGCCCTGGCCAACGTCATG
>CAXAVJ010000173.1:0-2016 GCA_963972065.1 uncultured Rhodospirillaceae bacterium
TCTGGTTCAGGTATTTCTCGAAGGGGGTGGCCTTGCCAGCAGCGACCACCGCATCAGCGCCGGCGACATGCTGATCATCGACCTTGATCAGCCTCATGAAATGCTGAACACCGACTTCGCCAATCTGACGATGGTTCTGCCGCGCGAACTGCACCCGAACTTGTCCGACCTTCTGGCCGGTTTTCACGGCAAGCGGCTTGGCCCCGACAACCCGATGGTGCCGTTTGTCGCCGAACATCTGTGTTCATTGTGGAAGCATGTGCCCGAGATGGACATGCGACATGCCGGGATCGCCCTGAAAGGCACGCTCGGCCTTCTGGAAACCTGGCTCACGCACGAAGCGGAATTGACCGAGGGCGCCGCACCCGAGGTCTCCCTCGCCGTCGGCAAGTCGATCTTCCGCTATATCGACCAGAACCTTGGCGAACAGTTGAGCCCCGAACTTTTGGCCCGGACGTTCCGCATCTCACGCTCGCAGCTTTACCGGATTTTCGCCCCCCACGACGGCGTGTCGCGGTATATCCAGGAACGGCGCCTCAGGCGCAGCCTGCAAATGTTGTCCAACCCCGTGCATAACGGCATGAGCATCGGCGCGGTCGGCTTTGCCTGCGGCTTTTCCAGCGAATCGCAGTTCAGCAAATCATTCAAGAACCACTATGGGATTTCGCCCAGCGAGGCCCGCGCCATGGGCCAGGCGGCGGCGGCCGTCGGCGTGTCGGGTCAATCGGCGGGGGGTGGAGAGACGCCGGAGTTCACGGCCTGGATCAGAAGCCTCGGCCGCTAGGCAGGCCCGTCGCCAATCCAGCGCCCCCAAATGAAAACGCCCGCGCCGGGACGGCGCAGGCGTTCTCGTCAAACGGAAAATGGCCCGAAATCAGACCCCTTTGCCGTAGCAGGTATTTACGTTCCCCGCGGCGATCAGTTCCAACTCGAACTCGGTCAGTTCGTCGTCATTGGCGGCACCGGTCGCCAATTCCTGGAACTGGCCCAGGGCGGCAATCACATCCGCAGTTTCCAATGTGATGCCCATTTCCGCAGCCTTTTTGACGGCGATTTCGGAAACTTCCTCGGCGGTCTGTCCCTCAGAGAGCGCCTCGATCAGGCCTTGGTCGGCCCGCACCTTTTTATAAAATTCAATGACGTTCGCGTTCATGTGAATCTCCTTTTCTGAAGCGCTGTCTTTTGGCGCATTCCGGCAACCGGGAATGCCCTGCTGCGCAAGTGCGCAGGGAGAACCAAAGCCGAAATCCGCTGCCGGAGATTAAGCAATGGACGCTTCCCCGAGCACCAGTTCATTCGTCACAAGCGCGTGCAGTTTGGACGCAGAGTAAAGCGTTTCTGAACGCAAAGAAAAAAGCGGGTTGGCCCTCCCGGACATCAAGATATGGCGAAATTCCTTCCGGCGCCGAACGTGCCGGCCCACATCTCTGTGTTCGGCGCCGCCGCTAGCCGCCCGTTGTCGGGGCAGGGATCGCCGCGGCTAAAACCTCGCATCCCCGAACCTTCGCGGGCAGATGGAACGTTAGCGCAATCGATTTTGGACTCACGGCCAAGGCATCTACCGATGAACCCGGTTACGGTTCATCGTGGATAGGTCTTTCCAGGTTGGACTAGCAGCGTCGTAATTGATACGGCCAAGCCATTCGCCGACGGACCGGAGTGCGGTTCAGATTAAAGAATGTGCAACTCATAGATCACGCGAATGGAACCCCTAATGAATCAGAACATCATCGAATATTACAGGCAGTTGCGGGTCAGCGAAGACCTGATGGCGGCATTTTCTCTGTCGAAAACCCCTGAAGACGTCGCGGATACCGCCGTCGAACAGGGCGACAAGCTCGGCTTTTCGTTCACCAAGGAAGAAGCCCTGGCCGCCGGGATGAATTTCAAGGCGCTGTGCAGTCAGGCCGTCAACGACGACGAACTGACCGAGTTCGAACTCGAGATGATTTCCGCAGGCCTGATAACAGCCACCCCTCGTACCCCAAAACACTAAGGTTTAAGGAATACCGGCGC
>CAXAVJ010000174.1:0-1929 GCA_963972065.1 uncultured Rhodospirillaceae bacterium
TGACGTCACCGATGAAGCCCATGTCGAGCATGCGGTCGGCTTCGTCGAGGACGAAAACGTCGACGCTGTCCAGGTTGACGTGGCGCTGCTTCATGAGGTCCATGAGACGGCCCGGGGTGGCGACCAGAATATGAACGCCGCGCTGCATGGCGACGATCTGGTTGCGCATGGAGGTGCCGCCGAACACGGTCTGAATCCGCAGGGGCATCTGACGGCCGTAGGTCCGCAGGCTTTCGGCGATCTGAGTCACCAGTTCGCGGGTCGGCGCCAGGATCAGCACGAACGGGCGGTTCGGCACGGCCTTGCGAGAATTTTCCGCAAAGGATTGCAAAATCGGCAGCGCGAAGGACGCGGTCTTGCCGGTGCCTGTCTGCGCCACACCCAGAAGATCGCGGCCCTCAAGCAGCGGCGGGATGGATTTTTCCTGAATGGGGGTGGGGGTGGTGTAGCCCTCGTCGCTCAGCGCACGAAGGATGGGTTGGGCCAGGTTAAGGCCCGCAAAATCGGTCATGTGATATGTATACTCTCTCGATCAATTGGTCTTCGCCCGCGCGCCCCAAGCGATCGTGTCGGGGGCGGCAGGTTCGCCGGCATCATGCAAGCTTTCTCGGCCGGAACCGCATTCACACGGATATCCGCCTCACGAAACGCCCTTAGATGTCGGTATCAAAGAAGACCGGATCGACATGGTCGGGTCCGGCAAGCGATCGAAATTCGACCTGAATGGGAGTGTCGCTGGCGCTACATGGCGCCGGGACCCCCGGGAAGTCAAGGGAATTCGCGTGATGCGCACCCTTGCTCCCGGTGGCCGGCAGGGTTCCGTCAGGCGGCGAGAATTTCCGGATCGCCCTGGGTTTTCAAGCATGTCGCCGCAAAGTCCCAGTCGGCCAGATGGTCGAAGAAGGCTTCCAGGAACCCCTGCCGGGCATTCTGATAATCCAGGTAATAGGCGTGTTCCCACAGGTCGCAAGTCAACAACGGCTTCAGCCCCGCGGTCTGCGGCAGATCGGCATTGGCCGTGCTGACCACGTCGAGCGCGCCGTCCGCCCCTTCGACCAGCCACACCCAGCCGGACCCGAAGCGGGCCATGCCGTCGGCGATGAAACGGGTGCGCAACTGCGGCAGGGATCCGAAGGTTTCCGTGATTTTGGCCGCAAGCGGCCCTGCCGGTTCAGCGGCGCGGTCCGGCGACATACAGCGCCAGAAGAACCCATGATTCCAGGCCTGCGCCGCGTTATTGAACACGCCAACGTCATGCTTTTCATGGGCCATACGGGCAACGTCGATCAGCGCCATGCCGTCATAGTCGGTGCCCTGGACGGCGTCGTTCAGCTTGTCGATATAGCCCTTGTGGTGCTTGCCATGATGGAAGCTGAGCGTCTGTTCCGACATATGCGGCGACAAGGCGTCCTTGGCATAGGGAAGATCGGGGAGTTTGAAGGTCATGATGGGCTTCTTCTTTCTTTGTCATGGAGAATGATGCCCCCGCGGGGACGGTGGGGTCAGCCGGCGGCCACAGGGGCGACCGCCGGCAATCCCACGGCTTAGGATTTTTTCTTATCCGCGACCATGGCGCGGAATTCCTCGATCTTGTCGCCGAGCGCCGCCAGACCTTCCTTGGTCGCGTCCTTGGCGTCCGCCCATTCACCCTTGGCAGATTTTTTCAGGTCCGCGATCTGTTGATTGAGCGCATCGCGCTGACGGTCGATGGCCGCGCGGGCTTCGCGCCATTCCTCCTTGACCTCGTCGGCGGCATTGGCGCCGGCCTGCTTGGCATCGGATGCCGCTTCATCGAGCTTGCTGTCCAACGCCTTAGCCTGCTTTTGCGCCCAGTTGACGAAGTCGTCGACGGTATCCCCTGCCGTGGCTTCCTGGGGGGCGGCCTTGTCGCCGGCGGCCTGGGCGGCGCCCGGCGCGGCGGACAGGCCC
>CAXAVJ010000175.1:0-1912 GCA_963972065.1 uncultured Rhodospirillaceae bacterium
CCGCCCGCGCGGCGGCCAGTCCCGCCGCGTCGGTCAGGTCGGCCTTGTTCAGCAGCACCATGTCGGCGGACAGCAATTGGTCCTCAAACACCTCTTCCAAGGGCGAATGGTGGTCCAGGTTGTCGTCGTCTTCGCGCTGTTGGGCGACGGCGGCCGGATCATGAGCGAAGCGGCCCGCCGCCACGGCGGGGGCGTCAACCACGGCGATCACCCCGTCGACGGTGACGCGAGCACGGATTTCCGGCCAGGTGAAGGCCTTGACCAGGGGCTTGGGCAGGGCCAGGCCGGATGTTTCGATGACGATATGATCCGGCGGATTGGGCCGGTCGAGCAGCATTTCCATGGTCGGCAGGAAATCGTCGGCGACGGTGCAGCAGATGCAGCCGTTGGCCAGCTCGACCACGTCGTCTTCGGCGCAGCCCTCGATGGCGCAGCCGTTGATGACCTCGCGGTCGACCCCCAGATCCCCGAATTCGTTGATCACCAGGGCGATGCGCCGCCCGCCGGCGTTCTGCAGCAGATGGCGGATCAGGGTCGTCTTGCCGGCGCCGAGGAAGCCGGTGATCACGGTGGCGGGGATTTTCATGAAGTCGGGAACCCTTGTCAGAATTAGAGAGGATGGCCCTTGAGCACGAGCGGCAGGCCGGCCGCCGTGAATACCACACGGTCGGCGCAGGCGGCCAGCCGTTGGTTGGCCAACCCCGCCGCATCGGCGAAGGATCGGGCCAGGGCGTTGGCGGGAATGACCCCCAGGCCGACCTCGTTGGACACCAGAACCACGGGGCCGCCAAGGCCGGTGAGGCCTTGGGCCAGCGATTCGACCTCGGATGCAGGGTCGCGCCCGGCGGCCATCAGGTTGGACAGCCAGAGCGTCACGCAGTCGACCAGCACCGGGCGGCCAGGGGCGGCGTGTTCGCGAATCTGGCCGAGAATGTCCAGGGGCTCCTCGATGGTTTCCCAATCGGGGCCGCGCCGCGCCCGATGGGTGGCGATGCGGTCGGTCATCTCGCCGTCCCGGGCCTCGGCCGTGGCGAGGTACAGCCCCCCGCCGGCCGCGTCCTCGATCAGGGTTTCCGCAAGCCGGCTTTTACCCGAACGCTGGCCGCCCAGGATCAGGGTCACCGGCGGCAGGCCGCCTTCCATGTCAGTGTCCCCCCTTGACCAGCGGCATCACCGCATGGGGCGGGGCGTTCACGCGCACGATCCGCCAGGCCCCGCCGCGCCCGCGCAGCAGCCTGCCCTGGACATGTTCCAGGCAGGTCACGGACAGGGTCGAGACGGAAAACGACATGGCCCCTTCCGGCGTCAGGCCGAGGGAATGGGCCATGGCGGCGCGGATGGTGCCGCCGTGGGTCACGGCGACGATGTCGCGGCCCGCGTGATCGGTGGTGTAGCGGTCGATCACCCCGGACACGCGGGCGATCTGGTCGGCGAAGCTTTCGCCGCCGGGCGGGCGCGACCGCGCCGGGGTTTCCCAGAACAGGCGGAAGGCGTCGGGGTCCCGCGCCTCCATCTCGTCCCAGGTCGATCCCTGCCAGTCGCCGAAGGATTGTTCGCCCAGATGTTCCTCGGCGATGGGGTCGGGAAAGGTCAGACCTTCCTCGCGGATCGCCTGGGCCGTCTTATGGGTGCGCGACAAATGGCTGGTCAGCCAGACCGCGTCGGCGGGCAAGGCCCCCGCCAGGGCGCGGAAGCTGTCCCGGTCGGACACGTCGCAGGGCACGTCGTTGCCGCCGTAGATGGTGCCGACCACGGAAGGCACCGGCGCATGGCGCACCCACCACCAACGGGTCACGGGAATGTCGGGGTTTTTGGTCACAGGCTGATCTCCGCCGTTGCGGCCGCCAGATAGACGGCGATTTCCACAATCTGTTGCTGCGCGCCCAGGCTGTCGCCGGTGTGGCCGCCGACC
>CAXAVJ010000176.1:0-1758 GCA_963972065.1 uncultured Rhodospirillaceae bacterium
CGACCACCGTGTTGCGCAGCAGGCAACAGATGGTCATGGGCCCGACGCCGCCCGGCACCGGCGTGATCGCGCCGGCCACCTTGACCGCCGCATCAAAGTCCACGTCGCCGACGATGCGCGTCTTGCCGGGGCCCTTTTCGGGGGCCGCAATTCGGTTGATGCCGACGTCGATCACCGTCGCCCCCGGCTTGATCCAGTCGCCGGGCACCATGCGCGGGCGGCCCACGGCGGCAACCAGGATGTCGGCTTCCAGGCAGCGGGCGGCAAGATCCTGGGTGCGCGAATGGGCGACCGTGACCGTGCAGCTTTCGCCCAGCAGCAGCGCCGCCATGGGCTTGCCGACGATGTTGGAGCGGCCCAGCACCACGGCCCGCTTGCCCGACATGTCGCCGAGCGTCTCGCGCAGCATCAGCAGGCAGCCATAAGGCGTGCAGGGCACCAGGGCCCGTGCGTCGCCCGACCACAGGCGGCCGACATTGACGGGATGGAACCCGTCGACGTCCTTGGCCGGATCGATGGCGGTGATCACCGCCCCTTCGTCGATGTGATCCGGCAGGGGCAGCTGCACCAGGATGCCGTGGACGCCGGGGTCCTTGTTCAGATCGTCGATGAGGGCGAGCAGTTCGGCCTCCGGCGTCGTCACGGGCAGGCGGTGTTCGATGGACTGCATGCCCGCGGCGACGGTCTGCTTGCCCTTGGCGCCGACATAGACCTGGCTGGCCGGATCGTCGCCGACCAGCACCACGGCCAGCGCCGGCACGATCCCCGGGCCGTCCTTCAAGCACCCCACCGCCGCCGTGACCTTTTCACGCAACCGGTCCGCATGGGCCTTGCCGTCGATGATCGCCGCAATGGTCATTGTCTCTTCAGTCCTTTGTCCTGGCACCAGTCCGTGAGGCGGCGCATCAATTCCGTTCCGTCGCCCCGGATCAAAAGCGCCTTGGTTCTGGACGCCGCGCCCTGGGTGACCTCGATATCCGATTTCGCGACCCCCCATTCCTTGGCCAAAAGTTTGACCACGGCGGCGTTGGCCTTGCCTTTGTCGGCCGGGGCCGTGACCGAAACCTTGAGAACCAGCCCGCCTTCGGCATCGGCGGCGAGACCGGTCAGCCGGTTGGCCGCCGCCTTGGGCGTGACCTTGAGCGCCACGCGCAGGCCCTCCGCCACCGCCCGGAACGGTGGGACCGCATCGGGCGCGGAAGCGTCAGACGATCTTGTGGGCAAGGCGGATCAGGAATTCCTTGAGGAACACGAGCCCCAGGATCAGCACCACCGGCGAAATGTCCAGCCCGCCCAGGTTGGGCAGAAAGTTGCGGATCCGCCCGAGCAGGGGTTCCGTCGCCCGGTAGCAGAAGTCGCCGACCATGTAGACGAACTTGTTCGACGTGTTGACCACGTTGAAGGCGACCAGCCAGCTTAGGATCACGCCGATGATGACGACCCATGTGTAAAGGTTGAGGGCGATCAGAAGGATCGAAATGACGGGGCCGGTGATGACGTCCATGTTGGTCTCCGAATGTGCGGGCCGAGGCCGCACAAACGTAGGGGCAAGGGCCCGCCGCCGCAAGGTTTTAGGCTGAAACCGCGGCTTGACAGTGCGGATCGCCGGAAGCATTATCCGGCCTCCCAAAATGGCCGCCTGCCCGGATCGACTTCCGATGCCGGCGGCTCACCCGGGAAGCCCGCTTGGCCGGGATTCTGATGGGGCCGTAGCTCAGTTGGGAGAGCGCGTCGTTCGCAATGACGAGGTCAGGGGTT
>CAXAVJ010000177.1:0-1733 GCA_963972065.1 uncultured Rhodospirillaceae bacterium
GAACACGGCGAGCGACGAGGAGAACACCAGGCGGGGGGCGGAGCCCCGGGCGCGGGCCGCATCCAGGATGTTCAGCCCGCCCATGAGGTTGACCCGCATGGCCATGTCGAAATCCTTCTCGCCGCCCGCCGAGACGACGGAGGCGAGGTGGAACACGGAGACGTCGTCGCGGTCGACCAGGGCCGCGACCGTGGCCTTGTCCGAGATATCACCGGCGACGGTCGTCACCCGCTTGTCCGCCCAGGCAAAGGGCGTCACGGGGGCCAGTTGGTCGAACAGCTGTATTTCATCGACCTCGGCCGGTTTGCCGTCGGGGCCGCGCAGTTCACCGCGTTTCAAGATCGCCTTGGCGATCATCTGGCCGAGGAAGCCGCAGCCCCCGGTAATGACGACTTTCATGCCTGTCTCCTCCCCCGCCGGCCCGCGTTAAGCGAGCGGCTTGATGCCTTCCTGTGCCATCACCCGCTGGGCGGCGGGATGGGCATCGACCCGGTTGGCCAGCGCCCAGAGGGCCGGGAAGCCGTCCGGCGTTTTGGGCGTGCAGCGCAGGCCCCAGCGGGCATGCACCCAGGCCAGGCAATCGGCCAGGGTCATCTTGTCGCCGACCAGCCATTCGCGGCCTTCGGCCCAGCCGTTGGTGCGGGTCAGGCAAGCCAGCCAGTTCTGTTCCGCCTTGGCTTTGATGCCGGCATGGGCGCTTTCATCGTCGGTCCAGCGGAAGGGCCGCATGTTGATGGCGAAGGCGGGGTGTTCCTGCGACGCCATGAACATCAGCATCATCATCATCTGGCCGTGCTCCCAGGTCCCCCGCGCCGGAGTCAGATTGCCGCCGAACTTGTCGGACAAATACAGCATGATGGCGACGCTTTCCGTCAGCAGGCCGTCCTCCGTCGCCAGCGACGGCACCTGGTTGCGCGGATTGGTCTTTTTGTATTCCTCGGACGCCAGAACCTCGTCGGACACGGCGATGGCTTCGTAGTCGACGCCCAGATCCTCGAGCAGGACATGAACGGCCATGGAACAGGCACCGGGGCGGTAGTAGAGCTTCATTGGGCTTTCTCCGGGTAAAGGGCGGCAAGGCCCTCGGGGGTGGCGCGGGCGACGCCGCGTTCGGTAATCAGGCCCGTGACGAGGCGCCGGGGCGTCACGTCGAAGGCGTAATTGGCGGCGGGCGAGCCGTCGGGGGTGATTGTCACGGTGGTGATCTCGCCGCCGTCGGTGCGCCCGGTCATGCGGGTGACCTCGTCGGGGGAGCGCTGCTCGATGGGGATGTCCTTGACGCCGTCATGCAGCGTCCAGTCGATGGTCGGGCCCGGCAGGGCGACATAGAACGGTACGTTGTTGTCATAGGCCGCCAGCGCCTTCAGGTAGGTTCCGATCTTGTTGCACACGTCGCCGGACGCCGTGGTGCGGTCCGTGCCGGTGATGCAGAGGTCGACCTGGCCGTGCTGCATCAAATGGCCGCCCACGTTGTCGGCGATCACCGTATGGGGCACCCCGTGCTGGCCCAATTCCCAGGCGGTCAGGCTGGCCCCCTGATTGCGGGGCCGGGTCTCGTCGACCCAGACATGAACCGCCACGCCCGCGTCATGGGCCTTGTAGATGGGGGCCAGGGCCGTGCCCCAGTCGACGGTGGCGAGCCAGCCCGCATTGCAATGGGTCAGCACGTTGACCGGCCGGGCCTTGCCATGGCGGGCCCAGACCTCGTCGATCAATGGCTTGCCGTGGTCGCC
>CAXAVJ010000178.1:0-1712 GCA_963972065.1 uncultured Rhodospirillaceae bacterium
CCGGCCCCTTCGCCGCCGCCTTCGCCGTCGACGGCGACGGGCCGGCCCGGGTATTCCACGCTCCCGCCGGGCGGCACTTCCAGGGCCATGCGGTGTTCGAGCCCACGGGCCGCCACCTGTTCGCCACGGAAAACGATTACGACAACGCCCGCGGCTGCATCGGCGTCTATGACGCCACCGACGGGTTTAAGCGCGTGGCGGAACTGCCGAGCCATGGGGTCGGCTGCCACGAATTGGTGCTGATGCCGGACGGCCGGACCGCCGCCGTCGCCAACGGCGGCATCCTGACTCATCCAGACAGCGGCCGCGCCAAGCTGAACCTGGGCACCATGGCGCCCAACCTGGCTTATGTGGACCTGGAAAGCGGGAAGCTGGAGGACAGCATCGCCTACCCCAACGACCGCCGCCACAAGCTGAGCATCCGCCACCTCGCGGTCTTTGACGACGGGCGCGTGGTGTTTGCCTGCCAAGACCAGGGCCCGGCGACGGACGGTCTGACGCTGGTCGGCCTGCATCGGCCCGGATCAGGACGGATCGAAGACCTGAACGCCCCCGAGGCGACGACCATGAACCTCAACGGTTATTGCGGCTCCGTCGCCGTGGACCGAGGCGGGAAGCTGGCGGCGGTCAGCGCCCCGCGCGGCAACCGGGTCCTGTTCTGGAACACCCTGACGGGCGAACTGGCCGGTAATGTGGTGATCGCCGACGGCTGCGGTCTGGCCCCCGGCCCCGCCAACGGCAGTTTCGTGCTGACCAGCGGCACCGGCGCCTTCGTGGTCGGCAGCCCGGATCAGGCAACACGACGCGGTAATCTCCACGGCTTCCCCTGGGACAACCACCTGCTGGCCGTCCCGGACGGGCGCAGCGCCTAAAGCGGCCGGCTGTCCAGGGTCAGCAGCAGCACATCGACGCCGTAGAATTGTTCATGGCGCACCCGCTCGGCGAGACCGCTGAGGATACGCAGGCCCACGTCATCGGCGTGCGGCAGCGACTGCCGGTCAATCCCTTCGACAGCTTGTTCCAGGTTACCATCCACGGCGCCGGACAGGATTTCGACCTCGATCTGCTCGTGCACCCGCCGCGTGGACACGCGGATCTGGCGTGCACTACCGCTGTCCCCGCTCTCATCGAGCCGGCCGATGAGAAACAGCATGGCTTCCTCACCCGCCAGTTCCAGGCGCATAATGGCGTGGTGGTCCCAGCCAGCCTTGGTGCCGGCTTCGGTCAGGAACTCCTGCACCTTTGGAATTGACGACAGGCCGGGCGTCAATTGCAGGCTCTTTACCCGGCCCCGTTTGAACCCGACCAATATCGAAAGCACGATGGCGACGATGCCGCCCGCAGTCATGCCGTTGTCGAATAGTTCCCGCGCCCAGGTCGGCAGGTAGCCGGCGAAAATCGCCTGTTCCTGAAAACCCACGGCCAGCCAGAAAGAGATGCAGACGATCATGCCGTTCTCGAAGGTCAGGCCGTCCTCGGTCACCAATTTTAGTCCGTGCATGAACAGAAGGATCAGCAGAAGCATGATGTAGGCGGCGGCGATGGGTGACGGGATCGAAATCAGGAAGGCGGAAATTTTCGGGCAGAACGCGAACAGGATCAAAAACACGCCGCCGAACAGACCCACCGCGCGCGCGCCCACGCCGGTCAGGTCGACCACGGACAGGCTTGTCGAATACGTCGTGTTGGGCAGGGTGCCGGATAGACCCGAC
>CAXAVJ010000179.1:0-1661 GCA_963972065.1 uncultured Rhodospirillaceae bacterium
AAGCGGTGATGACGCCGGAAGGCTGCCGCAACGGCACGGAGCGCGCCCATGCGGCGGCTCAGGCCATGGATGCGCCGCCGGACGTGATCATCAACCTGCAAGGCGACGCGGTGCTGACCCCACCCTGGGTGATCGCCGCCGTGGCCAATGCCTTTGCCGATCCGGATGTGCGCATCGCCACGCCGGCGGTGGCGCTCAGCGATGCGCAGCTCGCCGCCCTCGAAGCCCACAAAAAGGACAGCCCGGCCAGCGGCACCACGGTGGTTCTGGATAACCGGTCGAACGCGCTCTACTTCTCCAAGGTCATCATCCCCTTTCGCCGCGCCGCAGCTGCCCCGATTTACCGCCATGTCGGCATCTATGGCTATCGGCGCGAGACGTTGGCCGGGCTCGTCGACCTGCCGGAAAGTACATTGGAAAAAACCGAGGGCCTGGAACAACTGCGCGCCCTGGAAAACGGCATCCCCATCCGCGTCGTGCCCGTGGATTACGCCGGGCGTACACATTGGTCAGTCGACAGCCCCGCCGACCTTGCCGCCGCCGAAGACCTGATCGCCCGCGAGGGCGAACTGCTGACCGCCTATGACGGCACGGGCGCCGTCCGTTCATGAAACTTCTGCTGGTCCGTCACGGCAACACTTTCGAAACGGGTGAGACGCCGGTCCGCGTCGGCGCCAACGAGGACCTGCCCCTGACCGCCGCGGGCGAGGACCAAGCCCGTGCGCTGGCCACTGAATTGAAGGGGGCTGCAATCCGTCCCACACTGTTCGTCTGCGGGCCGCTCAAGCGCACCCGTCGGCATGTGGAAATTGTCATGGCGGATATCGCCGCCTCGGGTGCGGCCGAGACCGATCGGCGGCTGACGGAAATCGATTACGGCGCCTGGGGTGGGCTGAGCGATCAGGACATCGTCGCCCGCTTCGGCCCGGCGGCGGCGCGCGAACTGAACGCCTGGGAGAAAGAAAGCCGCTGGCCGACGGAAACCGCCCGCTGGATGCCCGGCGCCGAGACGGTGACGCGTAACCTCCGCAATCTGACCGCAGAACTGGCGGATCGGCTTGGCGCGGACGAAACAGTACTGATCTGCTCTTCCAACGGCATCCTGCGCTATTTTCTAGCGTTGACCCCGGAAGGCCTCGCCGGCCATCAGGCGGCGGGCAAGGCCAAGATGGCGACGGGGGCGGCGTCGCTGCTCGACGTCACGGACAACGATGTCCGCGTCCTGTTCTGGAACATCAAGGCTGGCACGCCGTTGCCCCACGAAACCTGATCCCGGCCGGGATGACAAACGAAATACCGTCATCGCCATGTTCGGCCAACGGCATAATCAAACACCACCCCGCCACTCGTCCTCTCAGATCAAGAGCGGAGAGGGCAAGATCAAACAGTCCCTGACACGACGGGAAAATTCCGCATGATTGCGGGATCAGGCACCAAAACAGGCAAGGGCATCATCCGGCCCTGAAAAGGGCCGGACGCGCCAGTCCTGCCTATTTCTTTGCTGCGCGTTTTTTGGCCGCAGGCTTCTTGGCAGCAGCCTTCTTCACCGCGGGCTTCTTGGCAGCAGCTTTCTTCACCGCGGGCTTCTTGGCAGCAGCCTTCTTCACCGCAGGCTTCTTGGCAGCAGCCTTCTTCACCGCGGGCTTCTTGGCAGCAGCTTT
>CAXAVJ010000180.1:0-1597 GCA_963972065.1 uncultured Rhodospirillaceae bacterium
CCGCCTTGGTCGCCGTGTAGCCCTGGATGGTCTGGGTGAACAGCGGGATCGAATAATTGGTCGCGAAATTACCGAGCCCGAAGGCAAAGGCCACGGCCACGGCCGAGGCGAAGCGCGCATCGAGAAACAGCTTGGGGTCGAGAAGCGGGCTTTTGGAGCGCAACTGAGTCGCCACGAACAGGACCGCCGAGAGAATGCCGATCAGCATGAACAACAGGAATTTGGCCGATTCCCAGCCCCAGCGTTGGGCATTGCCGATCCCCGCCATCAGCGTGATCAGCGCCACGCACAGCAGGATGAACCCGGGCCAATCGAAGCTCGGCTTCTTTTCCAGGGGATTGCGCGCGGGCATGAAGGTCAGCGCCATGATGGCCGACAAGGCGACCAGCGGCAGCGGCACGATGAAGACATGACGCCAGGTCACCAGGTCGATGGTCACGCCGCCGACCAGCGGCCCGAAGGTGGGCGCCAGCGCGATGCCCATGCCGACGGTGCCGACGGCCTGGCCCCGGCGTTCCGGCGGGAACACGGCGACCGCCGTGGCCAGCGCCAGGGGCTGCACCAGACCGGCGCTGAACCCCTGCATGATGCGGCCCAGGATCAGCACCTCGATGGACGGGCTGACCGCCGCCAGCACGGCGCCCGCGGCAAACACGCCGAGCGCCATCAGACAGGTGTTGCGCGGCCCGATGAAGCGCGAGGTCCAGGAATTGAGCAACTGGCTCGCTACCATGGTCGTCAGGAACGCGGTCGAGGCCCATTGCGCCAGGTCCTGACCAATACCGAACGCCCCCATGATCGACGGGATCGAGACGTTGACGATGGTCGACGACAGCACCATCGTCATCGACGCCAGCATGCCGCAGGCCGTCGCCCACCAGCGATAGGACGGCCCGAACCGTTCGAATTGTCTGGCGATGGCGGGATTGTCGGTCTGCACGCTGGCGTTATCCGGTTACGAGGGCGTGCCGGAAAAGCCTCGGGACGGAAAAGCGTCCGCCCCTGCCTGCCTCCCAGCGTTTTGGATTGTATACAACTTGCAGGGATGCAGGACGAAAAAAAGCAGGCCACACGGCCTGCCTTTCCTGTCGCGATCGGCCACGCCGGCGGCGGGCGGCCTTTTACGCCTTGGCGATGGACTTGATCGGCGCGCGGGTCTGGCCCGACCGCTCGGCGATGTCGTTGTCCTGCTGTTCGATGGCGGCGCGCACCAGGTCTTCCAGGGCATCGCCATAGGACTGGTCGAGCAGATCCGTCGACACCCGGCGGTTCGAGGTCACTGTCCCGTCGCCGTAGGTTACGTTGAACATGAGGAACTGAGGCGCTTTGCCCTTGGATTTCTTGCCGGCCATGTGGAGGCCTCCGTTGGACAGGTTTAAGGACGGGCCGAATTCGGCCAACCCGGGGTCATCTGTCGGAAATTAAGCGTCGGAAATAAGAGCCATCGTGCTCTTGGCGCAGGGCATATCGTTTTTTTGTCGAAAATGCAAATTCATTCAAATGAAAAGCCCCGCAACCGGTTCAGGTCGTGGGGCTTGGGAATTGGTAGCGGAGGAGGGACTCGAACCCCCGACACGCGGATTATGATTCCGCTGCT
>CAXAVJ010000181.1:0-1503 GCA_963972065.1 uncultured Rhodospirillaceae bacterium
CCCGCCCCCCTGATCCCCGACCTGCCCGCCGCCGTCGCGGCCGAGGATTTGGCCCTACCGGAAAGCCTGAATCTTGCCGCCTATGACGAGATCGCCGCCGGCAGCGCCCATTTCTGGGACGACTACGCAGTCGGCGAGAAGATCGACCATGTCGACGGCATGACCCTGGAAGAAGCGGAACACATGCTGGCGACGCGGCTTTACCAGAACACGGCCAAGGTGCATTTCGACCTGCACGCGCAGAAAGGCGGGCGGTTCGGCAAGCGCCTGATCTACGGCGGGCATATCATCTCCCTGGCCCGGGGGCTGTCCTACAACGGCCTGGCCAACGCCTTCCACATCGCCGCCATCAACGGCGGACGGCACGTGGCCCCCTCGTTCGCGGGCGATACGGTCTATGCCTGGTCGGAAGTGCTGGACAAGGCCGCCCTGCCCGGCTGTGACGATGCCGGCGCACTGCGCCTGCGCCTGGTCGCGGCCAAGGACCATCCCTGCGCCGATTTCCCCCTGACGGACGCCGACGGCAAGGACCACCCGGCCGTGGTTCTGGATGTCGATATCTGGGCGCTGATTCCCCGGCGGACCTGAGACCACTCGACACGAACATTTAAACCCGCCGACAGGCGATTAATTGTGGCTTTCTAATTTTGTTATGTTATAACATTTTTTGAAGGCCCATTGCCTGCATATGGATATACTGATACGACTTCTTTCGACGGTGCCCCGGATATCCGGGGGTAAAAGGGAATCCGGTGCGGCGGGGCAACCACCCCGCCAAATCCGGGACTGTCCTCGCAACTGTAAGCGGATATCTGACCCGCCATGATGGCCACTGGGGATGCCCCCGGGAAGGCGGTCGGTCAGCCCCCCCGCAAGTCAGGAAACCTGCCGTCGATGATCGTCCTTCCACCGGTCGAGGTTTGCCGGAGGAGCGGTCTCCGCTGTGGCGATTTCGTATCAACCGTCCGTCGCCAAGAACACGATGGACATGACGCAAATTGTCGAGAGGACGAAATGACACCATCGAAAATATACCGGCTGCTTCCCGCCATGTTGTGCGCGACGGCTCTCAGCACCGCCGCCGTCGGCATTCCCGCCTCCGCCCATGCGGGGTCGATCACGAACAACAGCCCCGTGGAATTGACGATCGGCGGGCAATTGAACCGCGCGTTCCTGTACGTCAACGACGGCGAAGAAGGCATGTACCGCCATGTCGACAATGAAAACGATTCGACGCGAATCTTCCTGAACGCGGAAGGCACGATCAACGCAGACTGGTCCGTGGGTACGCAGTTCGTGGTGCTGATGCGCTCCAACCCGTCGAACGAGATGAGCGCCTCCACGGAAACTGCCGGAGCAGGAAGCTTCGAGGAAGAAGCCGCCGAAGTCTATTTCACCCACAAACGGCTCGGCACCCTGTGGCTGGGCCAGGGCGACACGGCGACCAACGGCATTTCCGAAACGGACCTGTCCGGGACCGGCGTCGCGGGCTATTCGTCGGTC